>CAZHMP010000023.1:0-14285 GCA_964533595.1 uncultured Acidimicrobiales bacterium | reverse complement strand
ATCACCCATCATGCGCAGCAGGCCTGTTGGACGTGGCACGAGTTGCCGGTTCCGGTGATCGCCGCTGTCCACGGAGTCGCATTTGGCGGCGGACTGCAGTTGGCACTGGGAGCCGACATCCGCATCGTGAGTCCGGATGTACGGATGTCGGTGCTGGAGATTCGGTGGGGCCTGACTCCCGACATGATCGCCACGCAAGTTCTGCCAAGGCTGGTGGGACCAGACGTTGCCAAAGAATTGACATGGACCGGACGGGAGGTGAACGGCGAGGAGGCTGTTCGTATCGGGTTGGCCACGAAGGTTGCCGACGATCCGAGAACTGAGGCGCTTCGCCTGGCCGGCGAGATTTCCAAGAAGAGTCCCGATGCAATTCGCGGGGCGAAACACCTGATCGACTTCGCCGGCCAAGCTGATTGGGCAACGGGTTTTGCCGAAGAGCGCAAGGTGATTGGTTCCCTCATCGGGAGGAAGAACCAAGTGGAAGCCGTTCACGCATTCTTCGACAAGCGACCAGCCGTGTACGAGGACCACGCCGGGGACCTTCGATGACTGAAGCCGAAGAACTCGGCCGCATCACAACCGAAGTGGTCGACGATCACATCCTCAAGATTGGGATCGACCGGCAACGGAAACTGAACGGGTTCACCCCCGAGATGATGGGCCAGTTGATCGATGCCTACACCCGGCTAGATCAGGATCCGGCTCTTTGGGTCGGGGTGCTGCACGCATGGGGCGACCACTTCACCGCCGGCCTCGACCTGCCGAGGTTCGCCTCCAACATGCAAAAAGGCCTCAGGTCCGGAGATCGTGCCGGGAAGGTCGATCCGACTGCGCTCGGTCGAGCGTGTCGAAAGCCCGTTGTGAGTGCGGTGAAGGGAATCACCTTCACGCTTGGAATCGAGCTGATGCTGGGCGGAGACATCGTGGTGGCGGCAGACGATTGTCGATTCTCCCAACTGGAGCCACTGAGGGGTATCCATGCCACCGGTGGGGCAACGCTCCGATTTGTTGAGCGAGGCGGCTGGGGGAATGCGATGTACCACCTGCTCACCAGCGATGAATTCGATGCTGATGAGGCGCATCGGATCGGCCTTGTGCAAGAAGTGGTCCCAGCGGGCGAAGAATTGAACCGGGCGATGGAGCTCGCAGCGTTGATCTGTCGAGGTGCACCTCTGGCGGTGCAGGCCACGAAGGCTTCGTCGATGCGGTATGTCGTTGAAGGTCAAGAGTCCGCTATCGAGGCGTTCGGCGCGACTCAGGCTCAGCTGGCCGAAACCGACGATTTCCGTGAGGGCCTTGCATCATTCGTCGAAAAGCGAGATCCGAATTTCTCTGGCCACTGAACGACGGTGGGACTGCACGGCAACCGGGTCAAGAGCGGACGGCACAACCGGATGTCGTAGTGCGTTTCTATAGTCCGTGCATGACTCAAAGTCCGCCGGTACTCGAGTTCGCTGTGCCGGGTATTGATGAATGCATTGCTCGGTGGAGCTACTCGGGAGATGCAGCCGCCCTGATTCGTGATCTGAAATACCGTCGGTCCACCTCTTTGATCAGTCGCTTGGCCGACCAACTTTGTGAGGTCTGTCCGCCGTCAGATGTGATCACATGGGTTCCTGCTACGCCACGGCGCCGTCGGGAGCGCGGATTCGATCAGAGTGAACTGTTGGCACGGGCCATCGCTCGTCGGGTCGGCTGTCGTGCCGTGAAGCTGCTGCGTCGACACGATTCTGCGGCCCAGACTTCGCGCGATCTCGCCGGCCGGCTGGCGGGCCCGAAGTTGACCTACGTCGCACGTCGTCGTGGTTCGTCAAGGAGTGTTCTGGTGATTGACGACGTGTCCACCACCGGTTCCACCTTGGCTGCTGCAGCATCGTGTCTGCGTGCCAGAGGTCATTCGCGAGTGTCGGCGTTGGTGGTTGCAAGAGTTGTGCCATTTGGCGCTACCCAATCGGCCCCTTGTCGATCTATTGTGTAGGAAACTCAACCCAGGAGGCCAAGCGTGGAAATCTCCATCAGTAGTCGGCACGTGAGAGTTACGCCGAGACTGGAGGAGGTGACACGCGAGAAGATTGGTTACCTCGACCGATATTTCGAGAAACTCGAATCCGGGAAAGTTCACTTCACCGAGACTCGAAATCCGCGTATCTCCGACAAGCTCAGTTGTGAGGTTGTGCTTGATGGCGATGGGCACCGGATTCGATGCAAGGTCACGGCCCCTGATGCCTTCTCCGCCGTCGACTTGGCCACCGACAAACTCACCCGACAGATTCGAAAGCTCCGCACGAAGCTGAGGCGAATCCATCAAGGCAGCGACACGATTCGAGTCGCCGAGGGCGAAGCTCCCAATACGGTCGAGCTGGCCGGCGTGGATTTCGAGGAGGCGGAGGAAGAACCGATGCCGCGCATCGTCAAGACGAAGCGTTTCCATATCGGTCCCCTCACGCCCGACGATGCAGTGTTGAAAATGGAACTTCTGGGCCACGGCTTCTTCTTTTTCGTCAACAAGGAGACGAGCAGGGCTGCTGTGGTGTACCGCCGCGACGATGGTGATGTGGGGCTGATAGACGTGGCCGACTGAGCCTCGTCGGGGTCGGTAGACTCCATTCCCACATATGAGCATTTTTCAGAAAGTTCTCCGGTCGGGTGAAGGCCGGAAGTTGAAGGCGCTTAACGCGCTCGTTCCCGACATCAACGCGCTCGAACCCGAGTACGAAGCCCTGAGTGATCAGGCGCTCCAAGCCAAGACCGCCGAGTTTCGCGACATGCTCCACAACGGCGCCGAACCAGACGATCTCCTGATCGATGTCTTTGCCGTCGTCAGGGAGGCAGCCAAGCGCGTGCTCGGCCAACGGCACTACGACGTGCAGCTGGTGGGCGGCGCGGCCCTTCACTTGGGTTGGGTCTCGGAAATGAAGACGGGCGAGGGAAAGACCCTCACCTCGACCTTGCCGATCTATCTCAACGGGCTCACCGGAAAGGGCGTTCATGTCGTCACCGTCAACGACTATCTCGCCAGCCGGGACGCCGAATGGATGGGACAGGTACATCGCTGGATGGGGCTGAGCGTTGGCTTGGTCATTCCCGGTGAACGTGATTCCGCGGAGAAGCGAAAGCAGTACGCGGCCGACATCACCTACGGCACAAACAACGAATTCGGTTTCGACTACCTCCGCGACAACATGGCGATGTCTCGTGAGGCTCAGGTGCAGCGCGGCCACCACTACTGCATCGTCGACGAGATCGACTCGATTCTGATCGACGAAGCACGCACCCCTTTGATCATTTCGGGCCGCGTTGCCGACGCTGCCAAGCTCTATACGAAATTCGCGAGCATCGCGCGTGGACTCCAGCGCGACCTTCACTACGAGGTCGACGAGGAGAAGCGAACCGTCGCTCCGCTCGAGGACGGTATCCACGCCGTGGAGCGAGCTCTCGGCATTGAGAATCTCTACGACCAGGTGTCGGCGAACCTGGTCCACCAGCTGCAAGCATCCTTGCGAGCCAAGGAGCTCTACCTCCGAGACAAGGAATACATCATTGCCGACGGCGAGGTGAAGATCGTCGACGAGTTCACCGGCCGCGTTCTCGACGGTCGTCGCTGGTCCGACGGCCTGCATCAGGCGGTCGAGGCCAAGGAAGGCGTGGCCATCAAGGAAGAGAACCAAACTCTCGCCACCATCACCTTGCAGAACTACTACCGGCTGTACGAGCGTCTCGCGGGAATGACAGGCACGGCCGAGACCGAGGCTTCGGAGTTCGTGAGCACCTACGGTCTCCATGTAGTGCCGGTGCCGACCAACCGTCCACTTGTTCGCCTCGATGAGGCCGACCTGATCTACAAGACCGAGCATGCGAAGTTTCTGGCGGTTCTCGACGACATCGAGGGTCGTTACGAAACGGGCCAGCCGGTTCTGGTTGGCACGATTTCGGTTGAGAAGTCGGAGATGTTGTCGGTGATGATGCAGCGACGTGGGATTCCCCACGAAGTTCTCAATGCCAAGCAGCATCACCGCGAGGCCGAAATCGTCGTTCAGGCGGGTCGCCTCAACAAGATCACCGTCGCCACCAACATGGCGGGTCGTGGTGTCGACATTCTGCTGGGCGGAAACCCGGAGGGTTTGGCCGGCCGCGACCTTGGCGCGGAGGGACTCGATCAAGCCAGCGACGAAGGTGAAACCAGGTACCAAGAGCTTCTCACCAAGTACACCGAGGTCACCGATGCCGAGAAGGAGAAGGTGATCGAGCTGGGCGGACTCTATGTGCTCGGAACCGAACGCCATGAAAGTCGCCGGATCGACAATCAGTTGAGGGGTCGTGCCGGCCGCCAGGGTGACCCCGGGGAGAGTCGTTTCTATCTTTCGCTCGAAGATGAGCTGATGAGACTGTTTGCCACCGGCGCCATGACTTGGGTGATGGATCGCGCTCTCGACGAAGACGTTCCGATCGAGGCGAAGATGGTGAGCAAGGCCATCGAGCGTGCTCAAAACACCGTTGAGCAGCGAAATGCCGAGACTCGAAAGAACGTCCTCGAGTACGACGAGGTGATGAACGAGCAGCGCAAGGTGATCTACTTGCGCAGATCGCAGATTCTCGATGGAGCCGACTTGCGCTCCGAGGTGTTGGAATACATCGACGATGCCGTGCGCAGCGCCGCGTCCACGTTCGCGGCATCCGATGTGCCCGAGGATTGGGATGTTGATGGCCTGATCACCGAGATCACCACGCTCTGGCCGACCAAACTCACTGCAGAGTCGCTGAGCGATGTGTTCAACACCGAGAGCCTCGAAGATCTGCTCTATGAGGACGGGGCGGCCGCCTATGAAGCTCGTGAAGCCGAGCTAGGCGAGGAGATCATTCGTCAGGTCGAGCGTCAGGTGATGCTGAGATTGATCGATCAGCGCTGGCGTGAGCACCTACGGGAAATGGATCTGCTTCGTGAGGGAATACACCTCCGTGCCATGGGTCAAAAGGACCCGGTCACCGAGTGGCAGCGAGAGGGATTCGAGATGTTCGGCCTGATGATGTCGGGCATCGCGCTCGACTTCATCAAGTACATCATGCACGTTCAAGTTGCTGTGAATCAGCCCGCTGCGGCTCCTCCGGAGCAGCAGCTCACGGGTGTCACCGAAGAAAAGAGTGACGCCTCACCGGGCACACCCACAAAAGACATCCCTGTTGGAGGAGCTCCCAAAGAGGTGCAACCCAACGCGCAGAAGTCTCGGGTTCCACTCGTCAAATCAGAGCTCGAGAAGGTCGGCAGAAACGAGCCCTGTCCGTGCGGTAGCGGCAAGAAGTACAAGCACTGTCACGGCGCGGCGGGCACAGCCGGATAGCGTCGTTCAGTCCACGTTGTAGAGCCTCGGTACACATGCAGGACTTCTCGGAACATATATCGGCGATCCGATCGCGCCTCGACGAGGCCGCGGTCTATCTCCGCATTGCCGAACTCGAGATGAAACGGCCGCAACTCGAGGTGGAGGCGTCGCGTCCGGATCTCTGGGACGACCCAGACAAGGCTCGCAGCGTCACATCGGAACTTGCTGGTGTCGTAGAGGACCTCGATGCGTTCTCCGCACTCAGCGGTGCGGTCGATGACGTCGAGGTCTTGCACCAATTGGCGCGCGAGGAGGGTGACGAATCGCTCGAGCCCGAGATCGCCGACTCGGTGGAATCACTCACCTCACAATTCGACGAGCTCGAGCTGCGATCATTGTTCACCGGCGAGTTCGACGAACGAGACGCAGTCTGTCAGGTCAAGTCCGGAGAGGGCGGAACCGACGCTCAAGACTGGGCCGAGATGTTGATGCGAATGTACAACAGGTGGGCCGATGGCAAGGGCCTCGACATCGAGATCACCGCCGTTTCCGAAGGTACGGAAGCCGGCCTCAGTTCTGTCGAGTTCATATTGAAGGGCCGACACGCATACGGGATGATGCAATCCGAACATGGCGTTCACCGGCTGGTTCGAATCTCACCATTCAACAACGAGGGCAAACGCCAAACGGCCTTCAGTGCAGTACAAGTAGCGCCGTTCTTCGAAGAGGTCGGCAACGAGATCGAGATCGACGAGAAGGAACTTCGGATCGACACATATCGATCGTCAGGGGCGGGAGGTCAGCACGTGAATGTCACCGACTCAGCTGTGCGAATCACCCACCTCCCCACCGGCACCGTAACCAGCTGTCAGAATGAGCGAAGCCAGCACCAGAACAAGGATCGAGCCATGCAGATGATGGCGTCGAAGCTCTTGGTGCTCGAACGCCAGAAACGTGAGGCCGAAATTGCCGGGATCACAGGAGAACAACAAAACGTGGGGTTTGGCAGCCAAATTCGCAGCTACGTACTACAGCCCTATCAGATGGTGAAAGACCTGCGAACCGGCTACGAGACCGCCCAGGTCGAATCGGTCCTCAACGGAAACATCGAGCCGTTCATGGAGGCTTGGCTTCGTTGGAGTCGGGCCAAAGCGGAGGAGCGCCAGTGAGTCGATTGACAAGAAATCAGCCAAGCGCGCTGCTACCGTTCGTTTGCCGGGCACCACGTTCCCCAGGATCGGCATGATCAAGCTCGAAAATGTCACAAAAGTCTACAAGGGCGACGTGGTCGCTCTTCGTGACGCAACCATAGATATCGGCAAGGGTGAATTCGTCTTCTTGGTGGGGGCATCCGGCTCTGGCAAGTCGACGTTCATCAAGTTGCTCAACCGCGAGGAAGTGCCCGAGAACGGCACGATCTACATGGCCGGCAAGGACATCGGCAGCCTCGGATCGTGGAAGGTCCCGTACCTGCGCCGCAACATCGGCTACATCTTCCAGGACTTCAAGTTGCTCCGTAAGAAGACGGTCTACGAGAACGTGGCGTTTGCGTTGGAGGTGATCGGCAAGCCGAGGCAGGTCATTCGCAAGCAGGTTCCCGCCATCCTCGAATTGGTCGGCCTGACGAGCAAGATCGACAACTTCCCTGACCAACTTTCAGGCGGTGAGCAACAGCGGGTATCCATCGCAAGGGCGTTCGTCAACCGTCCCCTGATTCTTCTGGCTGATGAGCCAACCGGAAACCTCGACCCACAGACGTCTGTCGGGATCATGCGGTTGCTCGATCGAATCAACCGAACCGGCACCACGGTTGTCATGGCAACGCATGATCGCGGCATCGTCGACACAATGCGTCGCCGAGTGATCGAACTGGACCGGGGTTCGATCATTCGTGATCAAGCCCGCGGCGTATACGAGTAGGAGCGGACATGGCCATCAGCCCCATTTATGCCGTCCGCGAGACCGCCCAGAACCTGTGGCGAAATATCTTGCTCACTTCGGCCACCGTCATCACCATCGGTGTATCTCTCTGGTTGTTCGGCGGATTCTTCCTCTTCAACTACGCGGTAGGTAACGCCACCGCTCGATGGGAGGGCGGAATCGAATTTGTCGTGTGGATGAATCCCGACGCTTCCGCGCCTCAGGACTCGGCAATCCGAACCGCACTGACCGAAAGTCCTGAGATCAAGGATTGGACCTACGTCGACCAAGACCAGGCATACGAAGAGTTCAAGACACTATTCGCCGATACCCCTGAACTGATTGCCGCCGTTCCCGCGGAGAAGTTGCCGCCCTCCTATCGGGTGGTGCCCTCGGATCCCGATGCCGATGTGGTGAGGGAGTTGTCGAGCCAGTTCGAGGGAAGGCCGGGCGTGCGAAGCGTAGTGTCCGCCGACGAGACGATCAGAGTGATCCAGACCCAGGCCGACAAGATCGGCATTGTGTTCTTCATCGGATCAGTTATTTTGCTGGCCGCCGCCACCCTCTTGATACTCACCAACATTGTGAGTGCCATCAAGAATCGCGGCGAGGAAATCGAGATCATGAAGGTGGTGGGTGCCACCAACTGGTTCATTCGCATTCCGTTCATGATCGAGGGGCTGGCCCAAGCCGTATTGGGAGCATTGGGCGCGTGGGGAGGACTCTGGGCGCTCGACCATTGGGTCATCTCAGGCTTCAATGATTCCAACAGTCTCGCCCTGCTCAACGGGTTCCAGGTCACGAGTTCGGAGTTCATGCGCACTTCGGTGATGGTGCTGGGCATATCCGTCTTGGTATCCGTCATCGGGTCGGCCGTCGCTGTCACTCGATACCTGGACGCCTGACCACCATCGACAGATGACCAAAGCTCGGCTCCTCCACCACGGCATCGATTTCGGAGAGGGACCTCGCTGGCACAACGGAAAGCTCTGGTTCTCCGACTTCTACCGTGGGGGCGTCTTCACCTTCGATGCCGATGGCATCGAAGAGCGAGTCGTCAGCGTCGCCGAGCGGCCATCGGGTCTCGGCTGGATGCCCGACGGAACGTTGCTTGTGGTGTCGATGCTCAATCAGATGGTGTTGGCCCGCACGCCCGCCGGCGATCTTCGCGTCCATGCCGACCTGTCTGATCTGGTGGTTGGCAACTGCAACGACATGGTGGTTTCACCCACGGGGCACGCCTACGTGGGCAGCTTCGGATTTGATCTCGACAACGACGAGAAGTTTGCTCTCGGCCAGCTGGTTGGAATCTCGCCGGATGGCTCTGCCGAGTTGCTCGCTGACGACATGATGTTCCCGAACGGCTCGGTGATGACCCCCGATGGATCCACTCTCATCGTGGGTGAGACGTTCGGCGGTAGATACAGCGCGTTCGACGTCGATCAAGACGGGTCGCTCAGCAATCGTCGTATCTGGGCGAACGTCGAGGGAAGTGCTCCGGACGGGTGTTGTTTGGATGCCGAGGGAGGAATCTGGATGGCAGATGTGATTGGCCATCGATTTGCGCGCGTCGTCGAAGGTGGCGAGATTACAGATGTGATTGAGACAGAAATGTCGGCGGTGGCGTGTGCCCTGGGCGGTCCGGATCGCCGCACGCTCCACATGATGTGCAGCCCCGGCACCAAGCCGGTGGAGGTTGCGGGTAAGGGGGCTTCGGTGATTCTCGCATCAGAGGTCGACGCACCCGGTTGGGGACTGCCATGAACGACTCACCGGCGACTCCAAGTTTCGATCTGTCGGGCCGAGTTGCGTTGGTCACGGGTGGCAGTCGGGGCCTCGGTTTGGAGATCGCCACCGCGTTCGCCTCTCATGGCGCCGATGTGATCGTGGCGAGCAGAAAGGCCGAGGCGTGCCGGGATGCGGCCGAGAGGATCGCCGCTCTCACAGGGCAGACCGCACTGGGATTGGGTTGCCATGTCGGAAGGTGGGACGACATCGAGTCACTGGCCAGTGCGGCCTACGAGCATTTCGGCAAAGTCGATGTATTGGTCAACAATGCCGGTATGAGTCCGCTCTACCCGTCGCTCGGCGAGGTGAGCGAGGAACTCTGGGACAAAGTTCAGGCGGTCAACCTGAAGGGACCTTTCCGGCTGGCCGCCCTGGTGGGCGAAAAGATGGTCGCCGCCGGGCGGGGCTCGATCATCAACGTGAGCAGCATCTCATCGGTCGCACCATCACCAATGGAGATTCCGTATGCCGCAGCCAAGGCGGCGGTCAACTCCCTCACAGTCGCACTCGCCCGCAGTTTCGCCCCTCATGTCCGGGTCAACTGCATCATGCCGGGAATGTTTGCCACCGACATTTCCAAGGCGTGGGATTGGGATCTGGTCGAGCCGCTGGCCGACAAAGAAATCCCCCTGAAGCGAGTGGGTGAGCCGTCCGAGATCGCAGGGGCGGCCCTCTACTTGGCCAGTGATGCAAGCAGCTATGTCACCGGGTCGATCATCAAGGTTGACGGCGGTATAACGAAGGCAGTCGGTGGCGGCTGATCAGGTGCCAGTCGATCCAGCGGTGGTCGACCTGGAACGTCTCCGAGATTGGATGGATGAGAGCGGGTTGGGTGAGGGAGCAATCACCGACGTGTTGCCTCTAGCGGGTGGTACGCAGAATCTGCTGTTGCGCTTCGTGCGCTCTGGGCGCTCGTTCATACTGCGGCGGCCACCGGTTCACAAACGTTCCAATAGCGATGAAACCATGCGTCGGGAGGCGCGAATTCTGGCAGCACTCGACGGGTCCAATGTGCCTCATCCCAGGCTCATCGCGGCAGAGTCGGATGAGTCGGTGCTGGGTGCGGCGTTCTACCTGATGGAGTCGGTCGACGGATTCATTGCCGGAACGGGTATGCCTCCACTCCACTCTGGCGACCCAGACATCAGACGCCGGATGGGTCTGTCATTCGCCGATGCCGCGGCGTCGTTGGGAGCAGTCGACCATGTCGAGGTGGGGCTTGGCGACTTTGGAAAGGCTGACGGCTATCTGGAGAGGCAAGTACCGAGATGGCGTTCTCAGCTCGATTCGTTCTCCCGCCTCGACGGCTATGACGGTCCCGACATTCCGCACCTGGACGCGGTGGGGGACTGGCTGGAGCGAAATCGCCCAAGGAAGTTCACTCCCGGGCTCATCCACGGCGACTTTCATTTGGGGAACGTCATGTTTCGACATGACTCGCCCGATGTGGCCGCAGTGGTCGACTGGGAACTGGCCACGGTCGGAGATCCGCTCGTGGATGTTGGCGGAATCTTGGCCATGTGGCCGGACCCGGACGAGAGTTCCGCCCTGCTACCGGTAGAGCCGTGGCAGGGATTTCCGACCGCATCCGAATTGGTGGAGCGTTACCGTCTTGGTAGCCGGCGTGATATGTCGATGATCGAGTGGTACGGCGTGCTGGCGTGTTTCAAGACCGGAATCATTTTGGAGGGCACCAATGCCAGGGCCATGGCGGGGAAGGCCCCCAAGGAGATCGGCGACATGCTCCACGCCGTGACGGTCGGTCTCTTCGAGCGGGGGTGGTCGATGATCACCGGATTGGACTGACTGGGTGGTCCCGAATGGTTCTCAGCCGTGATCGTGGCTTGGGATTGAGATTGAGTCGTCACCTGAGGCCCGCCTCAGAGAGTGGACTCTCACAGGGTCGTCGAACCCCTTCAGCATTCGTCTGCCGCCCGGTTCGCTGACGATCTCGCCGCTCCAGATGATTGAATCATCCACCAGGACCTCACCGGGAACCGCGGCGGCTACCAGACGTGCCGCAAGGTTGACAACAGGACCGAAATAGTCTCCGTGAAGATTGACGAGATCACCTGTGGCAATTCCTCCCCTGGGAATCACGTTTCGATCCGAATAGGTATGCATCATGCCCAGAGCGAAGGCCGCAGCGTCCGAGGGATTCTCGGCGACAAACATGACCTCATCGCCGACCAGCTTGACCACCCTCGTCTCCACCTGATGCGCAAGCTCATGGGCCTGGGATTCGAAACGTTTGACCAAGTCGACCAGTTCACCGGGGTCGAGAGTCTGCGACAAGGAGGTGAATCCAACCAGGTCGACGAATCCAACTGCCATCTCGACAACCTCGCGGTAGTGGCTGCTCTGGGTGCGCCGTTGGCGTAGGGCGGCTTGGCGAAGGTGGTGTCGAAATGCGGTAGCGAGATGCTGCCCGAGTTCGAGCCCAACCGCAGCGGCGGTGAGATTGGTTTCCAGGTGCTGCACATAGTCATTCGAGCGACTCTCCGGGCCCTGCACGTGGCTGGCGACGGCGGCCTCGGCGGTGGTGGCGAGCGACGTGCCGGCGACATGAAGGATTTCGACTCCTTCGGCTCGTTCGAGCGCGTCGGTCCGAGCCGATTGCAAGAAGTCGACCAGGGCTATGTCGCGTTCGTTGAACTGAACGTCGGTGGGTGAGGACGCGACTATTCCGAGGTGGT
Source organism: uncultured Acidimicrobiales bacterium (assembly GCA_964533595.1). GTDB lineage: Bacteria > Actinomycetota > Acidimicrobiia > Acidimicrobiales > Aldehydirespiratoraceae > SZUA-87. Next base: position 2,563 of record CAZHMP010000023.1, on the reverse strand, counting down.
GGAGATTCTCGATCACCTCGTCGAGGGGCAAGTTGGTCACCGCCGCGAGGTCACGTGCGGTGAGATGGTCGCCTCGGTTGAATACGTAGTAGGCGCCGTGGCTTGCCGCCTCCTCGAGATCGTCCGGAATGTCGGCGAGTGCGAATCCCTCACCGACGAGAATCTCGGTTATGCGTTCGCGCTGCCACTCGAGGTCACGCATCATCCCGCCGACCGTAGTCGACCCGGTCAGCTCTCAAGGGACCGGCGATCGCGGCCGCTCAGGCAGTGGCCTCTTCGATCCGTTGCATCACTTGGGAGTCGAGACGATCGACGACATCGAGTGCGCCCATATTGGCTGTCACTTGGTCGGGGCGAGAAGCGCCCGTTATAACGCTGGACACATTGGGATTCTTCATGCACCAGGCGAGTGACAGCTGGGCGAGCGAACATTCGAGCTCTTCCGCGATCGGCACCAATCTGCGAACCTTTTCGTTTCTCACGGGATCCATGATGATGTCTGAAAGCCATTCGTAGCCGTCGACGGTGGCTCGCGAGCCCTCGGGAACTCCATCGAGGTACTTACCGGTGAGGACACCTGAGGCAAGCGGGCTCCAAGTGGTCAATCCGATCCCCAGATCGGCGTAGAGCCTGCGGTACTCCTTTTCGACCTTGCTTCGTTCGAGGATGTTGTACTGCGGTTGTTCCACTATTGGCTTGTGGAGGTGATGCCGTTCAGCGATTTCCCAGGCGGCTCGGATCTCATCTGCGTGCCATTCGGAGGTTCCCCAGTAGAGCGCTTTTCCTGACGCGATCATGTCGTGCATCGCCCATACGGTCTCCTCGATGGGCGTCTCAGGGTCTGAACGATGGCAGTAGACGAGGTCCACAAAATCGAGCCCGAGCCGTTCCAGCGAACTATCGATTGCCTGCATGAGGTACTTGCGGTTGAGAGTGAACTTCATATTGACGGCGTCGTGGATGCCCCAATAGAGCTTTGTCGACACCACGTAGGACCAGCGAGGCCAGTTCTGTTCGGCGAATACCTTGCCCATGATCGTTTCGGAAGCTCCGCCGGCGTACGCCTCGGCGTTGTCAAAGAAGTTGACGCCTGCTTCTCGGGCTATCTCCATGCAGTCGGTGGCCAGTCCGGTGTCAAGCTGATCGCCGAACGTGACCCACGACCCGAACGAAAGTGATGAAACTTTCAGCCCGGAATTGCCGAGTCGGCGGTAGGTCATTTCGGTCATTTTGGATCTCCGTGGTCGGCTCCGGTACGGCGCACATCTTGCCGGGACACCGAGGTTCACGCCAACCAAATCCGAGGGAACCTTCTACGCGTTGTCGTTTCGTTCGGCTCTGAGGGCACGCATGGCGACACCACGGCTCACCTCCAATGGATCCCAGTCGTCGGGATCCGGAGGCAGAATCGATGAGTCGACCAATGGTTCTGCATCGGGCGCGAGCCGTGACAGCAAGTCGATACCGGATGCCGCCGCTGCCCCAGACAAGCCGCCGATCATTGCGCCCATGATGCCGTGGCCCGCTTGAGTGCTCGCTCCAACGAGGAAGAGCCCCTCGATTTCCGTGGTGTAGTCGGGCCGGAAGGGCCCAGTTTGTTCCGGGCTGGCCATCAGCCCATACGACGTCCCGGAGGTGGATCGCGTGTAGCGCTCCTGTGTGAGCGGGGTGGCGGTCTCGAGGTGGACTATGTGATCGCGAAAGGGCCCAATCGCCTTCTCGGCTTGGGACAGCAGCGCCTCGGTGACTTCGGCCTTGCGCTGCTTGTAGGTGCTGTTGCGACGGTAGGTCTGGCCATCGGCCGGCCCGTGTTCCACGCCCCATACTCGGTAGTCGCGTGGAGCGAGGGTCATGATTTGGAAATTGGTGTGGCCCGGGGGGCAGAGGCGTTCGTTTCCCGGATCCTTCAGCGAGGCGAACGCCATGTAGGCGAAAGGTTCGGTCGGGAACTCGCCGGATTCGAGGGTCTTGAAATCGTCTTCGGTGTCAAACGAAGAAAAGATGAAGTAGTTGGTGTTGGGAACACGCTCCGCCAAGTCGATGTCGACGACCACGTAGACGCAAAGCAACGGATAGGTCATCACCGAGGCCTCAACTGCCTCGACGGTGGATGACTTGAGGTGATCCGGACCCACGAGGTCGAGCATCGTGCGTTTGTAATCGGCGTTGGACACCACCTGATCGGCACGAATCGTCTCTCCCGATTCAAGCTCCACGCCAACGGTCCGACCGTTGTCCACGATGATGCGGCTGACTGTGGTCTTGACTCGGATCTCGCCGCCCAGGGCCTCGATGACCTCGGTCAGCCTGGCCGGGATCATCTGCCCACCACCTTCGGGATAGCAAGCACCGCGCATGTAGTGATCAGCAATCAGCGCGTGAATGGCCACGGAACTCTCGTGGGCGGCTGAACCGTAGAGACCGCGCCAATGTCCGACCACCGCCCTGCACCGTTCGGACAACTGGCAGTGCTCGAAGAGATCGGATAGAGGAGCCAGGCCCCACTTGAACAGTTCGTCGCCGCGGCCGCGTCGGGCTTGTGATGAAACGGCACGCAAGATTG
>CAZHMP010000022.1:28423-35023 GCA_964533595.1 uncultured Acidimicrobiales bacterium | reverse complement strand
AGCCACCACATATCCAGTAGGGAATCCCCAGAGGAACCCTGGCCGGGAACGAAATAGCGGAGGCGACCACCGGTGTGGTCGCCTCCGTCGTTTCAATGGTCGTATAGAGGTGGTCCGGACGACCCATTTCCGAGCCGAAATCCGAATCTTCGGGCCGATGTTGCCGTAGGAGAAGAGAACGATCGTCTCACCCTCCGGGTCGAGCGCGAGCAAGGACAACCAAGATGAGTCTCAAAAGAATCGCCATGCCGATCTGGACTGCAACACTGCTGGCCATGTCGCTCGCCACGCCCAACGCGGCCCAGGCGGCACCTGCACCCGATGCGGGAAACGATATCGAGGCGCCCGTCTTCGGGACCTCGATGGTCATCTCCGTTCTCATCGATTCGGCCGGAGGATTCATAAGCGCAGAGATATCCCCCGCCGGTCCGCCGGCAGCCGTCATGTCGCCGGAATCCGGCGACACAGGCGGCGGATCACAGTCCGACCAAATGGGCGCCTTCGAAATCAAATTCGACAGCGGCGACTCACCAGTCGAGACGCTGATCAAGCTCGACGACGGAACCACCACCGGAGCAGGCCCGATCGCAGTGGCCGGAGACCAACAGTGGGTCGGTGATCCTCTCGGAAACGGCGACATCGTTGTCGTCGGGTACACGCTCGGCACCGACTCCACAGGCACACCGACGATCGTGGTCAACTCGATCAACGGCACCGTGCCGGCTGACACCGGCGTCGTGGCCAGTGCGGGTGAGATCACCTGGTACCAAATCATCGAACCCACGGTGAACAACGGACATCTGTTTCAATTCATCACATTCTTCGATGCGCCTGACGACCCAGCGGCCCAAGTTTCGACCAATCTCACCTTCGACGTGGTGGCGACCGGCGGCGAGGGAACCGCCACGGTGTCGCTCACCGATCCGAACGCCGCATCTACCATCAACGGTACGGCGACTCCCCGTGGCGAGCATGAGGACGATGACGACGATGATGACGAGCACGAAGACGAACACGAAGAACACGAAGACGACTGAGGCGAAAGAGACGACAAAATGACCAAAATGGCACGAGCCACAAAGATCATGGCGGCAATCGCCGCCACCCTCATCCTGGCCACCTCGTGTTCCGGAGACGACGGAGAGGAGGGTGGCGCAGCGGCAAGCACGCCCACCACCACAACCATCTCCGCGGCGGCGGCTGCCAAAGTCGATGCCGCCACCACCATCACCAACAACCTCTCAGCCATGAGAAGCGCATACGACTTCGACACGCGTGTCGAGACCAGCGGCAATCCAGTCACCGAGGTGACCGGCCGCAACATCAACGGCGAATCCGAGTTCAAGACCACAACCGCCGGAGGGTCAGACGTCGACATTGTCGCGGTCGGTGGAGTCATCTGGTCGAGCATCGACGGAGGCGCCAACTGGGTCCAGCAGACTCAGCAGGACATCAGCTCCGATCCGCTTGGGCCGCTTCTCGAGCCGGGTGCTCTGGCCGTGAACGGAGAGCAAGTCACCGCCACCTACCCCGGCGTCAACCTCGGCCTCACCGAAGCGTCGATCGACGTAGCGTTGCGGGCTGACGGCGCCGCCGTGGAATTGGTCTACACAACCGACACCATCACCGTTCGAACACGTTTGGCGCCGGCTGCCGACACCACCCCGGTGGTGGCGCCGGCCTGACCTCTCAGAGGCGGCCCTCAGCCACCAACCGATTGACAGCGGCAACGATCGCTCGCAGCGACGCCGACACAATCGATTCATGAAGCCCGACACCCCAGACGGTGTCGCGGTCTCCTGTGTCGATCTCAACGTAGGCAGCGGCGGTTGCATCCGAGCCAGCACCAACGGCGTGCTCGGAGTAGTCAACAATCTTGCCGTTGAAAAGCCCAGCGTCGCGAAGGCCGGCAACGAACGCGTCGATCGGTCCGTTGCCTTCACCGGTCAGAGTCGCCTCCTCACCTCTGACGAGCATTCGGGCTTCGATCTTGGTCTGTCCGGTATCGATTGTGTCGGTGGTCGCGCGATGGCCGATGATTTCAACCGGCCTCACAGCCGGTTCGACATATTCGCTCACGAAGCGACGGTGGATCTCATAAGACGTGATCTCGGTGCCCGTGTCCTCGGTGACCGTCTGTATCTTCTTTGAGAAGTTGACCTGAAGGCCACGCGGCAGATCGAGGCCGTATTCGTGCAACAGCACGTAAGCAACTCCGCCCTTGCCGGACTGGCTGTTGACACGAATCACCGCTTCGTAGCTGCGCCCCAGGTGCCGTGGATCGACCGGCAAGTACGGCACGTCCCACTTGTCGTAGCCGCCGCTCATGGCCTCACCCGGTGCAACGTTGTAGATATCGGCCATGCCCTTCTTGATGGCGTCTTGATGGCTGCCAGAAAATGCCGTGTAGACGAGATCGCCGGCGTATGGGTGGCGCGGCGGGACCTGCATGCGGTTGGAGAATTCGAACACCCGTCGCATCTCTTCGATGTCTGTCATGTCGAGGTGAGGGTGGACTCCTTGGGACATCATGTTGAGCGCCAAGGTGACCACATCCACATTGCCGGTTCGCTCGCCGTTGCCGAACAAGGTGCCTTCCACTCGATCGGCGCCCGCCATCAGGCCCACCTCGGTTGCGGCCACCGCTGTGCCCCTGTCGTTGTGGGGATGAAGCGATATCAACACTGAATCCCGGCCTTTGATGTCGCGGCCGAACCTCTCGATGAGATCGCCGTAGAGATTCGGGGTCGACATCTCCACCGTGGCTGGCAGATTGAGGATGATCGGATGAGACGGGGTGGGGCCGAACACATCCATGACCGCCTCACATACCTCAACCGAGTATTCGGGTTCGGTGCCCGTGTAGCTCTCCGGTGAGTACTCCCACCGAATGCTGTCAGGGTTATTTGACTCATCCAGGCCACGCATACACGCTTCGGCGCCTGCAACGGCCACTCCCACGATCTGCGCCTTGTTCATCCTGAATACGACACGGCGCTGAGTGACCGACACCGAGTTGTAGAGATGAACGATGGTGCTGGGCGCTCCATCTATCGCCTCGAACGTGCGAGAAATAAGTTCATCACGGGCCTGGGTGAGAACCTGAATCGTGACGTCATCGGGGATGTGCCCGCCCTCGATCAGACTTCGCACAAAATCGAAATCGGTCTGTGAGGCAGCGGGAAATCCAACTTCGATCTCCTTGAATCCCATGGCAACGAGCAGGTCCCACATGCGCTTCTTGCGTATTGAGTCCATCGGATCGACGAGCGCCTGGTTGCCGTCGCGAAGGTCGACCGAACACCAGATGGGCGCCGATTCGATACGGCGATCCGGCCAGGTGCGGTCGGGAAGCTCAACAGCCGGATAGGGGCTGTACTTCTCGTGATGCATGGTGGTCATCGCAATGTTTCCTTCATGACATGTGGGGTGTGAACCTGTTCTTAAAAGCGACAAACCCCCCGGCCCGTGGGCAGGAGGGTTCTGGCGAGCACCGGTATGTGGCGCTCGCCTACGTGAGAAGAAGCAGGGTAGAAGTTGGGTACTTCACTGCCGACAGGGTAGTTGATTCGCGTTCGATGTCAACGACAAGTCGCGAGCGGCGTGATCTAGCATGCCGCCATGTCTCTCGACCGATCCGAATCCGTACTCACCGATGATTCGTTGTCCGGGCAGGTCGACGCCGTGATTCGCAGGACCGAAGACGGCTACAGGATTTCGTCATCGAGGGGTGCCGTCGACTTTTGCCGGGCCGAAGACAGTTTCGAGATTACGTCTTCATCGGGCCAATCTCCAGTGAACGACACGCTCGCCGACAGAACGAATTCAGCTGCCGAAATGGCCAAGCCGTGGGCGCTCTTGGGCGATCACGCGACTCCGTACGCCTTTGACCATACGGCTCAGTTTTTGGACGCGAAGAATGCCCCTGATCTGGCCATCCTCCATTCCCCGTCTCACCGATTTCATGGCAACGAAGGTGAACATGGTTCACTCGGTATAACTCAATCAAGGGCACCATTCATTGCTGCCGGTCCCGGAATCAGGGCACGCGGTTCAGTGGATGACCATCTTCGAATGATCGATGTCGCTCCCACCCTCAGCGCGCTTCTTGGTTGTCCGCCGATCGCCGGGGTCGACGGCTCAGGCAACCCGAGGGATGGGATCAGGCTCGCCGTCCAGGATGGCACCGAACGAAGCGAACTACTCGACCCGGACGAGCGACCGGAGCATGTCGTGGTGTTTCTCATGGACGGCACCAACAACAATGCCCTTCATGCCGCTGTTGCCGACGGTGAGGCTCCCGCGATCGCTTCGCTGATGGAGCGCGGCACCGCGTATCGCGGCGGACTGATCGCATCGCTGCCGACGGTGACGCTCGCCAACCACACCACCTCGATGACGGGTGTCCATCCCGGCCGGACCGGCATCGTCCACAACACCTGGTACGACCGAAGCCGCGACACCACGGTTGATCTTCTGCAGCTCGAATCGATGATGAGAGCCTGCGATCACCTACAGCCAGGCATCGAGACGGTGCACGAAGCGCTTCACCGGTCGCGCCCCGACGCTCGATCTGTGTCGGCATTCGAGTACGCGGATCGCGGCGCCGACTGGTCTACGTGGGCCGAGTTCCGCGCAGGTAGATCAGTTTCGTCTCCGCCGGAGTCGGAGCGGCGGCGACATCGCCACGCGGAATTCGGCCAAGTTCAGAAGTACCGCTACATGTCCGTCATCGATGCCCAGAGTGTCCATCATGCCCAGAGTTTCTGGGACGGCTCCAACGGCGCCCCTCCCGACTTCACCTTCGTCAACTTCAGCCTCACCGACGAAATCGGCCACTTCAACGGTCCCCACGGCGACATGACGAGAGCCGCAATCACAGAAACCGACGCTCGCATCGGGCAACTTCTCGACGCGGTCGATGCCGCCGGGAAACTCGACCGCACCGCTGCGGTGGTCTACGCCGACCACGGCATGCAACAAGTCGCCGAAGGCGAGCCCACCGATCTGGGAGCCGTGTTGCGGGGCGAAGGGATCGCACACCGGATGCTCGACGAGCAGCTCGTCTACCTCGGCTGACCACCGCCGGAGGGCGTCCACAAACTCACCAGAGAGTCACACGCCAATTCCGCGGGCATCCTTGGGCCGTGGGATCCGTCGTCTGGTATCAAGATCCGCCCGAACAGTTGCGGTCGCCAATTCTCGTCACTGCGTTCGAGGGATGGTTCGATGTCGGTGGATCCGCCACAGGTGCGGTTCGAGCGATCCGCGCCACCGATTCCACCCATCTGGGAGACATCGACCCCGATCTGTTCTTCGATTTCAGTCGGCAACGTCCCGAGATCACTCTCGACGGAGAGGGCGTGCGCAAGATCGACTGGCCCAGAAGTGAGATCTGCAGCTCGCCCGTGCCCACCCAGGAACACGATCTCCTGCTCATCGAAGGGGTCGAACCTCACGTTCGCTGGGGCACGTTTGTCGAGTCGATCGTCGACTTGGCCAAACAATTTGATGTGGCGATGGTGGTCACCCTCGGTGCAATGATCGCCGAGACTCCTCACACCAGGCCGCCCACCGTCACCGGTTCCACCACCGATCCTCAACTAGCCAAGATCATGCGACTCGGCCAGCCCAGCTACCAGGGTCCCACGGGCGTCGTAGGTGTGATGCACGCCCAATTGGAAGGGTCTGGAATCCCCACGGTGTCGCTGCGCGCATCGGTCCCCCACTACGTGACGGGCGTATCCAATCCCAAGGCCTCCAGAGCACTTCTCGAACGCTTCGAGCGAATCACGGGCATACCAACCCACTGGTCATCACTCGACCACGAGGCGATCGAGTGGGAAACACGGGTCGACGAAGCGATGCGTGACGATGACGACGTCGTGTCGTACGTGCGCCGGCTGGAGGAGCAATACGACCAGCTGGCACGCTCAGCGATACCCAGCCCTGACGACATAGCCGCCGAGTTCGAGCGCTACCTCGACCAGCACGGCGACGACTAACAGGGCAGTCAACGTGTATCACTTGCTCTCTGTGGACGTCACGCATCGTGATCCCGAGGTGATCAGCGCACGATTGTGGATGCTGGGGGTTTCGGGCGTGGAGGACCTGGGTGATTCGCTTCGGGCAGCATTCACGGATCTCGCCTTGGCCAACACTGCCGCCACAACCCTCGGCGTGGAACCACTGATCGAATCCGTGGAGGATCACGAAGGGCTCGACGCCTGGCGTGAATATGCCACTTGGGTGGAGGCCGGCCCATTCGTGATTTGTCCGCCGTGGATCCCGCCGCCCGACGGCGCCGACGCCATCCTGATCGACCCCGGACACTCTTTCGGCAGCGGATCTCATCCCACCACGCGTCTTTGCGTCGCCGCCCTGGCCGAAGTCGTCGAATCGGACATGACAGTGCTCGATGTCGGATGTGGCTCGGGCGTGCTCTCGATCGCCGCGGCGCGCCTTGGTGCTCGGGTCGTGGCGCTCGACATCGAGCCCGCGGCCATCGAAGCGACAACCGCCAACGCCGCGGCCAACGGCTGCGAGTCCCAGATATCTGCAAGTCTTGGCTCCGCCTCGGACACCGACACCAAATTCGAT
>CAZHMP010000022.1:17624-28323 GCA_964533595.1 uncultured Acidimicrobiales bacterium | reverse complement strand
GGTCCAATCCTGGTCATGGTTCACGCCACCGGATTCCACGCCCATTGCTACCAGCCGATCGCACGGCATCTCACCGGCCAATTCCATGTCTTGGCGCCCGACCTACGAGGCCACGGCGACAGCAAATACCCGACCGGCACATCCATGGACTGGTGGAACATGGCCGCCGACCTCGGCGCGGTCATCAAACACATCGGATCAGACACCCCGATTCGTGCCGTCGGGCATTCCATGGGCGGCGCCGTCATTCTCATGAACGAAATGCTGCGGCCGGGGGCCATATCCGACGCGTGGCTGTACGAACCGATCATCATCCCCGAGATCCTCGATATGCCCGCACACCCCCCGACCTCGATGTCCGACAACGCCCGACGTCGCAAGAATCACTTCGAGTCGCGCGACGAAGCCTTCGCCAGATACTCCTCCCGGCCCCCGTTCTCAAGGGTCGACCCGGAAGCTCTACACGCCTACATCGACCACGGGTTCGCCGATTCTCCTGACGGTGGTGTGGTCCTGAAATGTCCGGGCGAGATAGAGGCCCAAGTATTCGACAGCACGATCATCGGGCTGTTGCCACGGCTTGTCGAGATCGACATGCGTGCCACGGTCGTTGGCTCCGGAGATGGCGGAATGCCCGCCCAGGTAGCGCCTCTCGTGGCAGACCAACTGCCCAACGGTGAGCTGATCTCCTGGCCCGACAACACTCATTTCGGCCCCTTCGAAAACCCGGCTGGAGCCGCTTCTCAAATTCTCGAGTGCCTGTCGTGACGGAAATCAGTGCCAGCGAATGGCTGGGGTTGCAACCCACCCACAACCCGATGCGGTGGTACCTGCCGGTCACTCCCAAGGTCAGTGTTCGGTCCAAGTTCTTGTTCGGCGGAGCCGGTCTCGCCGCGGCAGCCGGCGCTCTGGAAGGGACCACCGGCCGGCCGGTGGTGTGGGCCACAGCTCAGTACCTCTCCTATGCCAAGGTCGACTCGGTGATGGATCTCGATGTCACGATCTCCGTGAGTGGTCGGCGCACAACCCAGGCCCGGGTGATCGGCCACGTGGGCGAAAATGAAATCATCACGGTGTTGGCCGCGCTCGGGCATCGTGATCTCGATCTCACCGAGGAATGGCCGATCATGCCGTCGGTGATGGCGCCCGAACTTTGCAAAGTCCGTGAGCATCACTACGACGCCGAGTCGCTCGGCCAATATCTCGACCAGCGCTGGGCAACGGCGCCGCCCGAGCATCACCAAGGCGGCCCAACCGGACACGGTCGCGGCAACGTGTGTGTATGGGCCCGAGCTCCTGAAGGCGTCGGGTCGTCGGCATCGACGCTGGCCATTCTCGGGGACTGGGTGCCGATGGGCATCAGCACAGTTGCCAGCACACCAATATCGAGCAACAGCCTCGACAACACGCTCCGAATCCTCGATGTCGGGCAGACCGACTGGTACCTCCTTGAGATCGAATCTGCCGGGATCAACAACGGCTTCGGGCACGGGCACTTGAGGATTTGGGGCGACGACGGAAAGCTTCATGCCATCGCCAGCCAATCTGTTCTTGTGCGCCGGCGCGATCCGGACGCTCATCGCATGCCGCGCCGACTCCAAGACGACTCCTGACACAAAGGTCGTTGTCATCAGCGCCACATCGCGTGAATTCAGCAGCGACGTTCAGGCAGAATCCCGGGAACGGCTCAGACCATGGAATGGGCTTCCCGCGGCCTTCCAATCTGCCAAGAGTTCGAAGTACGACGATCCGAAGGGATCGTCGCCTCTGAGAGGCATCGCGGCCCGCCGAATCGTGTAATCGACCGGCGCGAGCTCGACTGCATTTTGGAACCAAACTTCGGCGGCGCCGGTATCGCCCGTGCGGCGATGTTGTAGAGCGATTCTGAATGCGAGACGAGCCCGAATCTCGGTTTCGTCGAGGTCGGTGACCTCGACATCGGAGTCGTCGGGAACAGTTCCAGTGCGTACCCAATCACGAACTGCCTCCATGTGTGGCGCAGCGCTGTGGCCGGTGAAGTCGATGAACATGTCTGTTCCCGGTTCCGCGGCATTTGGACGAGCGATCGAGCCATCGGCCTCGACCCAGACGACCGTGGGAACATTGCTGACCGCATAGAGCTCGGTGAGCACACGATCGCTGTCGATCAGCACCGGATACGTGATGCCCTCGGCGTACTCCCTCACGTCTTCGGCCGACTCATCGAGCGCAACCGCGATCACGGTGAAACCCAGATCGGACAATTCGTCATGTAGTGCCTGCCACCCGGGCAGGTCGTAGCGGCAACCTCACCATGTGGCAAAGGCGACCAATAGCCGTCGCTTGCCGTGATAGTCGCTCATCGAGTGTGGTGATCCGTCGAGATCGGGCAGCGTGAACTCGGGGGCCCGCCGTCCGACAAGACCGTCGAGTCGTTTCTGGGCCGGCACCGATATGGCCACAACTGCGCCCTCGTGGTCGATCACTGTTTCCGACCCGAGCAATAGCGCCACTGCAGCAACATCGACGCCGTGGTCGCCGACGATCGCGGACCGATCGCGAACCGGCATGCAGACGTCATCCCGGCACAGCCCTTCGGGTTTGAGCACCCAACCCACCACTTGCTCGAGTTCGGACGGCGCCACGAACACGGAATGGCCGAGGATTTCGCCTTCAACTTGCGTTGCTCCAGCCTCGTTCAGGACTGTGATCATGGTCATCATCGCCTCCTTTCCAATCATGCCCGCCCCGAGGACCGTGTGCCACCTAACCTTCGGCCATGTTGGGAACACTGTTCGGCCTGCCGATCCACATAGCGAGCCGATGGATCTTCAATTGCTACATCCTCGGCGACCCCGATGTCGGCATCACATTCATAGACCCGGGCCTGCCATCCGTTGCCGCTGACGCCATGCAGTTTCTAGGCAACGAGTTCGGCTCTGAGATAGTGCCGGACCGACTCATGAGCACGCACGCTCACCCCGATCATGTTGGCGGCATTCCCCATGTATTGGAACGCTGCGATGCCTCCGTCCATCTGCCGCGTCTGTGTGAGCAATATCTCGACGGCGAAACGCCACGAAGATTCGGCTTGGAGAGCTCGATCAGGTTCTTGCCGGTGATGGGTGATCAGAAATTCGAATTCTCTGCCTTGCGCGAGTTCGCCAAAGCCGGCCGATCAATCGGATTCGGGGGCCCGAAGGAGTTCACGATTCCATTCACCCCCACCGGATACCTCTCGGAGATGGTTCCACCGAGTGGCATGAACGGATGGGAGGTGATCGAGGCGCCGGGCCACACCGACGACTCAACATGCCTCTACCACCACGACACCGCCACGCTTCTGGCCGGGGACGCTGTGGTGACCCTCGACGGCCGCGCCTGGTTCAACCCCGAATGGGTCGACGTGAACCTTTCCGATCAAACCGAAGCGAAACTGCGGTCACTCGAGGTCCGGCACCTGCTGCCCGGGCACGGCCACCCGATCGAGGCACCCGATGTATGGTCGACTGCGAAAAGTTTCCGCGACAAACCCGAGGGCAAGGGCCTTCTCGCTCGCTGCTCGCGTCGGATCGGTCGCTGGAACTTCTGAGATCGGTTCGTCTACGACTACCGTTTCGCCATCGCTGAGGAGACCCCATGACCGAACCTGTATCACTCGAGATCGACACCAACAATCGGGTCGCAACGCTCCGCCTCGATCGTCCCAAGGTCAATGCTGTCAACGCTGAAATGCTCGAGTTGATCGTGGAATTGTGCGGCCAGGTCGCCGGCAATGATGAAGTGCGGGCCGTCATCCTGTGGGGAGGCCCGAGGGTGTTCGCCGCTGGGGCCGACATAACCGAATTCCCGCAACTCGACCGCGACCGGGCTGTGGAGTTCTCCCACCGGTTCAACCGGGCGGCACTCGCTATCGAGTCGCTGCCTCAGGTGTCCATCGCCGCTATCAACGGGTTCGCGTTGGGTGGCGGGTTCGAGTTGGCTCTGGCCACCGATTTTCGCCTGATCTCTGAGGACGGACGCCTGGGCTTCCCGGAGATCAGTCTGGGTCTCATTCCCGGTGGCGGCGGCACCCAACGGCTGTCGCGGCTTGCGGGCATCACCATGGCCAAGGACCTCATCTACTCGGGTCGACACATGGGTGCCAGCGAGGCAATCGCAAACCGTGTCGTGACGTCGGTCCACCCCAACGAGTCGGTGTATGACGAAGCTGTAGCGCTGGCCGCCAGTTACGCGAAAGGGCCGGCATCCACCCGACTTGCCAAGAAGGCGATTCTCGATGGCTATCACCTGACCTTGTCAGAGGCAGTGGAGATCGAGGCTCAGTGTTTTGGGGAGTGCTTCACCACCGATGATTGCCGAATCGGAGTGGAGAGTTTCCTCGAAAACGGGCCCGGCAAGGCAACCTTCACCGGTCACTGAGGTTGGTGCACCTCAAGCAACATCAACACGATCGAGTCGCGCTGCGGTGAGAGCAACCGCCACCACCGCCACTATCACGGGCACCAATGCTCCCCATGCCTGGCTTATGGAGAATGAGTCGACATCGATTCCCGTGCGATCGCTGAGCACCGAGCTGGCATAGCCACGTATCGAAAGTCGCGCCGCTGCCTTTCCCAGACTCGATGCGATTCCTTCCCAAACGATGATGTACGCGAGGCCCCACACAATCGATTTGCGGAGAAGAGTGCCGAGAAGCACGAACAGTCCGGTGTAACCCACGACAGCCACCACCGACGAGATCAACACTGCGACTGCGACCGTTGAGCTTCCGTCGATGAGCACCGCTGCCGCCACAAGGGGGACAATCGTGAGCGGCGCGATGATGGTGAGAGCGGACGCGTAGGCGCCGAGGGCAATCGGCCAACGGCGCAGCGGTCTGAGCCACAGGTACACGAGCGTCCCGTCGTCGCGAGAATCGCCCAGCACACCGGCTGCGAACACCAGAGCCACCACAGGTACGACCACCGTGAGGCCGAGCCGGACCGTGAGATGGACGGCGTTGTCGAGAGCGTCAGCCGGCAGGTCGGAGGTATCGGAAAGTCCGACAGCCCACCCGACCACGATCACCAGAATGCCCAGCAGCGACAACGCAATGATTCGCGACCGCGTGACCACCTCACGTACAAAGATGCGATAGGTGAGGACGAAGGTCGAGACGACTCCCACCGGATGCTGTTCTCGACGATCTGTGGCAATTCCGCTCATCGTCCCTCCACGAGGTATCTGAAGACGGATTCGAGATCCTCATCGAGCGGGACGACCTCACGCAGCCTCACTCCGCAGGATCGGGCAATCGGCGCGACGCTGCGACCGAATTTGTCGACATCGAGCGTGTCCACCACCACATCCTCCGACTCGATTCTCACCGCCACCGCCGTACCGCTCTCTATGAGACGAGCGGCCATTGCCCGCGGGTCGTCGACCGAGAGCCTGATCCGGTGAGGGCGATCATCCATCAGACCGCGAAGATCGCGGTAGTCACCCGTGGCGGCCAGCCGCCCCTGAGCGATGACCAGAACTCTTGATCCGATCTTGGCCACCTCATCGAGAACGTGGCTGGACACCAGCACGCAGCGGCCTTCGTGGCCCAGACGGTGAAACAACGCGATCATCCGACGCCGCTGCACCGGATCGAGCCCGGTGAGAGGCTCGTCGAGCACCAACACCTCGGGGTCGTTGACCAAACCAGCCGCCACCTTCACCCGCTGCCTCATTCCTTTCGAATAGGCCCCGACAGGTTTGGGGTCGGTGGCGTCGAGCTCCACCTCGGCCAGTGACTCGGCCGCGACGCGCGCCGGGTCGACCATGCCGTGAGTCGCCGCGGCAATTTCGACGAAGCGACCGGCCGACAGACGATCGAACAGCCCGTCCTCTTGACCCACCAGGCCGATCCGCCCGCGCACGTCACGGTCACGTCGAGCATCACGGCCAAGCACGCTGACCTGCCCCTTTGAGGGGGGTGTGAGACCGCACAGCATCCGAAACAGCGTTGACTTTCCGGCACCGTTGGGTCCGAGAAGCGCTGTGACGCCCGGGCCCACTGAGAAGCTCACGTCCGACACCGCTACGACATCACCGAACACCTTCGACACGTTGGTCAGCTCGACCATCGGCTCGACCCTCGCCGCGGTGGACGGAGGCGCGGGTGGGGGCGGAAGCACGCTCATCGGCTGATCGCCAATCGTCGATAACGAAACCAGATCAGCCCGACACCGATAGCGGTCCATGCCAGATTCGCTCCGGCCACGAGCGTTGTCGACAACTCTGGAAAATCTCCGGGCAATCCGTAGATCCTCTGCACCAACTCGAACGGCATCGTGAGGAGATCGAACACTCTGAAATTGGCCGACAGCTCTGCGGCCTCCACAAGCGTGCCGGAAACTGCCGCGCTGCCGATCAGAAGCAAGATGATTCCCACCGAAGCGAAAGCCCTCCGATCCGTGAGGCTTGCCGCGGCAAGACTGACCGCCGCGAACACCGCCGAGATGGCCACGCCCGACGCGACGATTCTCGAGAACAACACCAGCCAGTCGCCTACCCCACCCGGGCCCGACCCTTCGAAGGTGTAGGCAATCAGCAGCAACAGCGGCGGGCCCAAGGTCACCATGCTCAGGGTCACCATTACAGCTGCACCCTTGGCGATGAGATAGGTGTCGCGTCTCAGGGGAGTCGACAGGTAGAGCCCGAGCATGCCATCGCGACGGTCGCGCACGAGAATCTCGGGTGCCACCAAACCGCAGAACAACACGATGGCCAGGCCAACGAATCCCACGTAATCGGCATAGCTCGGAAGCGCGCCCTCGGAGACCAGATCCACCGGGAACAACGCCGCGATACCAACGAACACCAAGGCCGGCAGGTAGGCGATCAATACCGAAATAACCGGAAATATCTTGTGTCGGGCCGGTCGCCCGAGACCGAGCACCGATCGCATCGAGTGCCAAGCAACCGACCGGATAGCACCGGACACCCCCGAACGCGCGCCCTCGTAGGTGCGGTAACCCCGATCGAGAATTGTGGCTTCGTCGTTCATGGTCTCTCCACGAACAGGTCCTCGAGCGTGCGACGCCGCGACGCCATTCTCGACAGCCGGGCTCCGGCATCGGCAACTGCGTCGCGTGCGGTGTCGGCAACCATGTCGGGATCGGGGCCGATGACGGTGAGCACCGACCCGTCGCGAGTGACCGACAGCCCAGACGTCGACAGAGCCAACATCACCGCGTCGATCGAACCGGCCCGGTCGGCGATGTCGACAAGCTCGAGTTCGATCCCTTCGTCGCCGCCGATCATGTCGTGGAGGGGCCCACTCGCCACCAGTTGCCCCGCGTCGAGGGCCACGATGTTGTCGCAGACTCTCTCGACTTCTTCGAGTAGGTGAGATGACAGCACCACATCGATTCCGAACTCGTCGTTGATCTGGCGAATGAGCGCCAGCATCTCATCTCTCTGCACGGGGTCGAGACCGTCGGTCGGTTCGTCCAGCAGCACGAGACGTGGGTCGGCAGCGATAGCTTGTGCCAACTTCACACGCTGTCGTTGCCCGGTGGACATGGTGCCGAGCGCACGAAATCTCTCCTCACCGAGGCCGACCAGCCAAAGACTGTCGCTGGCTCGGTTCCGCGCCTCATCGCGTGGCAGCCCTCTCACTTCCGACAGGTGTCGCACGAAATCCACGGCCCGCATGTCTTCGGGCAACACGTTTCGTTCAGGTGCGTAGCCAACGAGCGCGCGAATGAGGTGGCCCTGGGTGTTCGGGTTCATTCCGAGAACTTCGATCGAACCCGACGTGGCCGGACGCAGTCCCAACACGATCGACATCAGAGTGGTCTTGCCGGCTCCGTTGGCCCCCACGAGCCCTGTCACGCCCGCCGGGATGATCACATCGAGATCGTCGAGAGCACGCTGTGCGCCAAATTGCATGGTCAACCCGCGCACGGCGATCACAGTCACGGCTTGGATTATTGCCCATTCTCGAGCGGGCTACACCTCACCAGCGCGAGAACTTGGTCACGCCCCCACAACTTCTCGCAGCGCAGCCAACAAACGCCGGGTACGCGGCATCTGCCACCGGTCACCAGGACGGTTGAGCAGGTATCCGACCGAGATGTCGGCGTCCGGGTCGGCAAATCCGATGGAACCACCGAAGCCGAAGTGGCCGAACGAGGCCGGGGTGACTCCGATTGGCCGTTCATCGAGATGGAGCTGGAATCCGAGCCCGTATCTCGATGACTTGCCGAGAACAAGGTCGGTTCCGTCGGCTTGTGTGGATGTCGCCTCGCCGAGAACGGCTCGATCGACCGGCCCAGATGGGTCGAGCAGCGATGCGTAGATTCGAGCGACTCCTTTGGCCGTGAAGTGTCCGTTGGTGGATGGCACTTCGGCTTGTCGCCACTCTTTCGTTTCGATGATTCCCATCCCGCTCAGCGTGGACGGATTGAAGTATGCGTGATGAATCATTCGCTGGTGTTCATCGTCAAATCCCCCGCCGGGTCCACCTCCACCTTGGGTCGAGGGGTCGAGCGGGCCGCTGCCCAGATCGACCTCGCTGCACCGTTTCAGGTCGTCGTCACCGACGCCGAACCACACGTCGGCTTCAACCGGCTGCGCCACCCACTCGCGAAGAAGGTCACCGAATCTCTTGGCTGAAGCCACCCGACGAGTCGGTTCACCCACCAGAAATCCGAATGTGTTGGTGTGGTAGCCGTGGGCTGTGCCCGGCTCCCACCATGGGTCGGTGGCGGCCAGCGCACAACACATCGCCGTCCAATCGAGCGGTAGATCGCCGGGCACCTCGTCACGAAGCGCTGGCAATCCGGCCTGATGACTCATTGCCTGCCTGAGCGTTGTGCTTGATCGCAGCTCCGGCCAACATCGCCGCAACGGATCGTCGAGACTCAGAAGTCCTCGGCTCACCGCGGCCAACGCGACGGTCGACGTAATCCCTTTACCCACGGAATACGAGTTGACGAGAGTGTCGGGTTGCCAAGGCCTGGTTCGCCCCCGATCTGCCCAGCCGCCCCACAGGTCCACCACCGTGCGACCGGCTGACACCACGCACAAAGACGCACCTAGATCACCCGGGTCGTCGTCCAGGACCGAGAAATTGTCTCGGAACGCGTTGCCGACCGTTTCCCAACCTTTGGAGACATGACCTCCAATGAGTTCGCTAGTCATCGAGACGCTTCTCGAGCATCACCACGCGTTTCGATCCACCTTCGGTGTCTTGTTCACCCACCGGCACGAATCCGTAAGTCTCATGGAACTTGAGCGATGACTCGTTGCGAGGGCGGATGTTGACTTCGGCGAGCAACACTTCATGACCGTCGGCCCGGGCTCGCGCCGAAAACGTGTCGTAGAGAGCGCGGCCAACCCCGCCGCCGCGACCCTGTTCTGCCACCACAATTCGATCCACGTAGACGAATCGTTCGTAGCGTTGCGAGAACCACTCGTAGTTCGCGCTCGCGTATCCAACGCCCGGTCCACCGAGTCCGATCAGATATGCGCCGACGCTCCCATCATCTCCGGGCTTCACCAGAAATGTGTGGGCTTGTTGAGTGAACCAATCCAGATCGCCACGCGCCAGTTTGTTGACGGCGGGTACCGCCAGGTTGTTGAGCTCGAGAATCTGGTCGAGATCACCGTGTTCGACTTCTCTGATCGACTGCATCAGCTCAGTGAATCAGATCAGCAACGCGTCGGTGACGACGTCGATCAGAGCCGGGCCCTGATGGGCCAAGGCCTCCGCTATGGCAGCGTCGAGGTCTTCGAGCACCTCGACGCGTATGCCCTTTGCGCCACACAACTGAGCGAACTTGGCGAAATCGGGATTGTGCAACGACGTCTGCCATACGTCGAAATCGGCGGCGCGCTGTTCCTTGGAAATCTTGCCCAGCTCGTTGTTGTCCATCATCACATGAGTGATGTTCATCCCGTACTTCACAGCGGTCGTGAGCTCCATTGCGTATTGCCCGAAACCTCCATCTCCGGAGATGGAGATGACTGGCCGCCCCGCGAAATCCGGGTGTCGCTGGGTAGCAGCCCATGCTCCCATGGCGGCGGGTAGGGCAAAGCCGATCGACCCCAAGTAGCCCGACATGAGCACACTCTGGGAATCGACCTCGAAGTAACGGCCGAACGAGTAGGTGTTGTTGCCCACGTCGACCGGGATGATCGCGTCGGCGGGCAGCAACCGGCTGAGTGCGTCGAAGAGTGCCGCTGCGCCAATGCCTTCCGAGCGGTCGTCGCTGATTCGACCTTGCTTCTCGGCCCTCCAGATCCGCCAGCGTTCAGCCACTTCCGGCCGGTGGTCGACGCATCGCCGGTCTTCGGGCAGCGACTCTGCAATGGCTGTGGCCGTCACTCCCACGTCGCCCTGGACGGGCACGGTCACCGGATGGAACCGGCCCAACGCCATCGGATCGAAATCAACCTGGACGAGCGGCTTGTAGTCGGCGATGCCGGTGTGGTTCGAGAACGACACACCAAAGGCCAGGATCATGTCGGATTCATTCATGAACCAGCTGGCAATGGGCGTGCCCGATCGACCCAGAACCCCGCACCCGAGCTCGTGGTGATCACTGATCAAACCCTTGCCCTTGAAGGTGGTGGCCACCGGCGCTCCGATCTTCTCGGCCAGCGACTCGATCTCGGCCATCCCTCCGCGAGCTCCGTTGCCCACGATCACCAGGGGGCGGGCCGACCCGGCGATCAACTCGAC
>CAZHMP010000022.1:0-17524 GCA_964533595.1 uncultured Acidimicrobiales bacterium | reverse complement strand
CCGCCGAGATCGGTGTCTTGGAATGCCCCCCTCCCCCTCACCTTGGAGGGAACCTGCCCCGAGAGCGCCAACACGGGCGCCCGATCGGTCTTTGCGTCGTAGAGCCCGGTGAGCAGATTGGTGGATCCCGGCCCGGCGATTCCGAAGCATCCGGCCAAGCCTCCGGTGAGCTTTCCGTATGCGGTGGCGGCGAAGGCTGCCGCACCTTCGTGGCGAATACCGATGTATGTGAGATCGCCCCGCTCCTCGGCCACCCGCATGGCGTCGGCAAACCCCAGATTGGAATGGCCGACCATTCCGAATACGTGAGTCACTCCCCAATTCACCATGGTCTCGACCATCAAATCGGAGACGCTGCGGGGCCTCGGTGTTTCGACGGGCAGAGCCACCCATATGCCATCTTCGCGTTCTTCGGTTCGGTAAGCGGCCGGAGCGTCGGCAAACACTCCCGGCGGACGACCGTTCTTGGGCGAGTAGTCATACCCATGCCAAGGGCATCGAAGCCAGCCCTTCTCTATCGACCCCTCGCCGAGAGGGCCGCCCTGATGCGGGCAGCGATTGCCAAGGCAGCCGTAACCGTCGGCGCCCCGGGTGACGCACAGGACGTCGTGACCAATGGTGACTGTCGTTACCCGGCCGTCGGGGAGTTGGTCCGCCCCGATGAGACGGTGCCACTGGAATTCTCCGTCCGGTAGCGCCGGTTCGGCACCTGATGGAATCTCGTCCGTGCTCATCGATTCACTCCTCCATATGCGATTCCGGTGAGGTGGGCCATGTCGAGGTTGAAGGTTGTGAGATCGTTGACCTCGAATTCGCTCAGGCTGGTGTGACCGCACGCCCGGGCCATCACCGCCATGAGTTCCACCGTGGCCTCGAAGAAACGGTGGAGTCGAAGGGCGGCCTCGTCAACCGGGAGCCGCGCCCGAAGTGCGGGGTCTTGAGTTGCGATACCGACCGGGCAATTGTTGGTGGAACACGCCCGCATGCCGATGCAGCCAATGGCCTGCATGGCCGAGTTGGACACGGCAATGGCGTCGGCACCCAATGCCATCGCCTTGGCGAAATCAGTGTGGGTGCGCAGCCCGCCGGTGATGACGAGGGTGATGTCTCCCCGACCACATGCATCAAGATGGTGACGGGCACGGGCCAGCGCCGGAATGGTGGGCACCGAGATGTGGTCTCGGAACAGCACCGGAGCGGCGCCTGTGCCACCTCCGCGACCATCGAGGATGATGTAGTCGACACCGATTCTCAGTGCTGCGTCGATGTCGGACTCGATGTGCTGGGCCGAGAGTTTCACGCCGATCGGAATTCCGCCAGATTCCTCGCGCACCTCGGCGGCCACGCGTCGGTAGTCGGACTCCGTGACCAGATCAGGAAACGTTGACGGTGATATTGCATCAGTGCCCGGCTCCAACCCTCTCACCTCGGCGATCTTGCCTCTCACCTTGATGCCGGGCAGGTGCCCGCCGGTGCCGGTCTTGGCCCCTTGGCCGAGTTTGAAGTGAAACGCCTGCACATCGCGCACCTTGTCGAGAGACCACCCGAACCGACCGCTGGCCAGTTCGTAGAAATACCGCGAGTTGGCGGCCTGCTCCTCGGGGAGCATGCCGCCCTCACCCGAGCAGATGCCCGTTCCGGCGAAGTCGGCTCCCTTCGCCAAGGCCACCTTGGCCTCCTCCGACAATGCACCGAAGCTCATGTCGGAGACGAATATTGGTATGTCGAGGCGGAGCGGTCGCTCGGCGTTGGGCCCTATGACCACGCCGGTCGACACTGGTACGTCATCGAGTTGCGGCCGGACGGCGAGCTGTGCCGTGGCGAATTGGATGTCGTCCCACTTGGGCAATTCGTCTCTGGGCACGCCCATCGAGGTAACCGGTCCATGATGCCCGAGGTATTCCAACCCTTCATTCGCCAATCGACGGATGAGGCCGACGTGTGGTTCGGCTTTATCGCCGTGCGGGTCTTGAAATCGACCTTGGTAAGAGGAGCGGTCGAAGGGCTGCGGATTCTCGGTTGTCCACATTGAGATCTCGTCAGCGTCGATCATCAGATCGTCGCCCTCGAGCCACGAGGAGAACTTTTGGAGCCGCTCGTTGTTGTCGTAGCTGGATACGCCGGTTTGATACAGGTAATCCCAGCCGTGAAGTCCGCAAATCAGATTGTTGCCCTCAACCCGGCCGTCGGCCATTAGTGCGCCGCGATGCAGACAACGCCCATACAACACGGAGTGATTGTCATCGAATCTGACAATGACGAGATCAACGCCACCGACGGTGAGCCCCACAGGAGTTCGGTCGGCCACCTCAGACCAGTTGGCAATCTTGACCGGCTTCATGGTGTCTCTCCATCGGCGACGAGGCTCTTCCTCGAGCACATTAGGTGCCGACGCACCCCCTATTCGCCGAACTGATCCCTCAGTTCGAATTTGAGGACCTTGCCGGACGAAGTTCGTGGCAGTTCTTCGATGGTGTGAAGCCTGGTGGGCAACTTGTATCTGGCCAGACGTTCTCCACCCCAATCACGGAGATCCTCGAGAGCCAACGATTCACCCTGCGCGCACACGACCACTGCGGTGACTGCTTCACCCCATCGTTCATCGGGCAGCCCGATGATGGCGACGTCGGCGATGCTCGGGTGTTGGAACAGCGCCGACTCAACCTCGGCGGGGTAGACGTTCTCGCCTCCGCTGATCACCATGTCCTTGAGTCGATCGACCACATACATGAAACCTTCATCATCCAGGTAGCCGATGTCTCCGGAATGGAACCAACCATCGGCATCGATCGCCTCCGCCGTGGCTTCTGGACGATTCCAGTAGCCCTTCATCACGCTCGGACCTTTGACACAGATTTCGCCGCGTTCACCAACCGGGGACGGATTTCCATCCTCGTCGAGCACAGCAAGTTCTGTGTAGAGCGGGGCGAAACCGGCCGAACCAACCTTGTCGAGCGCATAGTCGGGCAACAGGAAACTGGCCATTGGCGCCGTCTCGGTGAGCCCGTAGCCCTGGGCAAATGGAACGCCCTTGCCGAGGTAGACGCGAGTGAGTGGCTCAGGAACCGGTGCACCGCCCACCACGACAACCTGCAGGGACGTGAGGTCGATTTCCTCAAAATCGGGATGTTGGCTCATGAACAAGAACATGGCCGGCACACCGAACATGTTGGTGACCTGGTGGTCGGCAATGGCGTGTAGTGCCGCGCCGGGCTCAAACGACCGGTGCAACACAATTTCGCCACCCTTTTGCCACGTGACGATGGTGGTGACATTCAGCCCACCTATGTGGAAGATCGGCGCCACGACGAGGGCGACCTCCCTACTTCCCAGATCGATGGCATGGAGGGCATTGATGTTGTTCCAGGCGATGTTGCCGTGGGTGAGCATTGCACCCTTGGGGAGTCCGGTCGTGCCGGACGTGTACATGATCATGGCAACGTCGTCTGGGGTGACCTTCACACCCGCGTCGATCGGAGCGGTTGCCGACATCAATTCGTTCATTGTCTCCCAGCCGTCGCCGGCCGACTCTGCTGAGATGTAACGCGTGGCGGGGATCTCGTCTCTCACCCCGTCGACAACCGGACGGTGCTGATCATCTGCGACCATCACAACACAGCCGGCGTCGGAGGCAATGAACGCCAGCTCGGGTCCGGTCAATCGAAAGTTGATCGGCACAAATATTGCTCCTATTCGCCCGCAGGCGAACATGGTGACGAAGAAGTTGGGATGGTTCAGGCCGAGGTATCCGACACGGTCGCCCTCGCTCACACCGCCGGTGGCCAGCACCGTGGCGAAACGGTCGATGCGGTCGGCAAATTCGGCGTATGTCCAGGTTTGCCCCTCGAAAGTCAGCGCCTTTCGCGCCGGAGTGAGACGTGATCGCTTGGCGATCATCGATCCCATGCCAGTGTCTACATAGTTGTGTTCGATCATGGTCGGAGAATACGTCTGTGACCAAAGCCATGCTCAATTGACAGGGGCGCGCCGAGTGGTGACCATGTCCGACATGGAAACACTGCGCACCCCCGACGAGCGGTTCACCGACCTTCCCGGATTCGATTTCCGGCCTCACTATTGTGAGATTCCAGACCTTGAAGGCGGCACGCTGCGAGTTCACTATCTCGACGAGGGGTCACCGGACGCGCCACCGATCCTGTTGATGCACGGCGAGCCTTCTTGGTGTTACCTGTATCGGCACATGATCCCACTTCTGGTCGATGCCGGATACCGCTGCATCGCCCCCGACCTGGTCGGTCTTGGGAGAAGCGACAAGCCGACAAAGCCGTCTGACTACACCTACGCCAGACACGTCGCATGGATGGACTCGTTGATAATCGAACATCTCGATCTTCGCGACATCACATATTTTGGCCAAGACTGGGGAGGCCTGATTGGTCTGCGGCTCGTTGCAGCACACCCCGATCGATACTCACGTGTGGTGGTGGCCAACACCGGCCTTCCAGAGGGGACGATGAAGGCATCCGATGCGTTCTTGGCGTGGCAGAAATTCTCTCAAGAAGCACCCGAGTTTCCGGTCGGCACACTCATCAACTCGGCGTGCGTTCGTGATCTGTCGCCGGCTGAGATCGCGGCGTACGACGCTCCATTCCCCGATGACTCTTACAAGCCGTGCGCGCGGATCTTCCCGTCACTGGTCCCCACCCAACCAGACGATCCCGAGGCACCGGCCAACCTTGCAGCATGGGAAGCTCTGGAACGATTCGACAAGCCGTTCCTCTGTGCTTTCAGTGACAGCGACCCTGTCACCGCCGGAGGAGAGAGGGCGTTCATTGGTCGCGTGCCCGGCACTGCCGGACAAGACCACACGACCGTCAGCGATGCCGGCCATTTCCTGCAGGAAGACCAAGGCCCCCAAATCGCTCGGCTGATGGTCTCCTTCATCCGAACCACCGACTAGGAAATCACCATGGAAATCAAAGACCGAGTAGTTGTCATCACGGGCGGTGGGTCAGGAATTGGCGAGGCGCTCGCCCGCACCGCAGCAACCCTGGGCGCACGAAGGGTGGTAGTGGCCGATCTCAATGGCGGTGAGGCTGCCCGAGTTGCCGACGAAATTGGAGGAACCGCGGTCGAGATCGATGTTCGCAGTGAGGCGGCGGTGCAAGCGATGGTCGACCGCACCGAGGCGGAGTTCGGCCCGATCGGGCTCCTCGCGTCCAACGCCGGCTACGTCACGGTCGGCGGCGTTGAAGACACCAACGAACGGATCCAGCAGATGTGGGAGGTCCACGTGATGGCCCACATCTATGCGGCACGCGCCGTGCTGCCGCAAATGATCGCCAACGGCGGTGGCTATCTGCTCAACACGGCATCAGCGGCAGGTTTGCTGACCCAAATCGGCTCGATGGCCTACTCGGTCACCAAGGGCGCCGCTGTTTCGCTGGCCGAGTGGCTTTCCGTCACCCACCACCACCAGGGAATTCGCGTATCGGTGCTGTGTCCGCAGGCTGTTCAAACCAACATTGTGGCCAACAGCCCCGACCTTGGTGGGGGAATAGCCGGACCCGACGATGACTTTGATGGTGGAGTGGCGGGAGGTGACGGGGTGCTCGGACCCGACTACGTCGCGCAATGCTGTGTGGAGGCGATTCACGAAGAGCGATTCTGGGTTCTGCCCCACGAGGAGGTAGCCGAATACGCTCGCCGCAAGGCCGACGACGTCGACCGCTGGCTCGCCGGAATGCGGCGCTTTCAGCAGATACTCGCCGGAGACGGTCCGCTTCCCGGAGATGCCATGGCACCAAAGATGCCATAGCGGGGCCCCTGGGGGCTCACCATCACCATTGGGCGGCTATGAACTGCGTCTCGCAGAACTCGTATATTCCCTCGCTCGCACCCTCGCGCCCGAGTCCCGACTGCTTCATGCCACCGAAGGGGGCGGCCGGATCCGACATTGCCCCTCGATTGATCCCGACCATTCCGTATTCCAGCTGCTCACCCGTGTTGAGTGCTTTGGCCAGGTCGGAGGAATAGATGTAGGCGGCCAGCCCCATCTCGGTGTCGTTGGCATGGGCAATCATCGAAGTGGTATCGGTGAACGGAATGACCGGCGCCACTGGACCGAAGATCTCTTGGCGCGTTATCGCCGAGTCGGCTTTGACACCGCCCAGCACCGTCGGCTGGTAGAACGACCCCGGACCATCAATTCTTGATCCCCCGATCGCCGTGGACGCACCCGCACCCACGGCAACCTTCACCAGATTGTCGATGCTTTCGACGGCAACCTCGTGAATCATCGGTCCGCATGTGACGTCCGGGTCGAATCCGTTGCCGACCTTCACCGTGCTCATGGCAGCTGCGAAACGTTCTGTGAATTCGTCGGCCACCGATTCCTCAACGAAGAATCGGTTGGCCGCAGTGCAGGTCTCAGCAGAGTGGCGCATCTTG
Organism: uncultured Acidimicrobiales bacterium; assembly: GCA_964533595.1. Taxonomy (GTDB): domain Bacteria; phylum Actinomycetota; class Acidimicrobiia; order Acidimicrobiales; family Aldehydirespiratoraceae; genus SZUA-87. The sequence continues at coordinate 11,113 of CAZHMP010000022.1, read as the reverse complement.
GCGACCATTGCCCCCGCAACGGCGGCCTCGAGGTCGGCGTCGGCGAAAACAATGAACGGTGCGTTTCCTCCCAACTCCATCGTCATCTTGAGAACCCGGTCGGCGGACCTGCGAAGCAGCACACGCCCCACTTCGGTGGATCCCGTGAACGACACCATCCGCGTGGCCCGATTGTCGACCGCGGCGTCGAACCACTCCCCGGACCGACGAGTGGGAACGATATTGATCAAACCGGGTGGGAGGCCGGCCTCTTCCATCAATTGGGCGACCCGTAGTGCCGTGAATGGCGACTCCTTCGGGGGCTTGATCACAACGGCATTCCCTGCTGCCAATGCGGGAGCGGACTTGCGGGTGATCATCGCCGCCGGAAAATTCCACGGAGTGACGATGGCCACCACGCCGACCGGAGGGTGATGCACGAGCACCCGGTTGCTGCCAGACGGCACCGAGTAGAGCGACCCGTGGAGACGCACCGCCTCCTCGGAATTCCAGCGAAAGAACTCGGATGCATAGGCAACCTCGCCGCGGGCGTCGGACAGGGGCTTGCCATTTTCTCGGGTGATGAGCTCGGCGATCTCATCGGTGTGATCGACGAGCGTCTTCCAGCACTCCCGGAGGATTTCGCCACGAACTCTGGGGGCTTCCGCGGCCCACTTCTTCTGAGCGACCGACGCAACATCGCACGCGCGCGAAGCGTCGGCGGGGGTGCCTGCCGCCACAGACTCGATCACCTCACCGTTGGACGGGTCGGTGACGTCGAATCGCTCTCCGTCAGAGCCGTCGAGCCACTGCCCCCCTATGAGCATCTGGGTCTGCATACCTGCCTCCTCAGCCGACCACACTATGCACCGCCGCGCCGATGGCAGACAACGCCAAGTCGATCTCTTCGGAGGTGACAGTGAGCGGCGGCATGAACCTCAACGCGGTGCCGGCGGAACCAGCGGTCATCGTGATCAATTTGCCGTGCTCGAGGCAGTGTCGGCTGACTCCTGAAGCGAGATCAGCCGACGTGAAATCGGCCGCGATCATCAGACCCAGTGAACGGACTTGGCGGATCACCCCACACTCAGCTTGGATCAACTCGAGGCCCTCTGTGAGCTGGCGTCCACGGGCGGCTACCCCGGCGAGGAATCCATCAGCGCTGAGTATGTCGATTGTGGCAAGAGCGGCCGCGCAACCAATGGGGTTGCCGCCGTAGGTCCCGCCGTGACTTCCCGTCGGCCAACGGTCATCGAGTTCAGAACTGGTGCCGAGGGCCGCAAATGGGAAGCCCGACGCGATGCCCTTGGCCATGCAGATGATGTCGGGTGTCACGTTGTAATGGTCGACGGCAAACATCCTGCCGGTGCGACCGAAGCCGCACTGAACTTCGTCGGCTATGAACAAGATGCCGTGTTCGCGGCACTTGTCGGCAATCCCCTCCAGGAAACCGGGAGGTGCGGGAATGTATCCACCCTCTCCGAGCACCGGTTCGATGATCACCGCAGCCGTCTCCGCTGGTGCGCTCACCGATGCCAGAAGATCATCGAATCCGGAAAGCGCTCGGTCGACCTCAGCGTCGACGTCTGGCGCGAGCGGATCGGGATAGGGAGCGACCGCGATTCCGGCCGGAAGCGGGGCATGACCGGCTCGATAAATCGACTTTGACGTGGTCATCGCCATAGCCAGATGCGTTCTGCCGTGAAAGCTGCCCTTGAAGACGATCACGTTGGGCCGCCCTGTCGCCTGCTTGGCCAGCTTTACTGCCGCTTCGGTGATCTCAGCTCCGGAATTGGCGAAGAAGAACCGCTCGATCCCGGCAGGGGTGATGTCTGCCAGCTTGTCGGCCAGCGGCTTCATCAGATCGTGGCGATAACAGTTGGCCTGAGCGTGGATTATCTTCGCTGCTTGACCGGCGATCGCCTCCACGACTTTGGGATGTGAATGTCCGGTGGAAGTCACGGCTATTCCCGACGTGAAATCAAGATATTTCTCGCCCGACGTGGTGGTAACCCACGTTCCAGATCCGGACTCAATGGCCAGATCGGTGACCGAGAACCAGACTTTCGACAGATGCGAATCAGTCACTGTCAACCTCCTTGAAGTCGTTGGACTAGGCAGATACCTCAATCAAAGCATCCACTCCGTCATCCGACGAACTTCCACTCGCCTTCTGCACGAGCATCGACAGCAAGACAAGCGCTATCGACGCGGCCAGGATCACGACAGAAACCGAGTTGATGAGCGGTGTGACGCCCCTGCGGATCAGGCCGAACACGTGGACGGGGAGGGTGGTGCTTCCCGGCCCGGACACGAATTGGGTGATGACCACGTCGTCGAGCGACATGGTGAGCGCCAACAATCCACCACCGGCAACACCGGGCATGATGAGTGGGAGCGTCACGTAGCGGAATGATTTCCAGCGGCTGGCGTAGAGGTCGAGCGCGGCCTCCTCGAGTCCGTCGTCCATGCCGGCCAACCGGGCTCTCACCACCACCGACACGAAACTGATGTTGAACGCAACGTGACTTATGACGATTGTGCCAATGCCCTTCGTCAGTTGGATTCCGAACATCACGTCGAGTGCGTTGAAGAGCTGCGAGAAGAACAGCAGCAACATCACTGCCATCGTGACATCGGGGATGATGATAGGGAGGTAGAGCAGCGCATCGAATATCCGCTGACTTCGGAATTTCGCACGCTCGAGGGCCAGAGCGGCCATGGTGCCGAGGATCACGGACAGAATCGTCGACACCAGCGCCACCTTCAAGGAGACCTTGAGCGCGTGCTGCAGCGGTTGGTTGTCGGCGAAATCGCCGTACCAGTGAAGAGTGAAGCCGCCCCACCGGCCGACGTTGCGGCTGTCACTGAAAGAGAAGAAGACCAACACTGCGATGGGCAGGTAGAAGAAGGCATACACAACAGCGGCATTTGCCGTGAGCAGGACCCGGGCCAGGCCGCGTGGGGTGGATGTAGTGCTCATAGCGTGCGGCCTCCTTTCCGGAAGTAGATGACCGTGAAGAGGAGCATCACAATCATGAGAACCGTGGATAGGGCAGCGCCGAACGGCCAATTGCGCGCCGTCAGAAATTGCGTGACGATGTAACTGCCCAAGAGCGTGGTCTTGGCCCCGCCAAGGATCTCCGGCGTGACGAACGCTCCGAGGCTCGGCACGAAAGTGAGGATCGAGCCGGCTATCACACCCGGCATCGAGAGGGGCAACAGCACCCTTCGAAACGACTGCCAACTCGAGGCATAGAGGTCGCGGCTGGCCTCTACGAGAGCCCCGTCGATTCTCTCAATCGCTGCGTAGAGGGGTAGGACCATGAACGGCAGGTAGCCGTAGACGAGCCCTATCAGCACCGCGCTCGGCGTGAACAGCAGGCGGGTCTCGCCCATTCCAATTGCCTCGGTCATGCGCGATACCGGGCCTCCGCTACCCAGCAAAACCCTCCATGCGTAGGTTCGGACCAAGAAGTTGGACCAGAAGGGGATCATCACGAAAACGAGCAGCAAATTGCGGATCGACGCCTTGCGGGTGGCAAGGAAATATGCGAACGGGTAGGCGATCACCAGACAAACCACCGTGGTTATGACGGCCAGCCAAACCGAACGCACAAGAATGTTTCGCACTATTGGTTCTGAGAGCTTCCGGTAACCCTCGAGATTCCAGCCGGACAGGTCCGTGCCGCCGAAACGGTTGCGCGTGGCAAATGAGTAGACCGCCACGATCACCAGCGGGACGGCGAAGAAGAACGTGAGATAGGCGAAGCTGGGAAGAGCCGTGAGAAAACCGCGGCGCGACGCGGCACGTTCGGCCGCCCGCTCGAACTCGGGCGTCGCCTGCTGGAGGTCGGCGGTCAACCTGCCACCACCGCAATCGCGTCCTCACGCCACGACACTCGAATCTCATCGCCGGCCGCGTAGCGGACCGACCCCGGTTTGTTCTCTTCGCGAACGTCGAGTTCCATCCAGTCGAGACCGACTCGGTAGACAATCGAGTTGCCGAGGTAGGTGACGACGCGGATGACCCCGTCAACGCCGGACCTCCCATCCTGGGTCTCACCTCGCGGCCCGACATGGGCTCGCTCGGGACGGAGAATCACCGCCACCGACGTGCCCGCGGCGTTGCCGCTCTTGGCCGGCACCCGGGCGCCATTGGCCAGGCAGACCACATCATCGCTCTCCACCGTGCCCTCGAGGAGATTGGTCTGGCCAATGAAATCGGCAACGAAACGGTTCACGGGCTGCTCGTAGATCGCCTCCGGTGGGTCGACCTGAAGGAGCTGACCGTCGTGCATTACTCCGATCCGGTCGCTCATGGTGAGCGCTTCTTCCTGGTCGTGGGTGACGAAAACGAAGGTGATCCCAACCTCCCGTTGCAGCGCCTTCAACTCGCCTTGCATTTCCTGGCGCAATTTGAGATCAAGCGCTCCGAGCGGTTCGTCGAGCAAGAGCACCTTGGGTCGGTTGACCAGGGCACGGGCCAGCGCGATTCGTTGCTGCTGACCGCCCGAAAGTTGGGTTGGTTTCCGTTTGGCCAAACCTCCGAGGCGTACCAACTCGAGGGCTTCGTGGGCCCGTTTGGATATCTCGGCTTTCGGAACTCTCTGCATCTTGAGGCCAAACCCGACGTTCTCGATGATGTTGAGATGCGGAAATAGCGCGTAGTTCTGAAAGACCGTGTTGACCGGTCGTTTGTTTGGTGGAAGCGTGCCCACTTCGTCGCCGAAGATCTTGAGGCTTCCCTCGGTTGGGAACTCCAACCCTGCGATCATTCGCAACGTTGTCGTTTTGCCACAACCCGACGGCCCGAGCAGAGAGAAGAACTCTCCGTCGTGCACGTCAAGCGACACATTGTCGACTGCGGTGACATCTCCAAATCGTTTGGTGATGTCGGTGATGCCGACCGCGGGCGTGCTCGACTCCATCAGTCTGTCCCCCAACTGTATGACTGTTTCACCAGTCGTAAATAGCTCAACGTTTCGCTGCTGGTGACGCCTCGGGTCCCCCGGATGTCTCGGTGCACCACCTTCAGAAGGTGGTCTGAATCGGTGCACACCACTTCGATGAGAATGTCGTAGCGACCGGCGACGATCACGACATAGCTGACCTCCTCGAGATTGGTGAGATCCGCCGCGACTCGTTCGACGTCATCGTTGACGTTGATCCCGACCATTGCCTGGTAGCGAAGCCCGAGCGAGGCCGGATCGGTAACCGCCACGATCTGCACAACGTCGCCTTCGATCAGTCGATTCACCCTCTGACGGGTTGCCGCCTCCGACAGACCCACCAACGGAGCCAACCGCGAATACGGAATCCGGCCCTCGACTTGAAGCTCGCGGATTATTGCCTTGTCGGTTTCGTCGAGCTTGATCCCTTCCGATTCAGGCACCGATTCGTCCCATCGCCTCGGTGAGCACAGTGCGAAGCGTTCGATTGATGAAATCGAATTCATCCTGCCCAGCGGTTAGGGGCGGAGAGAGTTGGATGACGGGTTCCCCACGATCGTCGGCCCGACAGATCAGGCCAAGTTCAAGGAGCCTGAGCGAAACGAAACCTCTCAACAATTCGTGGGCCTCGTCGTCGGAGAAACTCTCCTTGGTGGCTTTGTTCTTGACCAACTCGATTCCATAGAAGTACCCGGCGCCTCTTACTTCACCGACTATTGGAAGATCAGAGAGGTCATCAAGTGCAGCCCGGAACGCCGCCTCGTTGTCGAGCACGTGTTGACAGAGGCCCTCGCTTTCGAACAGGTCGAGGTTGGCGAGGGCGACTGCACAACTCACCGGGTGACCGGCGAAAGTGATGCCGTGCAGGAAGTCTTCACCTTCGGCACTGGCGAACGGCTCTGCCAGCCGATCGCTGGCTATCAGAGCCCCCATGGGCGAGTATCCAGACGTGAGGCCCTTGGCGCACGTGATCATGTCGGGGACGTAATCGAAACGGTCGCAGCCGAACATGTGACCGAGTCGGCCGAAGGCGCAAATAACTTCGTCGGACACCAGTAACACGTCGTATTTGTCGCAGATCTCTCTCACTCTCTGGAAGTAGCCCTCCGGTGGCACGAAACAGCCTCCAGAATTCTGAACCGGCTCCAGGAACACGGCGGCCACGGATTCCGGGCCTTCTCTGAGGATCATTTGCTCGATGTCGTTGGCGCAAAACATGTTGCACGCATCAAGGTCGCCGCAGAGGTGGCATCGGTACCGGTTGGTGTTGGCGACCTTGCGGGCTCCCGGCACCAGCGGTTCGAACGGCGTGCGGATTCCGGCGAGTCCGGTGACTGACAGCGCTCCGAAACTGGTGCCGTGATACGCGAGGTAGCGACTGATCACCTTGTGCTTCCCCGGCTTGCCCGTGGCCTTGAAGTACTGACGGGCGAGCTTCCAGGCCGACTCGACAGCGTCGGAGCCACCGGTGGTGAAGAACACCCGGTTGAGATCACCTGGGGCGTATCCGGCCAGCCGAGTCGCAAGTTCGACGGCCTTTGGGTGGGCGTATGTCCAGATCGGGAAGTAGGCAAGCTTTGCCGCTTGGTCGGCTGCAGCCTGAGCCAGTTGATGTCGACCATGACCGACTTGGCTCACGAACAGTCCGGCCAGCCCGTCCAAATAGCGGTTTCCCTGGTCATCCCAGACGTAGCATCCATCTCCATGATCGATGACGCGGGTGTGTTCTGCTGATTCGCCGATGTTGGTGAAATGCCCCCAGAGGTGTCGGTGGGCGTTGTCGATCAGTTCCTGGTGCTCCATGTCGCTCCCCAGCTCGATTGCGATCTCGATAAGTGTGCTGATTCAACACCATTTGGCCCAATCGCGCAACTGAATCAGTTGTAGAATTAGATCGCTGGTGTCATATCGCTTGAATAGATCACATTTTTCGCTTGATTCTTCGACATCGAACCGCGAGGATGTCCAACACCTCACACAGCAAGCAACGAACACCAAGGAGTGAGCCATGGTCGAGGGCAATTACGTAGGGGGCGCGTGGTGCGCGGCACGAGACGGAGCGACAGACAGCGTCATCAATCCCGCCACCGGAACCGAGATCGGACAAGCCCCATCCAGTGCTGCCCGCGATGTCGATGACGCCGTACAAGCTGCCAAGACTGCGTTCGCATCCTGGTCGGCGAAGACCCCGCGCGAGCGCAGCGAAATACTCCACAAGGTGGCCGACGCCGTGGAGGAAAACATCGAAGAACTGAGCCGGATCGAGTGCGAAAACGTCGGCAAGCCAGTGTCGATAATCGAATTCGAAATGGACCTCACCCTCGACAACTGGCGTTTCTTCGCCTCCGCCTGCCGGTTCATGGAAGGGAAGGCCGCGGGCGAATACCTGGAGGGCTACACCTCGATGATCCGTCGCGACCCTCTAGGCGTGGTCGGGTCGATCGCCCCGTGGAACTACCCGCTCAACATGGCCACGTGGAAACTTGGCCCGGCGCTGGCCGCGGGAAACACCGTCGTGTTGAAACCGTCCGAGCTCACACCCTATTCAGCCATGAAATTCGCTGAGATCACGTCCGAAGTTCTTCCCGCAGGAGTGCTCAACATCGTCTGTGGCCGCGGCGACACCGCCGGGGTCGCGTTGTGCGAGCACCCCGAGATTGCCATGGTGTCGATCACCGGAAGCGTCGGGGCAGGAAAATCGGTGGCACGAACGTCGGCAGATTCGTTGAAACGCGTGCATCTCGAACTCGGAGGGAAGGCCCCCGTGATTGTTTTCGATGACGCCGATGTGGAAGCGGTAGTGGCAAATCTCACCGAGACGGCTTTCTACAACTCCGGACAAGATTGCACCGCACCGTGTCGTGTCATCACCGGTTCGAAGATTCATGACGACTTCGTGGCCCGCCTCACCGAGTCGGTCGCCACAGTGAACACCGGCGATCCCATGGTCGCCGATACCGCAATGGGGCCCGTGATCTCGTCCGCGCACCTCGGCCGAGTCAGCGGTTTCGTGGATCGAGCGCGTGAAGCTGGAGCGGAAGTCACCGTCGGGGGCACCGCACGCGAAGGCGACGGTTACTTCTACGAGCCGTCGGTGGTGGTTGGGGTCGGCCAAGATTCGGAAATAGTTCAGCGTGAGGTGTTCGGCCCAGTGATCAGCGTGCAGTCCGTGCCCGACGAAGACACCGCTATCAAGTGGGCCAACGACGTTGACTACGGCTTGGCCGCCAGCGTGTGGACATCCGACGTGGGCCGTGCCATGAGGATGAGCAAGGCCCTTCAGTTCGGAACGGTATGGGTCAACGATCACATCCCGATCGTCTCGGAGATGCCCCACGGTGGGTTCAAGAGCTCGGGCTACGGCAAGGACATGTCTATGTATGCGCTCGAGCACTACACCGAGGTCAAGCACGTCATGATCAAGCACTGATCAGGAACACCGCAACATGACCAATCAAGGATGGGCAATCGAGGCACTCAGCGACACGCGCCCGGCCGCGTTTTGGCCTCATCAGCCAGGGGCGCCAGAAGAAGGAGACCCGTTGCGCGGCAACTCCACCGCCGATCTGGTGGTGATCGGCGGAGGCCTCACAGGATTGTGGACCGCAATCCAGGCGCTCGAAGACGAGCCGAACTCGCGCGTGGTGGTGCTCGAGGCTGAGGTATGCGGGTTCGGCGCCAGCACGCGAAACGGAGGGTTCTGCGACTCGTCGCTCACCCACGGCCTCTTCAACGGGCTCTCGCACTGGCCCGACGAGATGCCAACTCTCACCCGACTCGGGCGAGACAACCTCGACGGCATCGAAGCAACATTGAAGCGCCACAACATCGACGCTGACTTTCACCGGCGCGGCGAGATCAGTGTCGCCACCGAGCAATGGCAAGTCGGCGAGCTCGCCGAAGGAGCAGTCGAGTTCGAGCGGGCCGGAGACAACTTCGAGCTGCTCGACTCCACGGGCGTGCGAGCGTTGGTGGACTCCCCTACCTATCTGGGTGGTCTGGTCCTTCGACGCGACTCCGCTTTGGTCGACCCCGCCAGGCTCGTGTGGGGACTGCAATCCGCGGCCGAGGACATGGGCGCGACGATCCACGACCGATCCAAGGTCACAGGAATTGCATCAGAAGGCAACTCCCTCGTCGTGTCCACGATCGCCGGCTCGGTCACCGCCGATCGCGTAATCGTGGCCACCAACGCCTACGACCCGCCGGTTCGTCGAATCCGTCGCCACGTCATACCGGTCTACGACCACGTGCTCATGACCGAACCTCTTTCCTCGGATCAGATGAAATCGATCGGATGGTCGGGCCGTGAGGGTGTTGGCGACGCGTCCAACCAATTCCACTACTACCGGCTCAGCGCCGACGACCGGATTCTCTGGGGTGGCTACGACGCCTCTTATCACTTCAACAACGGCGTGGATCCCAAGTTCGAGAATTCCGTGGCCATCCACAAGATGCTCTCGGAGCATTTCTTCACGACATTTCCCCAGCTCGAGGGCCTGCGGTTCACTCATCGCTGGGCCGGGCCGATTGCCACCACATCAAGGTTCACGGCAACTTGGGGAACGAGCTTCCAAGGACGGCTGGCCTGGGCAGTGGGCTACACGGGTCTGGGAGTCGGAGCAAGCCGATTCGGGGCGAGGGTTGCCCTCGACCTCGTGCACGGCCGCTCCACCGAACGCACTCAACTCGAAATGGTCCGCAAGAAGCCTTTTCCGTTTCCACCCGAACCGTTGCGTTGGGGTGCAGTTGCCGTCACCCGCAGGGCAATACAGAACGCCGACGCCAACCAGGGCAAGCGCGGACCGTGGCTGAAACTGCTCGACCGATTCGGGGTCGGTTTCGATTCGTGAGGAGAACAACATGAACGACAAGGGGCAGACAGACATCGATTACCGCCGCCGGTCGCTTTGGCTCGAGATGCTTCCGGGATCCCTGTCACCACGACCCGCTCTCGACGGTGACACCGATATCGACGTCGCGATTGTTGGCGGCGGGTACACCGGGCTTTGGACCGCGTACTACCTCCTCACGGCCGACCCCACCCTGCGCGTGACGGTCATCGAGCGCGACATCGTGGGATTCGGAGCGTCCGGTCGAAACGGCGGATGGTGCGTGGGTGAAGTTGCCGGCGGTTACGACGCAATGTTGCGCGCCGCCGATCACGATTCGGCGGTGCGAATGGCTCGAGCCGCGATGGAATCGGTCGATGAGGTCGGTCGGGTCGCATCGGCGGAATCCATCGATTGCGATTTTGTGAAGGGTGGCACTGTGCGGGTCGCCCGCAACGGCGCACAACTGCGGGCACAAATAGCCGAAATTGAACACGACCGAGATCTCGGGTTTGGAGAAGACGATCTTCGCCGACTCACCGTCGAGGAGACGAAGGCTCGACTCAATGCCTCCGACGTGCTCGGAGGAGTGTTCTTCGCTCATACCGCGAGGGTCCAGCCGGCACTGCTGGTTCGTGGACTGGCCGAGGCCGTGGAAAGACTCGGCGGAGTGATCGTGGAGTCGACAGCGGCAACGGCGATCGAGTCCGGAGCGGTCATCACCGACCACGGCCGGGTGAAAGCCGACGTGGTCGTTCGCGCCACAGAGGGATACACGAAAAGCCTCCGCGGCAAGGCCCGCACGATGGTTCCTCTCTACTCCCTCATGATCGCCACCGAGCCCCTCGAACAAGATGTCTGGGACGAAATTGGTCTGGCCGACCGAGAGACCTTCGCAGACGATCGCCATCTGGTGATCTATGGCCAACGAACCGCCGACGATCGGATCGCCTTCGGTGGACGAGGTGCACCCTATGGATACGCATCCCGAATCGACGCAGGGATCGAGCGTCGCTCGAAGATGCACGACCTCATCGCCGACACGCTTCGGGAGTTGCTGCCGCAAGTGTCGGGCGCAGAGATCACGCACCGCTGGGGTGGTGTGTTGGGTGTGCCTCGAGACTGGTTTCCATCGGTCGGTCTCGATCGCGCCTCGGGCATGGCGTGGGGCGGCGGTTATGTCGGAGAGGGCGTGGCGATTTCGAACTTGGCCGGACGAACGATCGCCGATCTCATCACCGAGCGCGACTCCGACCTGACCGGTCTTCCGTGGGTGGATCACAAATCCCGTCGCTGGGAACCCGAACCGTTCCGCTGGATCGGCATCAATGGCGGGCTTCACCTCATGGA
>CAZHMP010000021.1:13487-35444 GCA_964533595.1 uncultured Acidimicrobiales bacterium | reverse complement strand
GCCAGCAAGAGCGTCGTCGACACCATTGCCCCGAAGGGCAGACTGCGCGCCGGTATCAATCTCAGCAATTTCCTGTTGGTCTCGCACGTTGACGACAACGGAATTCCGGTCGGTGTATCGCCCGACATGGCAGCGGCGCTCGCTGACCGTCTCGGAGTGGAAATCGAGTTCATCACGTTTCCCAACCCTGGCGATGTTGCCGATGCCGCCAACCAGGATTTGTGGGATGTTGGCAACATCGGTGCCGATCCGGCACGAGCCGAACACATCGATTTCTCCGCCCCATACGCCGAGATCGACTGCACCTATTTGGTTCCGGCCGGATCAAGCTTCACCACGCTCAGCGAAGTCGATACTCCCGGAGTGCGAATCTCGGTCAAGAAGCGCGCCGCGTACGACTTGTGGCTCGAACGAAATCTTGAGAGCGCCGACTTGGTTCACTCTCACAGCCTCGACTCGGCTTTCCAAACGTTCGTGGAACAAGATCTCGATGCGTTGGCCGGGCTACGTCCAAGGCTGACGGCCGACGCTCTCAAACTGCCTGGCAGTCGACTACTGGACGGACGCTTCTCGGCGGTGCAACAGGCGATGGGCACTCCTCGCAACCGCGATTCGGTCGGGGTCGACTACATCAACGAATTTGTGGCGGACGCCAAGGCAACTGGCCTGGTGAGCGAGCTCATCGCAAAGCATGGTGCTGATGGGCTATCGGTGGCGGCGGCGCAGGATTCGTGACACAACTTCCACCAGGTAAGGACACGATGCAACACAATCTGAAGTTTGGTTGGCTCTCGCCTGTCATCGGTAACCGGTGGAGCGACCACAAGCCAATAGTGGTCCATCAGGCACAGCACATTCTCCCCACCGCAACCAGATACTTCGACTCGTTGTGGATTGCTGATCACTTCTACGGGTTTGACGCAAAGTCCGATCCCTTCATGGAAGCTTGGACCACCCTCACTTGGCTCGCCGCCAAGTTCGACAACGTCGAGCTGTGCCACCACGTTCTGGGCCACGGCTACCGGCCACCGGCGCTCACAGCCAAGATGGCCGCCACCCTCCAAGTTCTGTCGGGAGGACGTTTCATTCTCGGAATCGGCGCCGGCTGGCGCGGCGATGAGTACGAGGCCTACGGGTACGAATTCCCGAAACCATCGGTGAGATTCGCTCAACTCGAAGAGCTGATCAAGATTTGTCGTTTGATGTGGACCGAGGAGCTCCCTTCATTCAACGGAGATCACTTCCGCATCGATGAGGCGGCCGCTCCGCCGCTGCCGGACAAGGCCCCTCCGATCTGCGTCGGCGCGTCCGGCGAGAAGATCGGCTTGCCACTGGTCGGGCGTCAAGCCGACATGTGGAACTGCTCGCTTCGCTCCCGTGAAGACTGGGTTCGCAAACTCGGAATCGTTCGTCAATCGGCTGAGGACGCCGGCCGAGACCCGAACAGCATTGTCTTGTCCACCACTGTCGAGCGGGCTTTGCCGGAATCCGACTTGGAGTCAGCGGAATCTCTCGAACTACTTTCGACATATCGCGAACTCGGTATCAGTCACTTCGTGATGGATTTTGGTAACCCGCTCGACACGGAGCCGATCCTGCGCTTCAACGAGCAGGTGATCATCCCCATGCGAGGTTGATCGCCGTGCAGTCCCAACCGAAATGAAACGACCAACACCACCAAGATGACCGACCTTGATCAGCGGGCAGAAGCCAAGCTGGGCACCTTCGGCGGAGTCTTCGCACCCAGCGTCCTCACCATTCTCGGTTTGGTCCTATTCCTGAGGCTCGGCTTCGTGACCGGCAACGTCGGTGTTGTGCAGATGCTGCTGATCATGGCCCTTGCCACCTCGGTATCGCTTCTCACCACGATCTCGCTGTCGGCCATCGCAACCAATCTTCGCGTTGGTGGAGGCGGCGTCTACTTCCTAATCTCTCGCACTCTCGGGCCGGCCTTCGGCGGCGCCATCGGACTGGTCCTCTACTTGGCCATGTCGGTGTCCGTGGCGTTCTACTCGATCGGTCTGGGTGAGGCGGTCACAAGCGCTGTTGGATCCAACAGCACCGCGCTTCCACGTGTGATCGCCGCGGCTGCGATCGTCGGGTTGCTCGCACTCGCGTGGGCCGGTGCCGACATCGCCACGCGCTTGCAGTACGTGGTGATGGCATTCCTGCTGGCGGCGATCGTCGCCTACTTCATTGGCGTTCTGCCCGACATGAGCGCGTCGCAACTCTCCGACAATCTTGCCAGGCCGGTGGGAGGTGATGCGTTCTGGATTGGTTTTGCCATCTTCTTCCCCGCTATCACGGGCTTCACCCAGGGCGTCGCAATGTCGGGCGATCTACGCAATCCGAGTCGCAGCATCACCGTCGGAACGTTTGGGGCCATAGGAGTCTCAACGGTCATCTACCTGTTGGTGATCATCACTTTTGCCGCCGCGGTGCCCCTTTCAGACTTGCGGGCCGACACCGCAATCATGAGGAAATTGTCGGTGGCGTCACCGCTTATCGACGTCGGCGTGATCGCCGCCACGCTCTCCTCTGCCATCGCATCGATGCTCGGCGCGCCGCGGACCCTTCAACGGCTCGCGCAGGACCGGCTCATCCAACCGTTGCAACCATTCGCCGAGGGCTCCGGCCCTACTTCGAACCCACGACGAGGCGCCATCCTCACTGCAGCGATTGCCTTGCTGACAGTCGCCGCCGGCGATCTCGATGTTGTTGCGCCGATAATTTCCATGTTCTTCCTCGCCAGCTACGGCCTGATCAACTACGCCACCTACGCCGAGACGCGCGCTGCATCCACCTCGTTCAGGCCCACGTTTCGCTTCTTCGACCGGCGCCTCAGCCTTCTCGGAACCGTCGCGTGCGTCGGCGCGATCATTGCCATTGACCCGCTGGCCGGGGCCCTGGCCGGGGCGGCAATATTCGCCCTCTACACATACCTACAGCGATCCGTCCAACAAGTTCGTTGGGTCGACAGCAGCCGCGGACGCCACGCTTCGGAGGTTCGATCGCACCTTCGGATGCTGTCTGATTTCAACGATGACGGCCGAGACTGGCGACCGTTCACAATCGCGTTCGCCCCCCGCGATCCGCAACGACGCGAGCGGCTGACGGCGGTCGGTTCGTGGTTTGAGGGCGGTGCAGGGTTCACGACCGTCGCCCGAATCATCACCGGGCACGGAGCCGTCACCCGCAAGCGCGCCGAACAAGTGAATCTCGAACTGCAGAACGAACTCGCCGGCAGTTCCCTAAAGGCGTACGGGCAGGTGCTTGTGGCCAACGACCTCGAATCCGGTGTGTCGGCAATGCTGCAGGCCCACGGGCTCGGAGCCATTCGACCAAATCTCGCCATGTTCAGCTGGTATGGGGCTGACGATCCCGACAGGTCCAACGCGGGGGACTACGAAACCATGGTCCAGACCGGCAAGCGCTTCGGCTGTCACGTCTGTGTCGTGAATGCGCCTGATTCCGGCTGGCGGAGAATGGAAGCCCGCAGGCACGCCAAACGGTCAATTTTCGTGTGGTGGTCAGACGATCGATCCGGTCAACTGCTCGCGCTTCTCGCGTGGCTCTGCACACGCACAGCCGGGTGGGAAGGCGCAACCATCAACGTCTGGGTGGCATCCAACGCGTCCCGAGACCACGACAGTGTGGCCAGGATGCTGGACGATGCCCGAATACCCGCCACCGTTGAAGGGCAGGCGTCGCCCGACTCGTTCACGACTCTGGCAGGTGAGGCCGATCTGGTCCTTGCCCCGCTGAGGGTTCGTCGAGGATCGCCTCTGGGCCCAGGCGACTCGCCCGTGGATGAGCTGGTCGATCGACTACCCGTGGTTGTGTTCGCACAGGCCGCCAAAGACGTCGAACTCGACGTGCAACCGGACGAAAGCGAAGCTGCAGCTCTGGCCGTGGCCGTCGATCGAGCCAGGGAGTTGACAGCCAGAGCCGAGGCTCTCGATCACGAGGCGGGGTCTCTGATGGTGGCGGCGGAGATGAATCGCATCAACGCCATGTCCAGCGGCCGGGATCCCGACCGAGCCTTGCTGGACCGCGCCAAGAGCGCGCATCGTGCCTACGTGGACTCACGAACCCGGGCCGACGAGGCATGGCGAGTGGTCAACGAACTCGACCCCTCTGCAGTCAACGGCCATCTCGACCCCGATCTTTGGATGGGGAGAGACCCCGAATAATTCGCCGGCCTTTCAACCGTTGACTGCAGCCGAGATCTCCGCGTACTGCTCCGGTGAACCAAGAATGATCAGCACATGCCCGGCTTCCAGCGGTGTGTCGCTCGGCGGGTTCGGCAGGTAGTGGAGCAGCGGATCGCGGATCGCCACCAGCATTGGGTTCGTTCGAAGCGAGGCGAGCAGTTCGCCAGACGTCATCCCGATCACTCGAGAAGTGTCGGGCATGGTGAGATCCTTCATCGTGACGTCGTGGAGCTCGTCGTGGACAATGTCTTCGATGAATCCGGCCACGTGAGGGTGAAGCGCGAGTCGTCCCATACGCGCTCCGCCGATCTGATGGGGATTAACCATTCGATTCGCGCCGGCACGACGGAACTTCGGTTCATCGGCCTGCCGCGTGGTTCGAGCCACGATGAACAGGTCCGGGTTGAGCGCTCGAGCCGTGATGGTGACGTAGATGTTGTCGGCATCGGTGTTGAGCGCTGCCACAAGTGTTCGCGCCCGCTCGATTCCGGCGCGGTGCAACACTTCATCATCGGTGGCCTCCCCCACAACCACAGGCACTCCGATGTCATTGGTGATCTCGCGGTCGATCACCACCACCGGGGCTCGGTGACGCTGAGCGTATGTAGTGATGGCCAAGCCCACCCTCCCGGCGCCGGCCACGATGATGTGGTCGCTCATCTCGTTGATCATTTGTTGTTCCTTCCTACGCCGTCGGCCGTCGGTGAGGCTTCCTTCGAGAAACGCCTCGACGATCATGCCCAATGTGTAGAGAACGCCGCCGGTGCCGAAGAGCACGAGCACCAGGGTGAAAACGCGATAGGCGCGGTCGATTTGGTCCTTGGGCCCTGTCTCGTCGAAGCCGACCGTGGTGACCGTGATTCCGGTCTGGTAGATCGAGTCGAACATTCCGAGCCCGAGAAGTCGATACCCGAGCACCCCGATTGTGAGGATCAGCGCCAGTACCCCAGCACCGAACCTGACCCGACTCCACGGGCTGGGGCCGGGGGCGAGATGGTTGACGCGTCGGTTGGACAGGAGACCCGCACGTCTGGGCAACCGTCGACTCAAGCCGGTCCTCAGATGCATCACTTCTCGCATGTTTCGCTCGTAGCGTCGACGAGAATTACTGCCGTTGTCGGCAACTCGAGACCGGGCACCTTTCGAAACTACTACTCCCGAACCGCCGGCACGGGATACTTCGTCGCGTTGGTACGGCCTCTGCGCGACCTAACGTCATCGCCACGATGCGAACCACATCGGACGCCGAACTACTTGTGACCCGAGATGGGGAAGGGCAGAAGCTTGCCGACCCCGATTCAACGACACCTCGGCCCCGATTGGAGTATCAACCGGCTCTCGACGGCCTTCGCGGCATCGCAGTTGCCGGGGTTATCGCATTCCACCTTGGATATCTCCAGGGCGGATTTCTTGGCGTCGACCTGTTCTTCACGTTGTCTGGCTACCTGATAACCCGGCTGCTGCTCCTCGAGCGGGAAGGCACGGGGCGAATCAACAAGTGGGCCTTCTGGAGCCGACGAGCGTGGCGGCTGCTGCCGGCACTGCTGATGGTGGTGGGTGCGGGAGCTGTCTACGCGGCTACGGCGGCCCGCCCCGACGAACTCAACGGCATCCACGATGCCGGCCTCACGGCCCTGGTCTATGTCACCAACTGGCAGTTCATTTCGGCCGGCGGCGGATATTGGGCCATCTTCACTTCGCCATCTCCTTTCGACCATCTGTGGAGCTTGGCGATCGAGGAGCAGTTCTACGTGCTCTGGCCTCTGATCGTGATTCCGATTCTTGGAAGACGCGGGAACACCCGGAGGCTCCTGATGGTCACCTCCCTACTGATTGCTGCAACGACGATCGTGTTCATTGTCGACGACCCAATGCGCTCATACCTGAGCTCGATCAGTCGATCATCGTCGATACTGATCGGCGCGGCGCTGGCGCTTGGAATTCACCGCGGTGATGCCTGGCTCGAGCGCGCAACACGCGGCCGGAGGGCTTCGGTCTTGGTCACGCTTTCGATCGCGTATCTGTTCTGGTCGTGGACCTCGGTAAACGGTTCCCTCGATCTGGGATTCTTCAACGGCGGGTTCTTCTTCCATGCAGTTGCGGTGGCCATCCTCATCGCGGTGATCACCGCCGCCCCCGAAGGCCGACTCGCGAGATTCGCTCGACTCAGCCCATTCCGGGAATTGGGCGTCGTCTCCTACGGTGCTTACCTCTGGCATTGGCCGATCATCGTTGTGTTCAACGCCGAGCGAACCGGGCTTGACGGCGCTGCATTGCTGATGGTCCGACTTGGACTCACGCTGGCAGCCACGATCGCCTCATATCGGCTGGTGGAAAGGCCGGCACGAGCCAGTTGGTCTCGGCGGTTTCGTCCCCACATCGTCTTCCCGGCGATCGGCGTTGCTGTGGCCGTCGCGCTCATATGGGCCACTGCCCAGCCAAAGCCAAGAATTGTCATCGGCCCCACTCCGAGCAGCACGGCGTCGGTATCCGTCCCGGATGTCAGCACCACCATGCCCGAGCCGGAAGTGGCCGAACCCCCAGGTGGAGATGTTGAAGCAGCTCCGAGTCTGATATCCACCAGTCCAACGGAGTTACCTCTGCTTCGAACGCCATCGGCTGGCCGGCCTCTACGCGTCCTGTTGGTGGGTGACTCCTATCTATACGACGCTCAGCCCGGAATAGTCGCCTCGCTCGAAGCCAACGAACTATTCGAGGTGGCCGCGGATGCGCGGCTCGGATTCGCATTGTTCGACCAGTCGTCCTTCGACAGCCTCTCCGAGAATGTCGCTAACTCCGATCCAGAGTTGGTGCTCACGATGTGGGCTCGATTCGATATCGCCAAACTGGAACAAGATTCCAGCGGGGCCAGTCGGGCCGAGTACGCCAACTTGCTGGATTCTGCCATTCAGGAGCTGTCCGTCAACGGTGCGCTGGTCGGTGTGGTGGGATTGGCGCCGTCGCTCACTCCGGGAGTTGATCGTGTGCCCGTTGATTTGTCCATCAATCAACTCTTTCGTGACGCGGTCGACCGATCGAAGGGAGGTGCCTTCTACCTCGACCCAAATCCAATCGTTGCGCCGGACGGCACTCCCGAACGATGGATCGACACCGAAGACGGCGAGCTGTTGGTTCGCAAGGCCGACGTGAGTCACTTTTGCAGCGACGGATCGGCCCGATATGGCTTGGCAATCGGCCGGCTCGTCGCATCGCTCACCGACACCACCGCGGTGACACCCGACGAGTGGTGGGCGGGCCAATGGCGAGATGACCCCCGCTACAACGATCCGCCGGGCGCGTGTACTCCCTGAGTTGGATTCCCTCTGGCAACCACAGCCGATCGGATTGATCGAGCAATCGCCACCAGACCGACGGCGGCCAGCACAACGACGCCAGGTTCGGCAATCACACGAAATCGCTGATTCCCGTACGCACTTGCCGCGGTGAGCAGCGCTATTCCAATCGGCACAATCAGAGGCCACAGTTCGGCGCCTCGGCGACGATGAACGACACCGCCGATCACCGCCAAGGGCGCCAGCGCAATCCACATCAACCATCCCGCCCGCAGCCAATCGTAGTTGCGACCCTCGAAACTCTCGAAGAACAACTGGGTCCGGACATCCCACACTCCAAAGGTTCGCGCCACCCGAACGACCGCGACCTTTGGTAGTTCGGAGAGATGATCGGTGGCATACGAAATACCGGCATCGCGCTGGATGGCAGCACCCTCCACCTCATCGTTGAGTTGAAACTGAATTGTCGGCACGCAGTCGAACCACCAAAGGCCGGTCCGAAAGCCGCTGTACACCTCGTCACAATTCGAGCCGGCGATGAGAGTGCCACTGTTGTTGGTGAACGGCTGAGGGTGTCCGAGCGATATCGCGTTTCGCACGGTCCATGCCCCCAACGTGAGCAGCACACCGGCCGAACCGATCGCAGCGGTTCGCAACCAAACTCGACGATCAACGTGCCGTGCGGCCGGCACGATCAACAACGGCACAAGCAAAACAGATTCGGTTCGAGTGATGGCAGCAAGTCCCAGAGCTGCGCTGGCCAACAGCCACCACCTGCCGGCGCTCGCACCTGACACAGCGCGGGCTTTGAACACACCCAGCAACGTTGTGGCCACCAGGAAGAGGAAGAGACCTTCGCTGAGAAGCGACACGTCGAAAACGATCAACTGCGGATAGACGGCCGCAACGACAGCCGACACCACACCCACAGTGCGGCCGCCAACTACTTCACCAAGTAGGCCCATCACGATGATCGTTGCTCCGCCGATGAGTGCTCCCACGAGACGATGCTCGCCCGGTCGGTCCAGGCCGATCAGATCGAGCCCGGCCAACGTCATTGGCCACAGCGGCGGGAATTCCGCGGTGGCTACACGATCCCCGAGGAGAAAGAACTCCATTGGGCGGATGTACCCCTCGCCTCTCGCCAGCAGTTTGGCGAGTAGGTGATAAATGGTTGCGTCGCCGACCGCTGAGGACCGACCTCTGGTCTCGGTCAGCACGTAAATCACCCGGAGCCCGACCCCAATTACCGCCGCAGATAGAACACCAAATCGGAATCGTCTGTCGGACATCGGCTGCAGTCTTGCACCTCAGGTCTCAGACCGACGCGCTGGATCCTGATGAAAGAAGTCGACAAGCTGCGCGTAAAGATCAGTCTCGGATTGTCGCAGAGCCGCGGGCGAGGTGAAGAACGTCTCGGTGGCGACGGCGAAGAACTCCGCCGGGTTGGTGGCCGCGTAGGTCCGTAGCCCGCTGGGGAGCATCCCGCCGCGCAATCTCTCGAAGGCTTCGGTGCAGACTTCGATCCACCGCTCTCTTCGGGCCGGCTCGACTATGGGGGGTGTCCCATCGAAGATGTTGTCGAGTAGGTCGATCTTGTGGGCGAACTCGTGAATGACGACGTTGCGATTCCGGCCCGGATGTCGGGTGTCGGCCACGACGCTGTCCCAGGCCAGGACGACCGGCCCGTCGCCGTCGGCGGCCTCTCCGGCCAGATACATCGATGACTCCTCGACGACGCCGGACACCGGGCCGTCGCTGACCCTCGTGCGCATGACGCTGGTCGGCCGCACCACCACGGTGCCGACCTTGGCGTAGGCGCTCTCGTCCAGTTCCATGATCACCAACGACGCCTGTGCTGCGATATGCACACACATGGTGGAGGTCAGCTCGAAATCGTTGGCGGCCTCCCAACGGAACCGTCTCAGCAGTCGATCCGTTGTGGCAACCATGTGGTCCTGCTGCTCGGCCCGCAGGTGGACCCACCCGGGCACGACACGAGACAAGATTGGTAGGTCGACGTCTACAAGACCTCGCTTGGCACGTCGCCCGAACATCTGGCGACGCTACAGCCTTGGCGGGCCTCAGAGTGCTCGCATCGTGACCGATACGAGCCGGCGCGGAAGGTCGCCCTCGGTGAACTCGAACCGATCGATGATCTCGAATCCCTCCGACAGGAGCTGAATCAATTCCGGGCTGAAGAAGTGAACCACAAAGCCGCCGTTCTCGAATCGGTCATCGCCGCAGTTGACGCCTTCGCCGTAATGCGGGTCGGTGGTGGTACGTGCCGTGTATGTCACCAGCCCGGATCGGCGGACCACACGTCTGATCTCGCTCACCATCGACACCAGTTCATCGGTGGTGAACGCCATGCAGAACAACATGTGGGAATAGCACGCATCGAAACGATCATCGACAAACGGCAGTGGCATCCGCAGGTCGTGCGATGTGGTGGTGACAACCGCGCCGATCTCGTCGGCGCGCTCGTCAATCTCCTTCAGCCCAGCGGATGAAAAGTCGAGCGCAGTGACGTCCAGTCCCCTACGCGCGAAATGAAATGTGTCACGTCCTTGGCCGGCGCCCAATTCCAAGAGCCTGTGAGCACCGATTTCACCAAATCTTGCCGATGCGGCAAGCGCGGCTCGACTGGCAAGACGCCCGTACATGCTTCGATTGCCCGCGAAGGTCGACTCCCAATGGTCCCGCTGACCAGAAACGGCCTCGGTCTCACCCTTGGGCGTCATCGAATCAAATCACGTGAAAACGATGTGGCCGCCTTGGGCCATCTCGTAGAACTCACCAACGGTGATGACGTCGTCGACTCCCTCGATGAAATCGCCGGTGTCGAGGCCGAACAGATCGACCGATGCCTTGCACGCGTAGAGCCCGGCTCCGGTGTCTGAGATCAGTTCAACGAATTCCGGTATCGACGGAATGTCGAGCTTGTCCATCTTTCGTTCCATCACCTGGGTCATGGCGGAGGAAACCCCTGGGAGACCTCCGGCCCACGTGGGCACGTGAAGAGCTGGATTTCCGACTGTGGCGACCTTGATATGAGACTGGTGCTTCTTGTGAATGGCATCAAGGCCGAAGAAGGTGAAGAAGAGATTGGCCTCCATTCCCTCCGCTCGCGCTCCGTTGGCCATGATCAAACCGGGATAGACCCCTTCGAGGCTTCCCTGAGAGATGACTATCGAGATCTTCTCTTCGCTGAGATCCATCATGATCTCCTTTCGCTTCTGAGTTTTTCGGACGTTCAGATGCAGCCGCGGGGCTTGGGTATGCCCGCCATGCGCGCCGCCACCTTTGCCGGCCCTTTCGGAAACAACTTGTAGAGCTGCTTGACGGTGACGCCGGATGTCTTTCCGAGGGCTCTCACAGTCGGGCCGGTGCCCTTCTCGAGGTATTCCTTGCGCATGAATCGGATGACTGTCCAGTGGTCATCGGTCATCTCGTCAATGCCCTCGGCAGATGCGAGAGACGGCACCATCTCCTCGCTCCAGTCATCCGGGTTGGCGAAGAATCCTTCCTCGTTGACCTCTACTTCTGAATTGGCGATCATCGTTGTGGGCATGGGATTTCCTTTCTCGAATCAGTTCAGGTGTTTGCCGGATCGCGGCATGGCAGCCTTGATCCCGGGAATGTCGCGGCCCGGTAGGAGTCCGTGCCAGTAGAACCACTGGAACATCAGCTTGCCGAGATGATTGATTCTGGATTCCTTCAGCAGAGGCATGCCGACTCTCGTGGGAAAGTGCCCCTCGACGGGTTCCTGCTCGTAGTTGAAATCGATAAGGAGAGCCTTGTCGAAGCCCGTCTCGATGAAGCAATTTGCGTGGCCGTCGAAGCTGGCATCAAGTTCCTGGCCGGTGAGATAGCGGATGACGTTTTCGACCAGCACCTCACCCTCGAAGTGACTCACCGAGCCCGCCTTGGAGGCGGGCAGATTCGCTGCGTCGCCGATGGCGAAGATCGACGGGTCGGCCTTTGACTGAAGCGTGTGCCTGTCGGTTTCCACGAAGTCAAGACCATCACCGAGACCCTCGGACCGGCCAACGAATTCGGCACCGGAATGCACCGGCACGACGACGGCAAGGTCGAATGGGACCTCCCGTTCGTCGTAACTCACCAAGCGGCCTCCGACTCCGTCGACCTCTCCGGTATTGAAATCGGTTACCAGCGATACTCCCTTCTCATCGAGAAGGCCGGCAAGCGCCTTGGCGGCACGCGGCTTGGTGAAGGCGTTGTCGAGCGGTGTGACGTAGGTGATGTCGACGCGGTCTCTGATACCTCTCTCTTGGAAGTACCAGTCGGTGAGGAAGCAGAATTCGAGCGGAGCCACCGGACACTTGATGGGCATGTCGACCACGTTGACGACAATGCGACCGCCTTCAAAATTCTCATAGGCCCTGTGCAGAGCGGCAGCGCCCTCGGCGTCATAGAAGGTGAACATCTTGTCCATCCACCCATCGCCAGTGAGGCCCTCGGTTTCCTCAGGCACGATCTTCGCGCCGCTGGCGATGATCAGGACGTCGTAAACGAGGCCACGCCCGTCGTCGAGGAATACCTTTCGACCGTTGATGTCGATTCGATCGACTTCGCCTTCGTAGAAGTCGATGCCATTCCTCAATTGGCGCTCGCGGGGCCTGGTCAGGTCTTCGACGTGCGCCAACCCGAACGGCACGAACAACAGACCGGGCTGATAGATGTGAGCACGATCCTTGTCCACCACCGAGATGGTCGCTTCGGTCGGCTTGAAGTGCTTACGCAGGCGGTTTGCCGTGAGAGTCCCACCGGTGCCGCCACCGAGAATTACGATATTTCGTGGCATACAGAAATGATAAGTACGTACATATCTTCCAGTAAGGGACAAAGGTCCCGATCTATCTGTGACAGTGGTCGCCTCAGCTCTAGTGATCACTGAACACGATAGGCGCGAACGGCCTTCGTCCACATGTGGCAGGCTCGACGGTGCATGAACTCTCAGCCGCCGATTCGCAAGCTGATCGCCTACGACGCTCACGCCGAAGGCGAGCCCGGACGGGTGATCGTGGGTGGTGTCGAAGACCCGCCCGGCGAATCCATGTTCGACAAGATGACGTGGCTGCGCCACAACGACGACGGCCTCCGAAAGTTGGTGCTGCGCGAGCCCCGCGGCTATCCGGCGCTGTGTGCCAATGTCGTGTTTCCCTCGAATCAACCCGACGTCGATTTCGGCTTCGTGATCATGGAACAAACCGAGTACCCAGCGATGTCGGGGACCAACACGATCTGTGTGGCCACGGTTCTGCTCGAGACCGGCATGGTGGAGATGATTGAGCCGGTCACCGAATTCACCCTCGAAGCTCCGGCCGGCCTGGTGCGAATCACCGCAACATGCCGAGGTGGCAAGGCGACAGAGATCAAGTTTCGCAATGTGCCGGCGTTCGCCGTCCACCTCGACACCGAGATCGACGTACCCCACCTTGGCCCTGCCGTCGTCGACATCGCATGGGGGGGCATGTGGTACGTGATCGCCGACTCCGCCCAGTTCGGGGTGGACATCACCCCCGCCAATGGTCGTGAGCTCGCCCGAATATCGGCGATGCTCCGTCAGGCCGCGTCTGAGCAACTACCGGTTTCCCATCCCCACAATCCGGGCATGGACAACGTCAGCATCTCCATGCTCACTGCACCACCCGGCCATCCTGCAGCCGATCTCAAGAATGTGGTCACCGTCGCCTCTGGTCCGCTGGATTGGAACCGACCCGAGACATGGACCGGAGCGTTCGATCGCTCGCCGTGCGGCACAGCGACTTGCGCCGAGATGGCGGTTCTCCACGCCAAGGGTCGTCTCGACCTCCACGAGCCATTCGTGAACGAGAGCATCATCGGCACGTTGTTCACCGGCGAGTTGGTTGGGCTGGACTCCGTGGGAGATTTCGACGCGGTCGTGCCGACGATCGCCGGCCAGGGATGGATCACCGGCAGGGCCGAGTACGTGCTCGACCCCACCGATCCGTTCCCCGAGGGCTACACGCTCGGTGACATCTGGGCGTAGTCCGTTAGCTCTTGTCGATCATGCGACTCAAGGCGCCCGTGGTCTCATCTATGAGCTCCGCCATGCAGCCTGCGTCGACCGTGGCGACAATTATGTGACCCACCTCGTCCTTGACATCGGAAAACATTCCCAATGCCTTCATCGATTCGGTCTGGCGGTGATTGTCATCGGTGGGGCTCACGTAATGGACGGTGGCGCTCTTGTAGCGATGGATCAAGAAGATGTGCATCAGGGTCATCAGTCGCTTGCGTCGCATGTTGTCGGCAGTGTGCTGATCACGAATCGACAAGATGTTGTGGCCGCGACGATCCTGAATCGTGGCGAAGGTCATGCTCGCCAGCGACCGATCGGAACTGTCGATCAGGCTCAGCTCGAGTAGATCGGATCCAGCCGTATTGGGCCGCAATGACACGCTGGGCGTTTCGGCTATGCCGTTGTGTGCCGCCCATTCTGAGAGCCAACCGGTGAGCAGCGACTTCGGCACCTCCGTCTGAACCAGGTGCTGGAACTGCGTGGACCCCGCACCCATTGCCTTCGTGGTTGCTGTCCGACCGGCCGACGCGTTCAACGCCGCGTCGAGACGCGGGCCACCAACCAGCGATTGCGGAGTGCGAAACTCGGATTCGGTGAGGCGAAGCTTGCGTTGCACTCGAGCCAGCGCCAACGCTCCGTCCTCCAACAACGCGGTGGCGAATTCTTCGGACGCCATGCCGTCGACTTGATGACCTCCGTAGGTGATGAAATTGAACGTGAAGCCGAGCTTGCCTATCTCCTCGGGGAAACTGCGCATCTCCTCTTCACTCATGCCGGTGGTGTCCCAGTTGAACGATGGCGAGAGGTTGTACGCCATCATCTGATCGGGGTGGACCGCGTGAATCGCTTCGGCAAATTCCTTGGCATCGGCCAAGTTGGCCGTCTTGGTCTCCATCCAAAGCAAATCGGCATACGGAGCGGCCGCCAATGACTTGGCAACGGCGTAGGGAATGCCGCCCGTTATCTGGAAGTAGCCCTCTGGCGTCTTGGCCAGCTCGCAATTCCAGTCGATGTCGAATCCCATCGACAGCGCACGACGCTTCGCCTCCGAGTGCCCGACATGACCCGAGAATTCGAGCCACTCTTCGACGCTCATGTCGAGATTGTCGCCGTCATCGAGCCTGACCTTCATGGCCTCGGCGATGGCGTTCGGGTAGGTGGCCAGCCCAGCCGCGGCCTCCCAGGCCTCGAGGAACGCGTCCGATGCTGCGTCGAGCGTGTTGTCGACACTTGTCTCGGTACCCGCCACGTATGCCGCCGCCGCGGAGCGGATCGAACTCATCGCGCCACTCGACTCGAGCCATGCCGTGGCCTCCGAGGAGTCTTGATCCGACACCGCATACAACTTGTAGCCGTTGAGTTCGGTGACACCGGCGTCGCTGAGTGCCTTCACCATCGACAAGAACGCCATCTTGTAGGACGGCACGGATGTGTTGGTGACGCCGAGTATGAATGGCTGATCACGTTCGTCTGATCCGCCATCGAGAAGCGAAGCAGCCTCGGCATCAGTGCGGGCGACGATGATCCCGGCCACACCCATGATGTCGAGTTGAAAACGAGCGGCGTTGAGGCGCTTGATCTGTTCGTCGGAGCCAACGAGAACCTTGCCGCCCTGGTGCCCGCATTTCTTCACGCCGGGCTTCTGATCCTCGATGTGATAGCCGGGCACTCCAACCTCGACAAACCGTCTGATCAGGTTGCGGACGTGGGCGTCTCCGCCGTGGCCAGTGTCTGCGTCTGCGATTATGAACGGCCGATAGTCGTGAGCCTTCGTGGTGGCGCGCTCTTCGTCGCTCATGCGAGAACGAACGAATTGCTGGTTCTTGTCGGCCGCAAGCAGCGCCCGTACCAACACCGCGGCCTCATCGGGAACTTGGCTGAGGGGGTAGCTGGC
This sequence comes from uncultured Acidimicrobiales bacterium, assembly GCA_964533595.1. Classification (GTDB taxonomy): domain Bacteria; phylum Actinomycetota; class Acidimicrobiia; order Acidimicrobiales; family Aldehydirespiratoraceae; genus SZUA-87. Next base: position 19,973 of record CAZHMP010000021.1, on the reverse strand, counting down.
CAAATCGGCACCTGGATCCTCGTTGACCGATCCCTTCGCGGAGGTGGCCCAGCCGCCGAGGTAGATGCCCTCTATGCCCATTCGTTTCATGGACGTGGCCTGGCCCGGCGTATACGGGCCGAATGTGGTGATCGACTTGTGCTGTTCGAACAATTCTCGGAGGCGTTCATAGAAACCGTCCGCGGCATCACGCGCCACTACGTATTCATTGCGGATGGTCCCTCGCTGTTCCACCACCTGTCGGGCCGAGTAGAGCCGGGTGATCGCCTGGAATCGCGGGCTCGACATCCACCCGGCGGTCTCTCGGATCTCAGCTTCAAACGACGTCATCGCTAACCCTCCACTGTTTCCGCCGGCGCTTGTCAGCCGGTCGGGACGCCCAACAGTGTGTCGGTAGGACTAGCGGTTCCTTTGTCCGGCGAGCGAAACAACTGCAGATATTCGCGACTCGACCCCGGAAAGGTTGTCGATGTCACCAAAAAGCGTGTCACCCATGCCCACTGCTGTGGCTCCGGCGTCATAAAAACGCAACAAATTATCTGAGGTGACTCCTCCAGTAGCCATGAACGGGAGCTGGGAATAGGCCGGCACCAACGCTGCGAGGTAGTCAGGGCCCGGAGGATCGGCCGGATAAAGCTTCAACACGTCGGCGCCGGCGGTGATCGCCGTTTGAATCTCAGCCGGGCTCTGCACACCGGGAATCGTGAGCATTCCGAGCTCGCTACTACGTCGGGCCGTGGCCACATCAACCCCCGGAATCACACAGAATGTGGCACCGGCAGCCGCGGCTCGCTCGGCCAAATCGACTTTCCACGTCGTTCCGCATCCCACCGACGCTCGGTCGCCGTATCTGGCCGACAACATGGCGATGTCGTCGGGGGCACGGTCGTAGTCGTTGGTTATCTCGAGACTTCGCACTCCGCCTTCAATGAGAGCGTCGGCCAGCGGCACAATTCGATCTGCCGGAACTTGGCGCAGCACGGCCATGATCCCGTCCTCGCGAATGCAATCAAGTGCGTGTGATTTGACGTTCATGGGTTCCTTCGTGCCTCGGGCTGCGGCTTGCAGCCATTGACCCGATCATTCACCACGGGTCTGGAGTTCACAAGCCGGGACGTGGGCTAACTTGACAACCCGGCACCGACACGGAGGACATGAAGTGAACCTGGAGGGCAAGACTGCACTCGTAACCGGTGGCGCCCATCGGGTCGGTCGGGTGATGACGCTCACCCTGGCCAAGGCCGGGGCCAACGTCGTCATCAACTACAACTCGTCGGCGGATGCCGCCGCGTCCACCGCCGCCGAAGCCGAGGCCATGGGCGTCGAAGCGCTACCCCTGCAAGCCAGTGTTTCCGACTACGCGGCGGTCACCGCCATGGTCGATGCCGCCAAGGACCGCTTTGGTGGAATCGACGTGCTCGTCAACAACGCTTCGATGTTCGTCCAGGACAAGTTCCCCACCGACGACCTCACCATCTGGCACCAGTCGATCGACACCCTGGTACATGGTCCGTTCTACTGCAGCAATCTCGTAGCTCCGTCCATGTTGGAGCGAGGTGGTGGGGCGATCGTGAGTATCAGCGACCTGTCGGCTCTCGAGCCATGGCCGGGGTTTGCCGGCCACAGCGTCGGCAAGGCCGCGATCCTCGCACTCACCCGCCAATTGGCTCTCGACCTCGCTCCCACCATTCGTGCCAATGCCGTCATACCCGGGCCCACTCTGCGACCCCACAACTACACCGACGCCAAGTACGAACGAACCGCCAACAACACTCTGCTTCACAGATGGGGCACACCCGAGGACATGGCCAACGCCATGAAGTTCCTGGTGGAGGCCGACTACATAACCGGCGAGGTGATCACCGTCGACGGCGGTCAGCGATTTGGGCATCGCCAGGCCGAGTCGGGCTGAACGTCGTGATCGAGATCGGCGCCCACATCGTTCCGCTCATGCCTCCGGACATGGTGGTGGAGGTGGCAAAGGAAGCCGAACGAATCGGCTTCGACTACTGCCTGATCGCTGATGAGGGATTCCACCCCGACGTACACGCCTGCCTCGGAGCAATTGCCCGCGAGACCAGCCGGATCAAGATCGGGGCCGTCACCAACGGCTACACCCGCCACCCCGCCGTCACCGCCGCCGCACTGGCCACAGTCAACGAGATGTCGGGTGGGCGGGCCTTCGTCACCCTTCTGGCCGGCGGTTCGATGGTGCTCGCACCCATGGGTATCCCCCGCGTGAAGCCCTTTCGCACGGTGTCGGAATCCATGCAGATCATGCAGTCTCTGTGGAGCGGCGAGGAAGTCACTTGGGAAGGCTCTCGATTCTCACTCGATCAAGCGGCACTCGGCTTGGGCCCACAGTCAATCCCGATCTGGATTGCCAGCCGAGGCCCGATGCTGCTGCGCCACGCCGGTCGATGCGCCGAGGGCGCTCTCATCACCGTCAAACCCGATCTTGGCGCCGCCTTCGGAATCGTCGACGAGGCCGCAGTCGAGACCGGCCGACCCCACCCCAAACACATTTACCTCGGACGCATCTGTTACACGCCGGAGATGCTCACCGAACAGCGGATGACCCTCCCCTACGTGTTGATGGACTCCCCCACGCGAGTGCTCGAGTCGCTCGGTTTCGATCAGTCGGAAATCTCCCTGGTTGCCCGAGCCGCCGCCGAAAATTCCCCGCAATTGCTCGAACCCCTCGCCACCCTCGACCTGCTGGCGAGATACCAGGTGTCGGGCAGCCCCGCCGAGTGTTCCAACCAACTCCGCGATCTCACCGACAAACACGGGCTCGACGCATTTTTTGGTGACGTCTTGTTGGACAACCTCGAAGACAACGTCAAACTGATGGAGGAGACATACGCGATCGTTGCCGCTGCCGGTTCCGGCGGATTCGACTGATCCAAGTCTCTTTCGAAACTTGAAAGGAACCGAATGACCCAAAGAAGACTCAACCGTATTCTGCAATCCGATGGTCGGGCCGTGATCGTCGCTCTCGATCATGGGCTGATCGACGGGCCGTGCCCCGGATTCGAAAAGCCCGCCGACACCATCGCCCAGGTGGTCGCCGGTGGCGCCGATGCCATCCTCACATCGTTCGGCGTCGCCACCAGATTCACCTCCGCGTTGAATCGTGTCGGCCTGATACTCCGAGGCGATGGCGCCGCCACCAATCTCGGAACTCCGAGCGACGGCCCTTCGTCGTCGCTGTTCTTCCGGGTGGAAGACGCTCTTCGGCTCGGTGCCGACGCCGTCGTCGTAACCGCCCTTCCCGGCAGCGACAAGGAAGAATCCACGCTGGCCAACCTCTCCACCATGACCCGAGACGCTCATCGCTGGGGGATGCCGGTGTTGGGCGAGATGGTTCCCGGCGGATTCAACAGCACGCCCGAACTCCGAACCGTCGAAAGCATCGCCCTGGCCGCCCGCCTTGGGGCCGAACTGGGAGCAGATTTCATCAAGGCTCCATATCGACCCGGATACGAGCAGGTCACCTCGGCCACCTACGTTCCGGTGGTGATCCTCGGGGGAGCCAAGACCGGCAGCGAACGTGACATGCTCACCGATATCAAGGCGTCGATCGACGCCGGTGGTGCAGGAGTTGCCATCGGACGCAATGTGTTCCAGAGTTCGGACCCAGCCGCTATGACGGCCGCGATCGTTGCGATCGTCCACGGTGACGCCAGCGTCGACGAGGCCATGGCACTCATGCCATCGGGAAGCTGACGCAGCCCACGGGGCACGCACCGGCATGACCCGCCGAGCAACGATCGGAGTCGACGTCGGCACCACGACAGTGAAGGTCGTGGTTGCCGCCGACGATTTCGAGGTCCTCGCCGAGGCTGCATCCTCCACTTTGTCGATGCACAGCGACCCGACGGGGAGATCCGAGGAATCGCCACGGCAGATCATCGACTGCGTTGTCGAAGCCGTCAACGCCGCGGTTCACCGGACCCCAGATGACGTGCAGCCGGTCGCACTGGCTGTCGCCTCGCAGAGCGGTTCGATCGTCGGGCTCGATGCTTCCGGTTCACCAATCGGTCAACTCATCACATGGATGGACAGCCGAAGTGCAACGTTGGTCGAAACCTGGCGCGGGTCGTCGTTGGCTGCGACGATCCGTTCGATCAGCGGCTGGAATCCGGGCACCGGCCTGGGCCTGGCGACCTTGGCTTGGATCGCCGCCAACCAGCCCGATCGCAACGACGTGGCCGTATGGGCCGGCGCCGACACCCTCGTCACCGCCTTTCTAACAGGTGCAATTTCGACCAACCCGTCGAATGCTGCCGCCATGCAACTCGCCGACGTGTCCGAGGGCGGGTGGAGCACCGAACTCTGCCAACTCGCCGGCGTGGAGCCCGGTGCTTTGCCATCGCTCAAATCATCGGGCGAGCTGCTGGGGCGAGTCACCGCAGAGGCGGCGTCACGATGCTCGCTTCCCGTTGGTCTGCCCGTGATCGCCGGCGGCCACGACCAAACGTGTGCCGCACTCGCTCTCGACGTGGTGGAGCCCGGTCACGTGCTGGTCGGGTCCGGTACGGCGTGGGTGGTCACCTCCGTCGCCGAGTCACGCAACCTCGATGTGATTTCGTCGCGTTTCAACGTGAGCCCTCACGTGGTGCCGGGTCGGATCACGGCATCCGAATATCTGGGTGGTCTGGGTGCCGAGTACGGGTCGTGGGTCAATCGAACCTACGGCCCAATCACCGGCCACACGACCGACCAACTTGACACGTTCGAATTGGCCGAAGCCGACATCGAAGCTTCCAACTCCCGCGGCAAACAAGGCCTGGGAATCATGATCAGGTCGGCCGAACAAGTCCGCGACTCGCTCGCGCAACTCACATCATCAGGCTTGGCCCTTTCGAGGATCACGCTCGTGGGTGGCATCACCGCCAGCTCGGTCTGGCCGAACATCATCGCTGATGTGACCGAGTTGCCGGTCGACATTCCCGGTGACAACAGTTGGCCGGCGATTGGGGCGGCACGACTGGCCGCCACAGGTGCGGCCACCTCTCACCATCCCGATTCTCATCCAAGTCCGCAGGCCCAGGAGAAAACGACATGACCCGACCCACCGTCGCAATCACAATTGGACGCGACAACTACCGTCGGATGTTCAGCCAGGCAGCATGGGACAACCTCGACAGCTTCGCCGACGTTGTCCACCACGACTCCCCCGACCCTGCCGATCACGATGGCTTGTTGGCCCTACTACCCGAAGCCGACGCGTGCATCACCAGTTGGGGGGTGGCCCAACTCGACGCAGGTGTGATTGCCGCCGCCCCGCGCCTGCGGGCCATGGCCCACATGGGCAGCAGCGTGAAGCGGTTCGTGTCGGACGAGTTCTGGGAGCGCGACATCCAGATGACAAGTGCCGGTATCACCTTGGCCCGCGACGTGGCCGAGACCACTCTTGGCATGATGATCGTCGGCCGTAAACGGATCATCCCCTTGTCTCAACACGTCCGCCAGGGCGGATGGCGCGACAGTCCGGCATGGGACCGCTGGGATGCCCGCGAGCTCACTCGAAGCACAGTCGGAATCATCGGTGCATCCAACGTGGGGCGTCATGTCATCTCACTGCTCGGAGCCTTCGAGGTCGAGGTTCTCGTCTACGACCCCTATCTTTCCGAGGACGACGCCAAGGGGCTCGGGGTCACCAAGGTCGACCTGGCGGACCTGCTCCGACGCAGCCACACGGTGTCGCTGCACTGCCCGTCGCTGGAGGCCACCCGTCACATCATCGATGCCGAAGCCATGGAGATCATGCGCGACGACGCCCTGCTCATCAACACGGCCCGCGGCGACCTCATCGACGAACCAGCACTGGTCGCCGAACTCTCGAAGGGCCGGTTCTTCGCGTTTCTCGACGTGATGGACCCGGAACCTCCGGCGCCGGACAGCCCGCTTCGATTCCTCGACAATGTCGTTCTCACCCCTCACACCGCGGGATGCATCGAGAACTGCACCCGGATGGGCGAACTCGCAGTTGAGGAACTGCGCCGGCATTTCGCCGGCGAACCACCGGTCTACAGGATCACCCGCGAGATGTTCGACCGAATCGCCTGAGCCGTCGGTTTCAGCTCAGGATGATCCCGCCATCCACTTCGATCGACTGACCGGTGAGATAGCGAGCATCATCAGAGGCGAGGAAGGCGATCACCCCGGCGATCTCACTCGGGTCGGCCAGACGTTTCAGCGCAGTGTCGTTGGCTCTCATTTCCAGCCATTCTGAGCCGGTCATTCCCAAGCGTGCTCCGACCTGATCGGATACTTCAGCCACCATCTCGGTGAGGGTGTTGCCCGGGCACACCGCGTTGGCGGTGATCCCGTGAGGGCCGAGTTCCATGGCCACCGACCGCGTTATGCCTATGACACCGCTCTTGGTGGCCGAGTACTCCGCCGAGTCGGGCCAACTCGTCTTGGCGGCCATCGATGCGATGTTGATGATGGACCCCGATCCTTGGGTGATCATCTGGG
>CAZHMP010000021.1:11752-13387 GCA_964533595.1 uncultured Acidimicrobiales bacterium | reverse complement strand
GCGGCCATCGATGCGATGTTGATGATGGACCCCGATCCTTGGGTGATCATCTGGGTGGCAACCACCTTGTTGGAAATGAGCACTCCGGTGAGGTTGACGGCGTTTATGTTCGACCAGCGGTCGAGCGGCACCTCTGCGATCGGACCCCCAACAAAGATTCCCGCGCTGGCCACCAGCACGTCGATGCGCCCCCACCGTCGGAGCACCGCCGAAACCGCGGATTCCTGATCCTCGAGCGATCTGACGTCGCAGTGAAGGGCCTCCACCTGAGCTCCAAGCTCCAGGGCCGCCGAAGCCGTGGCCGTGTTCGCTTCGTCGGCAACGTCGAGGCAGGCCACCGCCGCCCCCTCGGAAGCGAATCGAGTGACCGCGGCCCGGCCGATTCCGGTGGCCGAGCCGGTGACCACCACCACCTTCTTCTCGAATCGTTTCACGGTTTGCATCCTTGCTTGATTGGGTCTGGTGGGTCAGATGGGAGGGGGGGTCATCATGCAGATGATCTCGAGTGGTTCGTCACCCACCGAGTTGACAGACACGAGCCTTCCGCTCGCGAAATGAACCGAATCACCCACTCCAAGCAGGTGGACACTCTGGTTGGTGAGGTCGAGTTCCATCTCACCGCTCAACACGTACATCCACTCCTCACGGGCCCGGTCGAGACGTACCGCCTCGTATTTCTCACCCGGTGCGAGCCTCCGCACAAATGGAAGCATCTGCCAGTTGGGAAAATTGGTGAGAAGGCTGACTTGTACGTCGGGCTCCTCCAACGACGCCACAGGACGGTTGTCGGTTCTCACGACCGGGTCGCGATCGTCGACGCTGAGGATCTCGAACAATGGCATCCGCAGCGCTTCGGCGATGCGTTCCAGTGATGCCAACGACGGCGAAACTCGGTCGTTCTCCACCTGGGACAAGAAGCCGGTGGACAGCCCGGTCGACTCGGCCAGTTCGCGCAAGCTCAGTCGCAGATCGTTGCGTCGCCGCCGCAATTCGGGTCCTACGTTCACGAATCCTGCCAAGGGTCGACTGGCGGACGAATGAAAACGGGTGAGATGTCGATTCCCCGATCGGACACCACCAACGAGGCGATCAGTTCGCCCACCCCGTCCGGCCGCATCATGCGCTGCCGCACTGAATCGGGGGCCTTGTCGTCCCACAACGGCGTATCGACCTGGCCGGGACAAACGGTGATGATCCTGATTTCGTCGTCGCGCCCCTCCACTTTCATCACCTCGCCGAGAGCATTGAGACCGGCCTTCGATACCGCATAGGCACTGTCGCCGGGGAAAGCCTGGACCGCTGCGATGCTGCTCACCAGCACGATCTGACCGTGGGACTCCCGCAATGCCGGCCAAGCCTGCCGGGAGAGTTCCATGACGGCAGTGAGGTTGAGATTGATCACCCTGTCCCAGAAATCGCGATCTGTGTTTTCAAGTTCTCGCTGCCCGAAAATCCCGGCACCATGGACCACGACATCGAGACGCCCGTGGATCGCAAGAGCCGACTCGACCACCGAGTCGGCCGCGTCGGGCTCGGTGATGTCAAGGGGCACCACGATGGCGGGAGTAGACAACATTTCCGCTGTCTCTTCGAGGGCGGCTGCTCGGCGTCCGACCAGCACACAGATGGCACCGT
>CAZHMP010000021.1:0-11652 GCA_964533595.1 uncultured Acidimicrobiales bacterium | reverse complement strand
GCTGTCTCTTCGAGGGCGGCTGCTCGGCGTCCGACCAGCACACAGATGGCACCGTGATCGGCCAGCGCCACCGCGACCGACCGGCCGATCCCCGAACCGGCCCCGGTCACGACCACGACCTGCTCACTCAACTTTGCGGTGGTGGTCATCGACCTTGATCCTCGCGATTGGTCATGGCAACGATGTCGGTGAGGAGTTGACGATTGGCGTCGAGTCCGGGAGAAATGATGTTGATCATGAATACGTCGAGATTGTGGTCGTCGGCCAATCGGTTGAGAGTCAGGCCACACTCGGCTCGGGTGCCAACGACCTGATATCCCTCCACCATCTCGTCGGTGACCAACTCGGTGACCGCGGTGGGACCTCCGGTGCGAATGGCGTCGGCCAGTTCATCTATCTGGCTCTGGTCGAGGCCGATGTTTCGCAACATCCGGTCGGGCGAATCCATGAGCGCGTAGCTGTAGAGATACTTGGCCTCGGCCAACATCTCAGGGGTGAAGGCCAAACGGTCGAGATAGATCCTCGTGAACCCGCTCGCTTGGGCCTTCTCGCCCTCATCCACGATCCCGAGCGCGGCTCCGAGATCACCTCGCCCCATGACCACCACTCCGTCGGCCGCCTCACCGGCCAGCCTGAGCAGGCGGGGGCCCCGCACCGCCATCCAAATCGGTATGTCGCGCCCGGCACCGGCTTCCAAGTGGGCGTCTGAAAGAGCGAACACGTCACCTTCCCAAGTGACCGAATCCCCACTCCAGAGGCGTCGCATGATCTCAATCGAATCCTTCACCACTGCGAATGGCCTGACACGATCCAGCCCGAACGGATCGAGCACCATGGTGCCACCCGCCACCAACGTCAGAAACGCCCGCCCCTCCGACACATCGTCGATCGTTGCCACCGCTGCGGCAGTGGCGGCCGGATGTCGCGTGTAGCCGTTGGTGACCGCACCCAGACGGATTCGCGATGTCTGCCTCGACATGAGTGCAAGCGCCACATAGACGTCGTGCATGAGACCCTCGTCGGCCACCATGGCGAATTCGTAGCCGAGATCCTCGGCCACCTTCACCGTGTCGACCATCTCGGTGACTGACATGGTGGGCACGATCTGCAAGCCGAGCCTCAGCCTGCCACTCATCGGAAGAACGACTCCTCGAGAACTTCATGGTTGATCCGGCCGGCACTGAACGTGCGACCGGTGGTGAGGTTGTTGATATGAACCTCGGCCGGCGAGTGAAGATCGATCGGGATGTTGTAGAAGTCGCGGTCGGCGGCTTCGTAGATCTCGACGAATGGTCGGCCGTAGGCCTTCGAAGCCTGCGACACCACGCGTTCAGCCAGGGCCGAGCATTCCTCGTCGGTTCCATCGACATGGATGTTTGAGATTCCGCCGTAGAGGAGGCTGTCGTTGATGCGGCCCATCGAGATCAGATCATCGTCGATCAGGGGCGGAACCACGCCGAACCCGGTTGCATACCGCACGTTTTCCAAGTCGAACCCTTCTTCGGCCATGCGATGAAGTGTCTGCTCCACAATGCGCGCCGCCACCTGCACCGCGCACACCAAACTGCGATTTGGTGCGATCAAGATGTAGAGGTCGCTGGGCTGGACCCGGCAAGACTCAGCGATGAGTGAGGCCATCTCGGCCGGGACCTTCTCCGAGGTCTGAATGGCCACCACCGACTCGTGATGATCATCGCGGTAGCGAACCCAATCGAGGTAGTGATCGGGGTTGGTTCGGTTGAGGGCCCTTCCGGGGCCGGCAAGTATCGCCGCGTGTTCCTTGCCCGCCTCCTCCAGGCGCCACCCGGCAATCTGAGATGCCACACAGCCCTCGACAGGATGATCGATCATCACCCTCACGGCCGACAGCGTGTGGCTTCCGGTGACGAACGGCTCGTAGCTCACCTCACCCAGACCGCCGATTGTGACCAGGGTGTAGAGACGAGCCGCCCGCCATCCACCTTTGTGTTCGAGGCCCATGTCGATCACCGTCGCGCCGTTGGGAAGGGTCTCGACCCCGGCGCCCAAAGCGTCGGCGTTGGCGAGGATCTCACGAACGACCTTCATCGCCTCACGGTTGATACTGATCATGACAGTGCCCTACTGATCGCGGTTGACGAATTTGGCCGGTCCCGGTTCGCGGCTGCCCAGCGCGGCGTCCACATGGAGGATGGTGCCGTTCACGTAGCTGGCCTCGCTCGATGCGAGGAACAAGATCGCGGCCGCAAGTTCTTCGGGTCGACCGAATCGGCCGGCCGGAACATGGCTCTGCACGGCGGCCTGGATCGCGGGGTCGGGCATACCGACCAGCAGCGCCTCGGTGGCCACCACCCCGGGTGCCACCGCGTTCACCCGTATGCCATGGGGAGCCAGATCAAGAGCCATTCCCCTGGTGAGGCTCTCGACTGCTCCCTTGGCTGCCAGATAGGCGGTTCGATCGCCGAAGGCGAGCCGTGCTCCGATCGAGCTGAGGTGGACTATCGAGCCGGTGCGGTCGTCTCTGACCATGTGTTGAGCCACCAGCTGCGATATCTGAAACAGGCCTCTGACGTCGGCCCGCCAGACCTGTTCGAACACGTCGAGGTCGACTTCGAGAAATGTCGCCCGATCGATCATTGCCGCGTTGTTCACCAACACGTCGATCGGTCCGAGTCGCTGCTCCACTTCGTCCACCAGCGAGATCACGTCGGCCTCCTCGGCCATGTCGGCTCTCACCGCAATCGCCTTGCCTCCGTCGGCGGCGATGGCCTCACAAATACTGTCGGCGCCTTCTTTGTCCTTGCGGTAGTTGACCGCAACCGCCGCCCCCTCGGAAGCAAATGCCTTGGCAGTGGCCGCGCCAATTCCTCTGGAGGCTCCGGTGATGATCACCACCTGTTCGTCGAATCTGGTCATCCAAGTTCTCCTTGATCGTTGCGCAGGCTTTGCGGGGCGGCGAGTGATTCAGTGATGTCGGCAAGGAACCGGGCTGCGGTGACCCCGTCGATGAACCGATGGTCGAAGGTCAGCCCGAATCGGGCCACCGTTCTCAGCACCGGTTGGCCGGCTTGGTCGGGCTGGAAGCGTTGTGCTCCCCGACCGACGAGAAGTATCGCGGCCTGGGGAGGAGCCGGCAGCGCGAATCCGTCATCGATGCCGAACATCCCGAGATTGGACACGGTGAATGTGGCACCTTCAATGTCGGGCAGCTTCAATTTGGCGGCCCGAGCCTTGGCGGCCAGTTGCTCCACTTGGTGATCGAGATCATCGAAGGAAAGTCGTTGGGCGTCGTGGATGACCGGCACCACCAGCCCCTCCTCAACCGCCACGGCCACACCGAGATTGACAGTGTCGGGCATCACGATCGTCTTGGCCTCGAGGTGTCCATTGATCCGCGTGTGGCGTTGGAGACTTCGGGCCACTGCCACCAATACATAGGTGTTGATCGAAGGGCGAGTTGGGAGGGTTTCCCGATCGGTCGCGATCTCGGTCAGGTCGATGTCGCGACCGACCCGGCTGAGCGCGTTTTCGGCCACGCTGGCCGCCATGTTGCGAGCCATGACCCGCCCGATCCGACCCAATGGTTCGGTGTTGACCATTTCACTCGGTTGCGTCGGGGGCGGCTCCGTCATGGCTGGGTATCTACGCGAGCGTGGCCGCTTCGGCCTCGTCGGCAGCGATGATCATCAAGACCGTGCCCACGTCCACGATGTCGTCTTCCTCCACGAGGATTCGCGCCACAACGCCCGCGCACGGCGATTCAAGTTCGTTCTCGACCTTCTCGGTCTCGACCTCGGCCAGCACCTCGCCCTCGGTCACCGTGTCACCCACCGATTTGTGCCAGGCGACTACGGCGCCGTCCTCCATGGTGAGCCCCCATTTGGGCAGTATCACTTCCACAGCCACCGTCATGCCCCTTTCTCTGAATGGCCCATTGCCTCACGGATCGCAGACACCACCTGATCGGTCCCCGGAAGTATCAAATGTTCGAGATCGTCAGAGAACGGAATCGGTGTGTCGGATCCGTCGACTCTCACCACCGGTCCAGACAGCTCGTGGAAGCAGTCTTGGCTGATTCGAGCACTCAACTCGGCACCCAGTCCACCAATGCCCGGCGCCTCATTGGCCACCACGGCCCGACCGGTGCGCCGGACCGACTTGATGATTGTGTCGGCGTCGTAGGGGCGGATGGTGCGAAGGTCGATCACCTCGACCGAGATGCCCTCTCCGGCCAACAACTCGGCCGCCTCGAGGGCGAATGGCACCATCCTCATGGCGGCCACCACCGTGACGTCGCTTCCTTCGCGAGCCACCGCGGCGGAGGCGAGTGGAGTTGTGTAATAGCCCTCGGGGACCTCGCCCCTGGAGCGATAGAGGGCCTTGTGTTCGAGGAACAACACCGGATCGTCGGATTCGATCGATGCCAATAGCAAGCCCTTGGCATCGGCCGGGTTGGAGGGTGCAACGATCACCAGACCGGGCACGTTGAGGAACCAACCCTCCACTGATTGGGAGTGGTGGGGACCGCCACCGAAACCGCCACCGCAGGCCGTTCGAATCACCAGCGACGCACTGAATTGTCCGTCGAACATGTAATGCATCTTCGCGGCGTTGTTGACGATCTGGTCGTAACACTCACCCAGGAAGTCGGCGAACATGATCTCGGCTACCGGCCGCATTCCCACCATGGCACTGCCCACGCAGGCACCGATGATGGCCGCTTCCGACAAAGGAGTGTCGCGGACGCGCTCGGCGCCGTACTTGGCCCAGAGTTTGCGGGTTACGCCGAAATCGCCGCCCATCTCGCCGATGTCCTCACCGATGAGAAACATTTCGGGGAAGGCTTCCATGCCCAAGTCGAGCGCCTGATTGATGGCCTTCACCATCGTGGACTTTTTGACCTTGATGTCGGTGCTCATGACGGCGCCACCTCGAATCCCACGTATACGTCGGCCGTGGCCTTGGCCGGATCGGGCGGCGGGCTCTTCTTCGAGAAGTCGATCCACGACGAGATGATGTCGCGTGCCTCACTTTCGACCTTGTCGAGGTCGTCGTCGGTCCAGCCCATCGACTTGAGCCGGGCACCGGCCATGATGATGGCATCGTGTTCCTCGCGCCAGTACTTCACTTCTTCCGGCGGTCGGAATTCACCAGTGAACAGACCCTGCCATCGCCAGGTCTTGAATTCGAGGAAGTAGGGGCCTTTGCCGCCGCGAATGTGTTCGAAGGCCCGCCCGACTGCCTCGTGTGCGGCTTCGATGTCGTTGCCGTCGACCTGTTCGCACGGGAATCCGTAACCGCGGGCCAGATCCACGATGTCGGCTGATGCGTGGCCCTTGCCGACCGGGGTGAAGATCGCATAACCGTTGTTCACACAGGCGTAGAGGGTTGGCAGTTCCCAAATGGCCGACATGTTGAGACTCTCGTGGAACTCGCCTCTCCCGACAGTGCCGTCGCCGATGATGGCGCACGACACTTTGGGTTCGCCTCTCATCTTCGCCGCCAGTGCCACTCCCAGGACGGTGGCCATGTATGAACCTTCGATGGCGTTGTTGCCGTAATTGCCGGCGAGCGGATCGGCCGAGTGGAGGCTTCCACCTTTGCCGCTGCACACTCCGGTTGATCGTCCGAACAGTTCCGACATGATGCTGCGGCCGTTGCCGCGGTGCCGTTCTTGAGCGAGGGCGTTTACCCCATGGCATCGATGGTCGGGGAAGTAGGCATCGGTGGCTTCGAGATGAGCGGCGAGCGCGGCTTGGGTGGCTTCTTGGCCCAGCCCGGTGTGGAGCATGCCGGGCACGTTGCCTTTCTCGAACTCCGATTCGAGTCCCTGCTCGAATGCTCGAATGAGCCACATGTCGCGGTAAAGCGATGAAAGGGTGGATTCGTCCATGGCACCTCCTGGCTGGATACCGCCGAATGTTAGGGTCTATGTTTTGTGGAGTCAAGAAATTCTTTGCATCGCCAAACTTTCCTACCGACGCTTGGCCATGTGTCGGACTTTGCTAGACCATTCCCCATGCCCCGATTCGATCACCCAGACTTCACCCGTCCGGTCACCGATGAGCCGGCCGATCGCGCCCTCGCACTGACGCACGCTGATCCTCTTCCGCCACTCGTGGAGCCCACCGCGGGCCGAGTCGATCGGCCAAGCGACGACCCACTCGTCACGGTTCAACACCGTCGCATACGAACGCTGTGCAACTACTGGCATGCCGGATGGGAGAACGCCATTCCCTCCACGCTGCTGCGATCCGAAGCCATGGAGCGTCTCGTCCTGGCCGTCGAGTCGCTCCCCCCCGAATGGGGACTTGCGGTGTTTGACGCATGGCGTCCTCTCGACCTGCAACAGGAGCTCTACTCCGCAGCGATCTCCGATCCCACGATTCCTCCAGGACTATTCGCCCAACCGAGCACCGACCCCACCACTCCTCCACCCCATCTCAGCGGAGGCGCCGTCGACCTCACCCTCACCATTGACGGTGTGGCGCTGGCCCTTGGTTGCGGCTTCGACGACACCACCGAACTGGCTCACGCATCTCAACTCGAATCCGAATCCGGCCCAGCGCGGGACGCGCGGCGAATGCTCTACCACCACATGCATGACGTCGGCTTCATTGTGTTCAAGGACGAATGGTGGCACTTCGAATACGGCACCATCCGGTGGGCGGCGATCACCGGACATCCGCCTCTCTACGGCCCTGCCACGCCCACCGACAGCCAACTAGCATCCCCGCAATGACAAGCACCTCTCCCCTGGTCGGCTCGGTCAACCTGATGCCGACCGGACCGGCCGCCCGTGTGGCCGAGTTGGCAGCCGAGGCCGAGCGACTTGGCTTTCGTCGTTGTTGGGTCTACGACGAGGGGCTCACCACCCGCGATGTCTACGTCACTCTCACCGCTGTCGCTGCAGCCACCACGTCGATCCGGATCGGCCCGGGCATCACCAACCCGTTCACGCGTCATCCCGCTGTCACTGCCAACGCGGTCGCTTCGCTCGACGAATACTCCGGCGGGCGCGCCTTCCTCGGTCTCGGAGCAGGGGGAGGCCTGACGCTCGATCCGCTGGCGATCCAGCGACAACGGCCGCTCACCGCCGTGGCTGAAATGGTCGAAGCCACCCGCCGCCTCTGGAACGGATCCACCGTCGACATGGCCGGGCGCACCATCAGCCTCGACTCCGCCAACATGACTGCTCCGCGGGCCGACATCGCGATTCACTTGGCCGGCCGCGGGCCAAGGATGATCGAGTTGGCGTCGCGAGTTGCCGACGGTTTCTACCTCAGTTACATCCACAAGGATTTCATCGCACCCACCATCGATGCGCTCCGGGCCGACTCGGCTCGCCGAATGACCATCACATACTCCACCCGACTCGTCACCAACGACGCCGATTTCGAGGCTGCCCGTCGCGATCTCACCTTTCGCCTACCCGACTCGCCGCCCGAGATCCGAGACCGCTTGGGTATCGACTCCGGCCAGGTTGCAATGCTTCGCGAGGCGTTGAGCTCCGGGGGACCTCCGGCAGCGGCCCATCTGATCCGCGATGAATGGATCGAGCCATTCGTGATCGTCGGCAACCGTCGAGAGTGCGGTGTCGAGCTCAACGAACTGGCGGCGGAGCACGGCATCGACGAGTTCCTTTTGCCTATTGACGATCTCGATGACGCCCCCGGTCTGATGGCCGCCACCATGTCGATGATCTCAGCCAGGCCCTGACCACCGTCGGAGATCGGGCAGGTCGATACCGAGATGTTCAAGGGCCCGGCCCACCGTGTGGGTGACGATGTCGTCGATGCTCTCGGGCCTGTTGTAGAAGGCCGGCACCGGCGGATGGACTATCGCCCCCATCTCGGTGACCCGCTCCATTAGTCGCAGATGACCAAGATGCAGGGGAGTCTCGCGTACCAGCAGCACCAGCGGACGACGCTCTTTGAGGGTCACGTCCGCGGCCCGACCGAGTAGGTCGGCGCTGAATGAATACGCCACGTTCGAGAGTGTTTTGATCGAACACGGCGCGACGATCATCCCCGATGCCTGGAATGAACCCGACGCGATCGCAGCGGCAATGTCACGCGAGCCGTACGTCTGATCTGCGAGACCCTCCAGATGGGAAGGTTCGTAGTCGGTCTCGATCGAGAGTGTTTGGCGAGCCGGTGCACTGACCACGAGATGGGTCTCCACCGACTCGATTTCGGCAAGTATCTCCAGGGCGCGTACCCCGTAGATGACTCCGCTCGCGCCACTGATGCCGACCACAACTCGGGTGGAGGTCATCCGAGATACTTCGCCAGGTCGACCGGTGCGTAGGCCACACGCTCTCCGTACTCACGCCGCTCGCGTTTGTAGGTGGCGTCTATTCCTACCTTCACTCCCACTCCCCGCTTGTCGGCCACCGGATCCATTTCGTGTCCCTGCGCGTGTGGGACGGTGAAAACGTCGTCCGACCAGTGAACCCGGTTTGTGATCGCCCACAGCACATCCGATGGCTGAGACACGTCGACATCACGGTCGACCACAACGACGTTTCGAATGTTGATGTGGGCCGTCATTGCCGCCATCGCGAGGTTTCTGGGCGTGCCGGGATTGTCGCGATCGATCGAGATGACGGCGAGGAAGCCGTTGCCGTAGGGAGGAATGTGTACGTCGGCATTTGGGTCGAGATGGCGAATGAACTGTCGCAGCAATGGTTCGCGAGGTAACACGTTGCCGATGTAGATGTGTTCGTACCACCCCGGCACGATCGTCTGATAGATCGGATTGTCGCGCCACGACATGGCCGTGATTTCGACAGTGGGGCTGTTCCACATTTCGCCCAGATATCCGTGGAATTCTGCCAGTGGCCCCTCCGGCTCTCGTTTGGCCGGGTGAATGAACCCTTCCAGGACGACCTCGGCCGCGGCAGGGATGTCGATGTCGGCGCTGACGCCCCGGCAGACCTCCACACCCGTGCCGCGAATGGAGCCGGCGATCAGCAGTTCGTCGACTGGTGTGCGTATGCCCGCGGCGATCATGATCGCCGGGTCGAGGCCGATGGCAAGGGCCACCGGGAACGGCGCATCGGGATCGGGCCGGTTCTTCATGAATGTGCCCACGTCTCGCCACTCGTTGACGTTGAAGCCGAGCGTGTTTCGGCCGGTGCGCAGCATTCGGTTGTACGACAGGTTTCCACGGCCGCTCACCGGATCCTTGGTGACGGTGACGGCACCGGTTATGAACGCGCCCCCGTCGCCGCGGGAGTGGACCGGAATGGGGATCATTCCCAAGTCGACGTCGGCGCCTGACACCGAGTTGGCATGCCACTGGGCGGTGTCGACCGCTCTGGTCTCGATGCCGTTGGCGGCATCAAGAGCGTGGCCCATCCGGTCGACCACCTCGGTGACGTCGCAGCCCAAGGCGATCGCCGCAAGTCGTTGACTGGCGACGGCGCCGGAAAAGATCGGCCATGGCGACCCAGCGACGTTCTCGAACAGCGCTGCCCCGGCGTCCGCTCGTTGCATCGCCGCCGCGACATCCGACAGCTCGAGATCAAGTTCGACCGATCTTGATATTCGTGACATCGCACCGGCATCTTCGAGAGCGGCGATGTGGCTGCGGAGGTCGGTGATGGGGGAATCGGTCATGGAGCGATACTAAGAGCAAGCCGTTGGACGAGAACAGACCCATGATGATGGGCTACTTTGGCGGCGGTCCCCTTCGACACCGAAGCGGCAGATGCCGGGGCGAGCGTTGTGCGTGCCTGGATCACAGATTCGGACCAAGGAGACTTGATGGACAAGGTCTTTCACAACGCAACCCTGAGCGATGGACGACGGGTCGACATTCATGTCGTCGACGGTTTGATCCAGTCCGTCGGGCCACCAGCAGCCGAACAGGCAGGTGAGGTGACAATCGAAGACCTCGACGGCTGGCTCCTACTACCGGCGATGGCCGAACCCCATGCCCACCTCGACAAGGCCCTCACCGCAGAGCGTGTGCCCAACCCCACCGGCGACCTGATGGGCGCGATTGAAGCATGGGGGATCGCCGCCGAAGCCGGCGAGTTCACATACGAAAACACGCTCGAACGGTCCGCGCGCGCCATGGAAATGCTTTTGATTCACGGCGTGACCGCCGTACGGACCCACGTCAATGTGGGCGCCGACCTGGGCGTGCAGAGCGTGTTGGCAGTTCGCGAAGCCAGGGAGCGATTCGATGGACTTCTCGATGTCGATATTGTCGCTCTGACCCACAGCCCGATGACCGGGCGGGAGGGCGCCGACAACCGCGCCGCGCTGGCCCAAGCGCTGGAGATCGGAGTCGATCTTGTTGGCGGCGCACCTCATCTCGACCCTGACGGCGCACAATTGACCAGACAGGCGCTCGTGGCCGCCACCGAGGCCGGGATCGGCATCGATCTTCACACCGATGAGACGCTCGACCCGTCGGTGCTCTTGTTGCGCGATTTGGCCCGCCAAGTGATCGACACCGGTTTTGAACATTCCGTCACCGCCAGCCACTGTGTGTCTTTGGGGATGCAATCGCCGGATGTTCAGGTGGCCGTGGCGAGGGAGGTTGCCGAGGCCGGCATCTCAATTGTTCCTCTTCCCCAGACCAACCTCTTCCTGCAGGGCCGAGGCCGTGCAACGGGAATGCCGCGGGGCCTCACCGCCGTGAAGGCATTGCTCGATGCCGGCGTCACCATTGCTGCCGGGGCCGACAACGTGCAGGACCCGTTCAACCCGGTGGGAAGAAGCGACCCGCTGGAAACGGCCGCTTTGATGATCATGACGGCACACATTCTGCCCGACCACGCTTACCGACTCGTGAGCAACGACGTTCGCACGATCATGGGCCGGGATCGCGTCACGATGTCACCGGGAGACCCAGCCGACTTCGTGGCCATCGACGCCACATCGGTCCGTGCGGCAATTGCGGACGCACCTATGTCGAGGCGGACCTACCGGGGCGGCGTGTTGGTGGCATCCGCCGACCAGGCGACCGCGATTCACCCCCGCTGAGCCGACGAAAAATCCGAAAGGGCCGGCTTCAATCCCACACGGGTTGAAGCCGGCCCTTTTCTGGATTGTGTTACGGCATTCCGATACTCATGTCGACGAACTGGTTCGTCATGATGTCGTCAGCGGTCAAGCCGGCCGGGGCCGAATCATCGGCCGCGCTGATCTTGTCGATCACCGACTGGACCCGAGCAGGGTCCATGTTGCCGAGAGTCGAGTCTGGTCCGTTGCTGGCCAAACCGAGGTCGATCTGGGTCTGCACGGAGAAGTCGGCGACTCCCTGGTCGTACTTCCAGAAGTCGGCGTACTTCTCGACAGCATCGATGATGATGCCGTTGGCTCTCGCCGGAGACGCGTAGTAGTCGACTGCGGCCTGCTGGGCGATCGGTATGAACTGCTCCAAGCACGGAGTCATCGCCGCGAGGTCTGCTTCACGAATTGCCAAGGTCTGCGAGTAAAGCTCCAGACCGGCGTCGTGGACCAGCTGGAATGCAACCGGCTTACCCCAATCGGTGAAGACGTTCTCGTAGTTGTAGGGCTCGGCAGATGCGAATCCCTGCTGGGCGATCTTTCCACCCTCGGCGATGAACCGGGCCGGTGATCCGTCGTAGGAAGGATCAACCTTGTCGGCGTCGAGAATGCCTTCGTTGGTGAACACGCTGATGAACGTGCCGCC
>CAZHMP010000020.1:0-36963 GCA_964533595.1 uncultured Acidimicrobiales bacterium | reverse complement strand
CGACGATGATCACAAGTCTGACGATGATCACGACTCTGACGATGATCACGAGTCTGACGGGGACCACGATGATCACGAGTCTGACGGGGACGACGATGATCACGACGATGATCACGGCGATGATTGTGATCCGACTCCCACCACTACTGCTCCCCCGACTTCGACCACACAGAAGCCCGGTTGCTCGGACCGATTCCACCTGAGCTCTCGTAGCCAACATGATGATGGCGACGACTGCGAGCCGCCGACCACAACGACTGCTCCTCCCACCAGCACCACTGAGCCGCCGGAATCGACCACGACTACTACGACTGAGAAGCCGAAGGTGACCACGACTACTACGACTGAGAAGCCCGAGGACGAACCCAAGCCGCCGACTACCACCGAGAAGCCCGACGACGATCCCAAGGTTGCGGTCAAGGGCGCTGTCGAGGTGGCCAAGCCGGCCGTGGCAGTCGACGGAATTCCGGCCTTCACCGGCTGACCAATCTGATAGATCAAATGCACCCTGGAGACGGGCGCGGGGCTCAGGCCCCGCGCTTGTCGCGTCTGGTGCTCTCAACAGCCACAGGTCGGCATAGAGCCGCTAACCTTCCGCGGTAACGCAAATCCTCGAGAGGAGAGCGCCGTGCCAGCGACCGTAGTCGTGGGTACCCAATGGGGCGACGAAGGCAAGGGAAAGTTCACCGACCTGGTCGCACGCGACATGGACATGGTGGTCCGTTATCAGGGCGGCCACAACGCCGGTCACACTCTGGTGGTCGGTGGTGAGAGCTTCGCTCTCCAGCTCGTGCCCAGTGGCGTGCTCTACAACCACACCACTCCGGTTATCGGCAATGGCGTGGTCGTCGACCCGCGAGTGCTATTGGCCGAGATCGACATGCTCACATCGAGAGGGGTCGATTGCAGCCGGCTGAAGGTGTCTGGCAACGCCCACCTGATAATGCCGTATCACCAAGAGCTCGATGCGCTCCACGAACGCCATCTCGGTGCGGCAAAACTGGGTACCACCAAGCGAGGAATTGGCCCGACCTATGCCGACAAGGCGATGCGCACGGGTCTACGAGTGCAAGATCTCCTCGATCCTGGGATTTTCCGCAAGAAGCTCGAGGTTGCTCTCGGCCACCACAACAAGGTTCTCACCGAGGTGTTCGACCGCCCTGCGATCGACGTCGATGCCGTGGCCGCCGAGTATCTCGATGAATGTGCGCCGCGAGTGTCGGGATACATCGCCGACACGGTGTCGCTGATTCACGAAAACCTCGAAGCCAACGGAAATGTTCTGTTCGAAGGGGCCCAAGCCACGTTTCTTGATGTCGACCACGGCACCTACCCATTCGTCACATCCAGCAACCCAGTGGCGGGCGGCGCATGCGTCGGATCTGGAGTGGGCCCTCGCGACATCACCCGGATCATCGGAATTGCCAAGGCGTATGTCACCAGGGTTGGTTCGGGGCCGTTCCCCACCGAACTCTTTGACGAAATCGGCGACTATTTTGTCGACACGGGCCATGAGTACGGAGTCAACACGGGGCGTCGTCGTCGCCCGGGCTGGCTCGACTTGGTGATGCTGCGCCAAGCAGCAAGGCTCAACTCGTTGAGTGAGATCGCTCTGACCAAGCTCGATATTCTCGACGGCCTCGACTCGATCAAGGTGTGCGTGGCCTACGAGGCTGATGGAGAGCGTTTCAAGTACGTCCCCTACCACCAAAGCACGTTCCACTCGGCAAAGCCGATCTACGAAGAGTTGCCCGGATGGAAGACCGACATCTCCGAGATAACCAAAGCGGCCGATTTGCCGTCGGCTGCAACGGCCTACATCGAATTTCTGGAGGAGGAGGTCGGCGTTCCGATCCGACTGGTTGGCGTTGGTCCCGGACGCAGGCAGTACCTCGATCGGGCCGCCTGATTCGATGCGCTCAGCCGAACGGCCGACTCCAGTCGATTGGCGGCGCAACCCCAGCGGCCGGGTCTGTCACGGCAATTGTCGGAACCATCATCGGAGCGGGTATCAGTTCCTGAACCGCGGCCTCGACGCGAGTCCGCGATGGCGTCCGCTTGGAGAAGGCCTTCACTCGGCTGCGAATCTGCTTGCTTGTCATCGGCGGACGGATCCCATGGGTCTTCACGCCCCCCAAAACCATGGCGCAATCCTTGCAGAACGGTTTGGATTTGCCGAACGGTCTCACGACGCAGTCGTCACAGAATTCCAGTCCGCATCGGCGACACACAGATTCCGCGAAGTCGAAGCTGTGATTTCTGCAACGGCCGGTGATATCCGGACCCATGTGCCACTCCCTGGTTGCGCTCTATTCCTGTCGGAGCATGTTGTCCAATACTTAATGGGCATAACGAAGTTATTTTCGAAAACTGTCGGCCCAAATCGAGGGAGACCCCAATATGTCTGACCCGAGTCCGAACGTCCTTTCTCAGCGCTACGCGAGCAGCGCCATGAACGCCGTCTGGTCGGCTCGCAACAAGATCATTCTCGAGCGCCAATTGTGGATCGCGGTTATGAACGCTCAGCGCCGGCTCGGTGTGGATATCCCGCTGAACGTGATCAAGGACTACGAACGCGTAATTGACACCGTCGACCTCGAATCGATAGCCCGTCGCGAGGCGGTATCCCGGCACGATGTCAAGGCCCGCATTGACGAGTTCTGTGATCTCGCCGGCCATGAGCAGATTCACCGGGGCCTTACCTCCAGGGATCTCACGGAGAATGTCGAGCAGCTTCAGATTCGAGATTCACTCAATTTGGTGAGATCTCGACTTGTGGCCGTGTTGTCGAGGGTGGCCCAACTGGCCGAGAGCCACATGGGGGTGGTCATGGTGGCGCGAACGCACAACGTCGCTGCCCAGGCCACCACGCTTGGTAAGCGATTCGCAGATATTGCCGAAGAGACGATGATCGGTTTCGAGCGTCTCGACTCTCTGATTGCCAGATATCCCCTGCGGGGTATCAAGGGCCCGGTTGGCACTCGTCTCGATCAATTAGATCTATTGGGCGACGTGTCAAAGGTCGACGAACTCGAGAAAGAAATTGCTGCTCATCTCGGCTTCGACCATGTCCTGACGAGTGTTGGTCAGGTGTATCCGCGTTCACTGGACCTTGATGTCGTCTCGGCCTTGGTGCAGTCGGTGTGCGGGCCGGCCAGCGCGGCCACGACAATTCGACTGATGGCGGGCAACGAGTTGGTCACCGAAGGTTTCCGCCCGGGTCAGGTTGGATCATCGGCCATGCCGCACAAGATGAACGCCCGTTCGTCAGAGAGGGTGGGTGCGCTTCGAACCGTTCTCGACGGCCATTTGGCTATGGCATCCGGTCTGGCCGGACGTCAGTGGAACGAGGGCGATGTCAGTTGCTCGGTGGTACGCCGTGTGATGTTGCCTGATGCGTTCATGGCGACCGATGGGCTGCTCCAGACCGCCTTGGGGGTATTCGAAGAGATTGGTGTATTCGATGAGATGGTGACGGCCGAGCTCTCTCGTGATCTGCCGTTCTTGGCGACGACCAGGATTCTGGCGGCGGCGATTGATGCCGGCTTGGGGCGCGAGCAGGCGCATGAACTTGTGAAGGGCCATGCGGTGGAAGCCGTTCTCGCTCGCCGGCAAGGGCAGGGAGACGGCGAGTTTTTGCAGCGAATTGCCGAGGATTCGAGAATTCCGCTTGATCAGGAGAGTCTCGACGCCATGTTGGCGGACCCGATCGGGTTCACAGGTACGGCGGGCGAGCAGGTCGCCGTGGTGGTGTCGCGTGTTGGTGAGATTGTGGCGAGATACCCAGAGGCCGCAGCAGCCGCGGCCGAGGTGAGGGTTTGAGCGACCGGCGATTCAGGAATTACGGGTGATTCCGGCGCGCTTCAACACGTTGGGGGCAACCCCGATCTCGCGCCAAGCGGCATAACTTATTCCCTTGCTGGCTCCGTATGAGCCTGCGATTGCAACAAATGCGTTCTCCAAATCGGATATATCGAAAGTGGCCTCGGCGTTGGCCAAATCCTTCTCGATATTGATACGTTCCTGAACCAACTCCAGCCGCTTGATGGCGCTGGCCTCACCGATCTTTTCATCGATGTTGGCGAGCTTTGCCTTCATCGACTCTGGCGTGCGGCGGCGACCGCGCTTGGGTTTGTGCGATTCGAGGGCGTCCAAGTATTTGGAAACGACTCGGCTTTGCGATCTACCTTCTGCCATTGCCGCTTTATGAGACGGTGACAATTCTCGACCTTTTGCGGGTGCCATGGATACTCTCCAAGAAATACTGTGTTGTGAATAGTGGGTTATTTGCCGTGTGGCGCCGCCGGTAAACAAAGATACTACGTCAGATCTTGCCAGTTTCATATCCCAATATGTAGTTGCGCCTAAGTCGCCCAACCCATTCTTCACGACATTCCACCATGTCGAACACGGTATTGTCCCGGCCATGGCATCCCAGACTCTTGTCGATCATCTTCTTCAGTATTCGGTCCGTCGTGGTGAGTTCATCCTGAAGTCGGGTCGCAGAAGCGAATGGTTTGTCGATTCAAAGCAAACAATGTGTCGGCCCGACGGTCTGCTTGCCGTGAGCGCCGAGGCGCTGAAGATTATTCCTGATGATGTGACAGCCATCGGCGGGCTCACAATGGGCGCCGACCCGGTCTCGTTTGGAATTGCCGCGGTCGCGGCATCACGAGGTCGAGAATTGCGTTCGTTCTCCATAAGGAAGGACTCGAAGGATCACGGAGTAACGGGACGGCTCGCCGGGGCGCTCCTACCGGGCGACCGGGTGGTGATTGCCGAAGACACAGTCACGCGTGGGTCGTCTCTGCTGGAGGCCGCGGCGGTTGTTCGCGATCTTGGCGCGGAGCCAGTGCTGGCGATGGCAATCGTTGATCGCGGGGGTACTTGTGAGGCCATGGCGGCGGAGCAGGGAATCCCATTTGTTGCGCTGGTGAGCGCCCCTGATCTCGGGTTCGGTTTCGGCGATTGATCACCAAGCGTCCGGTGACACCTGTGGCCCGGGGTTTGGGTACTCTCGCTATGTGAAGAACGCACCCACAGCCGCATATTCCATAACCATGAAAGTCTCGCTCGACAACGTGCCCGGAACCCTTGGCCGTTTCGCCGTTGCCGTTGGGGCCGCTGGTGGCAACATCGCCGCGATTCCCGGGTTCGAAGCCAGGGGTGAGGTGGTGGTGCGAAACATCGACGTCCACTGCCGTGACGAACAACACGCTGAGGACTTGGCGGCCGCGGTCCATGATGTAACCGGCGTGAGCGTCCTCGATTGGTGGGACCGCACATTTCGGCTGCACGAGGGCGGCAAGATCGAGGTCACCCCGCTTTGCGATGTTGCCGACGCCGACGACCTGTCGATGGCGTACACGCCGGGCGTGGCGCGGGTATGCATGGCGATTCACGACGATCCGTCGTTGTCCCACGACTACACCATTCGCAAGAACACGGTGGCGATCGTCAGTGATGGCACGGCCGTGCTCGGCTTGGGCGACATCGGACCGCTCGGGGCCATGCCGGTGATGGAGGGCAAGGCGCTTCTGTTCAAGGAGTTCGCTGGAGTTGATGCATTCCCCCTGTGTCTCGACACCTCCGACCCGGAGGAAGTCATCGAGACGGTGATGCGCGTTGCTCCCACATTCGGCGGCATCAATCTCGAGGACATTGCCGCTCCGGCAGCGTTTGAAGTTGAGGAGCGCCTCAAGGCGGCCCTCGACATACCGGTGTTTCACGATGATCAACACGGCACGGCAGTCGTGTGCCTTGCGGCGCTGTTGAATTCGTTGAAAGTCGTCGACAAGGAGATGTCGGATCTTTCAGTGGTGATTTCGGGCATGGGAGCAGCGGGCATGGCAATTGGCAAGATCCTCCTCGATGCCGGAGTCGGTGAGATTGTGGGGTGCGATCGTTTGGGTGCCATTCACAGTGGACGGGATCGTCTCAACTTCGCCAAGGAATGGTTCGCCAATCACACCAATGCCGATCGAAAGGCGGGCACACTGCGCGAGACACTGGTTGGAGCTGATGTCTTCATTGGCGTCTCGGCCCCCAACCTTCTCGACGCTGCCGATCTGCGCACCATGGCATCCGACCCAATTGTGTTTGCCATGGCCAATCCCGAGCCGGAGATTCGGCCCGAGGTCGCCGACGGCATCGCCAAGGTGATGGCTACGGGGCGAAGCGATTTTCCCAACCAGATCAACAACGTGCTCGCGTTCCCAGGGATCTTCCGCGGGTCCTTCGATGCCAAGGCCACATCGATCACCGAGGGGATGAAGCACGCCGCGGCCATGGCGATCGCCGGTCGAGTGTCCGATGATGAACTCGATTCCAAGCATGTGGTGCCGTCGGTATTCGACCGAACCGTGGCGCCGGCGGTTGCGGTGGCCGTAGCCGATCAGGCTCGCTCAGAAGGTGTCGTCAGATCCTGAGATGAAGCCCGCCAAAACGTCGACGACCCGGCGAGAGGCCGGGTCGTCGTCAGGATGGTGGTCGGGACCGGCGTCGATCCGGTGACCTACCGCTTTTCAGGCGGCCGCTCTGCCAACTGAGCTACCCGACCAGGCCACGAAGGTCACCGCGATTTGCGGCGCTTCGAATGGCGGTCCCGACGGGATTTGAACCCGCGGCCTCCACCTTGACAGGGTGGCGATCACTCCAAACTGATCTACGGGACCACTCGCCAACTCGAGAGTCGGCGAAGCAGAAACGCTACGGCCCCAAGGTGTCGATGACAACCCTGACGCACGCTCGCTTCGGCGTACCCCCAACGGGATTCGAACCCGTGTTACCGGCGTGAAAGGCCGGCGTCCTAGGCCACTGGACGATGGGGGCCAGACCGGGTGAACCGGCCGGCCGACAGCCTAGAGGGTGACAAGGCATGGCCAACACGGGAATGTATGGAACGTAGCCTCGGTTCCAAACGAGATGTCCCGCTCGCGCAACCACAGCCTCCCGGTCGGATCGCCACCGCGTCTTGTCGCGACTGAGTCATCGGCGCGTCTCTGCATGGCCGCCATCCTCGGGTATGTCGCCGGCACGCTTCCGTCGTCCCAGATGGCAACGAAGTTGGCGGGTCGCGTCGACCTTGACCTGACCAACGACGGCACCGGCAATCCGGGAGGGATGAACACAAGTCATCTGCTCGGGAAGAAATGGGGCGTGGCTGTGACCGTTGCCGATGCCGGAAAGGCAGCGGCTGCAGCACGAATAGGGCTACGGCTTGCAGGTGGGCGGGGTGCCAATTTGGCCGCCACCAGTGCGGTGATCGGTCATTGCTACCCGCCGAAGCGAAGGGGTGGAAAGGGAGTTGCCACGAGCCTCGGTCAGGTAGCGGCCACCTTTCCCGTCTACCTGCCGATCGACATGGCAGTGGGCATCTCAACAGCGGCCTTCCCTTGGTTTCGTCAACGAACCCGAGTCGCGACCGGTCTGGCCAGTGCGACGTGGGTGAGCTGTTCATTGATCTGGTGGCGCCGAAAGCTCCGCAATCCCGGTGGCGTTGAGCCGACGGTTTCGCTGCCTGCAGCCGCGATCGTGAGTTCACTCGTGATAGCGAAGAGATTCCAGGAAGAAGCAGCACGGGTTGACGACTTCAACCGCGCCGAATTACCCATCGACCGGCAGGACTCACCGACATGATTGGCCTCGTCACCGACTCCTCGTCGCAGATCCCCGAACCTCTGATCAGACGATTCGACGTGCGCGTGGTACCGGTAGTGGTCAACGTCGACGGCGAGGAATACCACGAAGGCGTGGATCTGGATGCCGACGGGTTTTGGGCACGCTTCGGTGACGGCGAGGTGCCGGTGGTGAAGACGTCACAGCCGAGTCCCGGCGCGTTTCTGGAGGCGTACCGACGTCTCGAATCGGAGGGATGCGCCGAAATTGTCTCGATTCATGTCGGGGAGCAGCATTCCGGCACCATCAACAGTGCGCGCCTGGCTGCCGAGATCATCGACTCGCCTGTGCACATAGTTGACAGCGGCACTGCGTCGTTCGGCGTGTCGTGCTGTGTTTGGGCGGCCGGGGACATCATCGCTGAGGGGGGTAGCGCTATCGAGGCGGCGGTTGGAGCCCGCAACATCGCTCCTCGTATCGGCACTGCTTTCATCATCCAAGCGCTCGAATTCGCTCGGTCGGGTGGTCGTTTTGATCCAGAACTCCCTTCCGGGGCGGACGGCGTGGTCGTGATCGCCGGCCATGGATCTGATCTCGACGTTGTGGCGACGGCGCTCACGGTCGACGAGTTGTGTGACTTGATGGTCGAGAGATTCGTCGCGGACGGCGGGCCAATCCGTGCCGGAGTGTGTCTGGCCGACCCAGCCACCGTGACTTTCACGGAAGGAATCGAGCGACGGCTTCGTCGAGCCGATGTAGAAGTGGAGATGGTTCGTTATCGGGTCGGGCCGTCGATAGCGGCTCACACCGGCCCGGGCACCGCCGGCGGGTTCTGGTACACGATCTGACCCTGCCCCGGCTGGCGGCGCTCAGTCGCCGAGTCCTGGCATCGCTGCTTCGACCAACTGTTCGAGAAGCCATGCCAACCAGTGGTAAATGTCGGACATGGGTGAGTCGGAGTCGGCGTTGTCAGGGTTGATCCCTTCGACCTCGAATCGTTCGCCGAGAATGAGGCGGATGCAATTGAGGCTTTGCATCCATGCGGCTGCTTCGTCGTCATCAAGCGTGGCCCCTTGAAGCCCCGACTCGACTGTGCTTATGGCGTCCAGACGGGAGCGAAGGAGATCGTCGCCGATCATTTCGCGATAGTCGAGTTCGGAGGCGGGATCATCGGGTTGGGCGGGCGGTTTGAGTCGCCGCAGGCTCGGATCGGAGTCATCCACGAGCATGCGACGCAGCTGCTGCAGGAACTCGCCGAGCGCTTCACTCTCCTCGTTGGGTAGCGCGACAACGACTTGGCCCTTGTGGCGGCGGAAGCGTCTGCGAAATGATGGGCTCATGGCGTCGGCTCCGTTGTCACGTGTCGCGCTCCATGGTGGCCCACAGCCCGTGTTCGTGAAGACGAAACACGTCAAGTTCGGACTTTTCGCGGGTGCCGGTGGCCACTACGGCCTTGCCTGTGGTGTGGACCTCCAACATGAGCCTGGTGGCTTTCTCTTTCGAGTATCCGAATAGCTTGCGGAACACGAAGGTGACATACGACATGAGATTGATCGGGTCATCCCACACGATGACTTTCCAGGGTTTGTCGAGGTCGGTGGCGGAACTCTCGTCGGTGGTTTCGATTGGAGCAATCACCGGGGCGGTCATGTTGCCGCCAGTTTGAGCCGGACAACCGCAATCCATGTGATGGATGCCAGCGCAATGTGGATGGCGACCAACATGGCGGGAACGCCCGCGAAATATTGGAGGTACCCGAGCCCTCCCTGGAGCAGGAGCAGGATCCCGAGTCCCACCGCTCGACGGAGGACAGCCGCGTTGCCACGTTGACGTGCGGTGATACCAGCCGCGATCAGGAGCGCCAACACGATCATTGCCGTGATGCTGTGAAGTCGAGTGACTTCCTTGACCAGAAACGGAAGCCGTGATGCCACCTCCGGCTTTGCGCTCCCCGAATGAGGGCCTGAGCCGGTGACGACGGTGCCGGTCACAAGCAGCGCCGCGCTGGCGATGAACACCGCCCATATCAGGATGGTGAAGCGGTCGTGATCTCGACCATCGGCGGAGGTGGGTCGTGGTGGTTCTGATACGCGATGTTGCAACACTGCGGCGTTCCAGAGAAGCACCATGCTGAGCAAGAAGTGCCCCATGGTGAATCGCGGGTCGAGGTCGGTCTTGACCAGAAGGCCGCCCAGAATTATCTGAGCAATCACTCCGGCCACAAGTCCGAATGAGAGCCAAACGAGTTCGCGTCGGCGGGGAATCAATCGCAGCGATCCGAGCACAGCCATCGCCACGGCAATGGTGACAACCCCGGTGAATAGTCGGTTCACGAACTCGATCAACGCGTGATATTCGAAGTCGGCCACCAGTCGATCCTGTTGACAATTTGGCCAATCCGAGCAACCGAGACCCGACGCGGTGAGTCTCACAGCGCCGCCACTGACCACGATCAACGCAAGTGACCACAAGGAGAAGGTGGTCCACCTACGGTATTGCTGCGTGGAGAGTCGGCCTCCGCTTGTCTCGCTCTGCGAGGTCATGACTCCGAGCGTACGAGCGCCGGCGGCGGACCAACCATTGCGATGAGGGTGGCCAGTTCACCGTCGGGCGCCGTATCCTCGCTGCCGTGACTGCCCCCTCCCAAGTGAAGAGTCGGCCGCGTGCGGCGGCATTTCTTGCCTTGACCAAGCCACGGATCATCGAACTCCTTCTCGTGGAGACGGTGCCGGTGATGGTGGTCGCAGAAGAAGGCGTCCCTTCGATCTGGTTGATCGTCGCCACTGTTCTCGGCGGCACTCTCGCCGCGGGCGGGGCCAATACGTTCAACATGTATCTGGATCGTGACATCGATCGGCTAATGGATCGCACCAAGAATCGACCGCTGGTCACGGGCGAGATCAGCCCCAAAGAGTCGTTGATTTTCGCCTTCGCTCTCGAAGCGGTCGCGTTCGTTTGGCTGTGGCAACTCGTGAATTTGTTGTCGGCCGTGCTGGCGGTGTGCGCGACCCTGTTCTATGTATTCGTCTACACGATGTGGCTGAAACGCACGTCGACGCGAAATATCGTCATCGGAGGAGCAGCGGGTGCGGTTCCGGTGTTGGTCGGATGGTCGGCGGTCACCAACGAATTGGCCTGGCCGCCGATTGTGTTGTTCATGGTGATCTTTTACTGGACGCCACCGCACTTCTGGGCTTTGGCAATTCGCTACCGAGACGACTATCAAGCTGCCGAAATTCCGATGCTTCCCGCCGTCGAAAGCCTCAAGGTGGTCACCACCAAGATCCTGGGCTACACGATTGTTTTGTGGGCGCTGACGCTCGTGTTCGCCTGGGTGGCCGACATGGGATGGATCTACGTGATTTCAGCGGTGGTACTTGGCGGGGTGTTCGCTTGGTTCGCCCTACGAGTGATGCGTCGGCCCGAACCGGATCAGGCCATGCGACTATTCGGTTGGTCGATCACCTATCTGGTTTTACTTTTCGGAGCCATGGCGGCGGATCAGATTGCACGTACCGGTGTCTGACTTGAAGCAACGCTCAGTCGTCTCTCCACAATCGTTGATCAAGAGGTTTTCGATCTCGGGCCGTTCGATGTGTAGGCTCATCCGTCGATACTGTGCCCCCGCGAGGGTGTCGCACCCAATTCTGGATTCAGCTACTTGTCCGGCCCGCTTTTCGCGGGCCCTCGGAGGACCACAGCAACGATGACAATGACCGACTCACCGCCGGCCACGGCTCAGGCATCCGATGAAGGCATCGCTGCTCCGCGCGTGGCATTCGGCCCGTATTCCTGGATCACGACAGGTGACCACAAGCGCATAGGACTGATGTGGGTGTCGGTGTCGACGCTTCTCTTTGCTGCAGTGGCCGTCCTCGGTGTGATCAATGGCTTTGAACGATCCAGCGCCGACCAAATCGACATCTACGGCGGGATCAATGCCTATTTCCAGATGTGGAGCCTCTATCGGGTGGCGCTGGTGTTGCTCGTTGTCGTGCCGCTGTTCGTGGGGATCGCAACCGTCGTGGTTCCGATGCAGGTCGGGTCCACGAATTTGGCTTTCCCGAGAGCCGCTCTCGGTGCGTTCTGGACTTGGCTCATCGGCGCCGGAATCACCATCGCCGCGGTTTTCGTTGGAGGTGGCTGGGGTGCACTTGATGGCGTGACCGCGGATGAAGCCGACGCCATCTCACTCACACTTGTCGGCACCGGCATGTTGATCCTCGGATTGATGCTCGCCTCAATTTGCATCGCGACGACTGTGGTGTCGATGCGCACCTCGGGAATGAATCTCGCCCGAGTTCCATTGTTCAGCTGGTCGATGCTGGTGGCGGCGTCGGTCTGGATCATCACCTTGCCGGTTGCTCTGGCCAACCTTCTGCTCGCTTATGTCGATCTTCATCACGGCGGTCCCGGCATGTTCGGCAACCCGGAGGCCGTGCTCGGAGCAACGGCAATTTGGGAGCAGCTCGACTGGCTGGTCTCTCAGCCACAGGTCTTTGCCTGGGCCATCCCGGTGGTGGGGGTGCTTGGCACGATCGTTCCGGTGGCCGCGGGCGTCCGCCACATCAATCATTCGGTAATGCTCGGCCTCACCGCGCTGTTCGGCCTCTTCTCGATCGGCGCATGGTCCCAGCCGTTCTTTCACGATGGCACGGAGCAGTTCGTCTTCATCTCGTTCGGATTGATCGTCGTCATACCCGTGCTGGGCTCGTTGGCCGGGGCGGCTGCCACGCTTGCCGGCGGCGAGGGCATCCGGATCAGCGACACCCATCTGATCGCCGCGCTTGGTGCCGCTCTCGTGCTGCTCGCAGGTGCGGTGAGTGGGGCGCTTCGAGTGATTCAGCCCTTCCACCTGATCGAACGTTCCACCACGACCGGAGTGTTCAACCTGGTGATGCTGGCAGCGATCACGGCTGGGGTCGCGGGTCTCTGGTTCTGGTCATCCAAGATCACGGGTCATTCGATCTCGCCAACGATCGGCAAATTGGCAGTGCTTGATCTGATTCTCGGCGCCCTCGTGCTCGGGATCACCGATGTTGTGAGCGGTTTCATGGAGTCGTCCGACTTCTTGCTTGCCACTCCAACGAGTTCCACCGCCGATGCTCTCAACCTGGTGTCTGCCGTCGGCGCAGTGGTTGTGGCACTCGGTGCCCTCGGGGTGCTGGCTGCTTTCATCGGTGCGCTCGGGTCCGGAGCACCACACTCGGGAGACGATCCATGGGACGGCCACACTCTTGAATGGTCCACGACATCCCCGCCGATTGAGTCGAACTTCGCGAGCCCACTTGCCAAGGTTGGTTCTGAGTCACCCCTGCTCGATCAGCTCGAGAACGAAGAGGAGACAAGCTGATGTCTGACTCCAACGCAGCTCTCACCGCTCCGCAGCTCGTGCGTCCCCGAACCGTGGTCGTCGGAACCCTGTTTGCCAGCGCGGCCGCGGCGATGCTGTTCCTCGGGCTCATTGGCATTTATCTCGTGGAGAGAGCCGATGCCAGAGCCGCCGGTGAGGAGTGGTTCGCTTCCGGCAGTATCGAGATGGGCCCGGCGGGTTTCGTGTTCGCCACGTTGATCCTGTCGGTGTTCACCATTCAATGGGCACTGCAGGCAGTGAAGGCGGACGATCGCACGAATTCGTTCGTGGCCTTGGGCCTCACCGGGCTGTTCGGGGCGGCGGTGTTCAACCAATTGTGGTTCATCATCTCCGACACCGGTTTCACGCTCTCCGGAGGAGAAGCTTCCGGAGCAGCCGGGCAGCAGGCCCAGTTCCTCTTCTTCGTGATCAATGGCGTGTTCGCTGCGTTCCTGATTGCCGCCGCGGGGTTCTTGTTTCTCACGTTCATAAGGGCGCTGGTTGGACAGTACAGCCCATTGCAAAGCGATGGCATCGCCGCCGCGGCGATGTTTTGGAACACGGTGGTCGCCATGTGGGCGATCATCTGGCTTGTCGTCTACGTCACGAAGTAGGGCTGATGTTCACAACGGGTTTCAAAAACTATTTCGGAGTCGGTTTGGGGTTGATGGCTGCTGCGGTTGTGCACGGCTACACCACTGGCGGCACCAAGACCGGCCCGATTTCGATGGGTTGGGAAGGCGGCGTCGGTGACCACATCGGCTACGCCGTATTGCTGTCGTTGGCCATGGTGATGATGATCATTGGTCTGGTGCTGGTTGTGTTCCGCGATGCCGACCCGGCCGCTCAGTCCCACTATCTCGGCGTCGAATCAGTGGCCACTGCGCCGCGTGTAACCGGCAACCATTGGCCGGTCGTCGGAGCTTTCGGACTGGGCGCAATGGCCATAGGACTTGTCATCAACACTGCCGTGTTCATCACCGGCTTGGTCTTGTGCGCGGCTGTCGCCTTCGAGTGGATGACGACAGCTTGGGCCGATCGAGCCACTGGCGATCCGGCGGCGAATCGTGAGTTGCGCAATCGCATCATGGCGCCCGTTGAGGTCCCGGCTCTGGGCGCTGCCGCGGTGGCCCTGGTGGTGCTGGCCATGTCACGGATTCTGTTGGCCGTCCCCAAGAACGGAGCGGTTGCCGTTGCCGGCATTGCGGCAGTGGTGATTCTTGCCATCGCCGCTTTGTACGCGGCCAAGCCAAATCTCGGAAAGAATCTGGTGGCGGGTCTGGCGCTGGCGGTTGGCGTGGCGATCCTTGCTGGTGGCATCGTGGCCGCAGCGATTGGCGAGCGTTCGTTTTCAGAGCATCATGACGACCACTCCGGCGCGATCGAGCAGATCGCCGACACATCCCTGTCCCACGTGGGGCTGTCTGGCACAGCGTCGGTGAGCTCGGGAGCGGGCCTGTGAGAAATTCCACATCAAACCGGCAGGGGGCCATGAGTCGTGGGCCCCTGACGCAAGGAGTATCAATGCTCAAGCCGAACCGACGGACATCATTCCTCGGTTTCTTCCTGCTCATGGGATTGTTTCTGTCGGGATGCGCAAGCAACGCCGAACTCGACACGCTCAAGCCGAAGGGGCCGGTGTCGAGGGAAATCAACACCTTGTCGAACTGGGTGTTCATTGCCGGCGGCGTGATCCTCCTGATGGTCTTTGTTGCGGTTTTCTACATCGCATACAGGTTCCACTCGGGCCCGCCCGACAGCGACGAATTTCCCGATCAGATTCACGGCAACAGCACGCTCGAGATCGGTTGGACCATCCTTCCGGCGATGATCATGGCAGTGATTGCGGTCGGCACTCTGATCACCCACTTCGCGGTCAACTCCACCGACGCCAATGCCATGGAGATCGAGGTGGCCGGCACCAGTCAAAGCTGGGAACCGACGGTTGTTGTCGTCGGCCAGCAGTGGTGGTGGGAATATCGCTACTACCTATCTGACAACATCACCGCAGCCGATCTCAAGGGTGTGAGCCCCAAGGATCTGCCGCCGGCCGACATCGTCACATCCGGTCAGATGGTGGTGCCAAGTGGCGAAGAGATCGAACTGATCGTCACCTCGCGAGACGTGATTCACTCCCATTGGATCCCGGCACTCAACGGCAAGCGTGACGCCGTTCCCGGTCGTTACAGCCCGTGGAAGATCGAGGCCGATAATCCCGGTGTCTATTTCGGTCAGTGCACTGAGTTTTGTGGCTTGTCTCACGCCCGAATGCGCATGCAGGTCGTGGCGGTCGATAGTCACGACTTCCAAGTGTGGATCAACAACCAGATGCGGCCCGCGGCGATACCGGCAGGAGCCGAGGCGATCATTTCTGCCTTCCGCAACGATGAGAGCGCAACGCTGGCCGACAATGCGAGTGCCGCAGCCCGCGGCGCCGAGGCATTCATCTCGAATTGCACCTCGTGTCACTTGATCAATGGAGTGAACGATCTCAGCTACACGGGTGCCAATCAGGTTTCCGGGGCCGCACCCAATCTCACCCATCTCGCAAGTCGAACCACCTTCGCTGGCGCGCTTCTCAATCTCTACAACGCCGACGGCTCACTCAACCGAGACGATTTGTCGGCATGGCTACGTGATCCGGCGGCGCTCAAGGACAACGCATCAACCGACCCGATTCCGCGAGGCATGCCAAACTTGGGTCTCTCTGAAAACACGATCTCCGATTTGGTGGCCTACCTATCCACGCTGGGTCCGAAACCGAGCATGCAGCAAATCAAAGACACACAGGTGAACTGAGGGACTGGATCATGGCAATAGTCGAAAAACCCCTCAGTCTTGGCTCTGCCGAAGTGGCGCTGGCCGACCGGCCCCTTGGTGTGCTCACCCGCCCCAAGGGTGGTAACGGATGGCGCGACTGGTTGAGCACCGTCGATCACAAGAAGATCGGCATCATGTACGGCGTTACCGCGATGTTTTTCTTCGTGGTCGGCGGCTCGGAGGCCCTGCTCATTCGCAGCCAGCTCGCCGTTCCCAACGGTCAGGTGTTGAGCGCCGATGTGTACAACCAGGTGTACACAATGCATGGGCTCACCATGGTGTTCCTGTTCGTGATGCCGTTGGCTGCAGCATTCGCCAACTATCTGATACCGCTCCAAATCGGTGCGAGAGACGTGGCGTTCCCAAGGCTCAACGCTCTCACCTATTGGATCTTTCTGGGCGGGGCAATCTTCCTCAACTCCACTTGGCTGGTGGGCGGTGGCGGCGCCGACTGCGGGTGGTTCTGTTATTCGCCCAACAGCGGTGTGATCTTCTCGCCGAGCCATGGCGTCGACTTCTATGCCATCGGCTTGTTGATCCTCGGTATCGCCTCACTCGTGTCGTCGGTCAACCTGATCACCACGGTGATCAACATGAGAGCCCCGGGGATGACTTGGTTCCGCGTCCCGGTGTTCACCTGGATGATGCTGGTCACCCAGTTCCTCCTGTTGTTTGCTCTGCCGGTGATCACGGTGGCGTTGTTCTTCTTGATGTTCGACCGTTTGTTCGGCTCACAGTTCTTCAACCCCGACGCCGGCGCCGACCCGCTTCTTTGGCAGCACCTCTTCTGGATCTTCGGTCATCCTGAGGTCTACATCGTGGTGTTGCCCGTGTTCGGAATCTTCTCCGAGATCATTCCCACATTCAGCCGTAAGCCGTTGTTCGGTTACTCGTTCGTGGTCTTCTCGGGTATTGCCATCGGGTTCATGGGCTGGGGCGTGTGGGCTCACCACATGTTCGTCTCCGGTATCGGTCCGGTGTCGGTGGCGGCCTTCTCGCTGTCCACCATGTTCATCGCGGTTCCAACCGGCGTAAAGATCCTCAACTGGATCGCCACCATGTGGGGCGGGAAGATCTGGTTTGCCACGCCCATGCTGTTCTCGGTCGGCGCGGTCACCACGTTCACCATCGGCGGAGTTTCCGGCGTTACTCACTCGTTGGCGCCCGTCGACACCCAACAGACCGACACCTACTACATCATCGCCCACTTCCACTACGTGATGTTCGGAGCCGGAGCGCTGGGGCTGTTCGGTGCGTGCTACTTCTGGTGGCCGAAGATCTTCGGCCACATGCTCAACGAACGCATCGGCAAGGTGCATTTCTGGCTGGCGATGATCGGCATGAATCTCACCTTCGGTCCTATGCACATTCTCGGACTACAGGGAATGAGCCGCCGAATCGACACCTACTCTTCCGGTTTCGGGTTTGCCTTGTGGAATGCGGTGGCAACCGCCGGTGCCTTCACCATCGCTTTGTCACTGCTGGTCTTCTTCTTCAATGTTTGGAAGTCGAAGAAGGACGCTCCCAATCTTCCTCCTCCGGGCCCGGATCCGTGGGATGCCCGCAGCCTCGAGTGGATGCTTCCTTCACCGACGCCCGAGCACAATTTCGATGAGGTCCCCGAGATCAACGGTCTCGACGAATGGTGGCATCGCAAGTATGGATATGACGACGACGGCAAGGTGGTGCGCATCGCCACGGTTGAGGAAGCCGCCCAAAAGGGCGACGCCGTCAATCCACATCTGCCATCGCCGTCGTTCTGGCCGATCGTCGTCGCCGTCGGCATGCCACTGATCGGGTACGGCCTCATCTTCAACCTCTGGCTGGCAGTTCCCGGCGGGCTTGCGGTTGCGGGTGGGCTGTATGCCTGGGCTCTCGAGCCGGCCGACGATCCTGATGGCGATCATGGCGGCCACCACGCTGACGACACCGGCGATCAGCCGGCAGTTGTCGGCGCCGACTCAGACGAGGAGAGCTGACATGGCAACAGCAGTCGCCCCGGTGCTGGACGAGGGCCACGACGAGCATCGCACCTCCACAGGGATGTCAAACACCAAGTTGGCCATGTGGATCTTTCTGGGATCAGAGTGCCTTCTCTTCGGAGGTCTGATCTCCAGCTACTTGCTCTACAAGACTCGTGGAAATGGCACGGCCGTGCCCACCGACGTCTTCGATATTCCGTTCACTTCGGTCAGTTCCTTCGTGCTGCTCATGAGCTCCATGACGATGGTGCTGGCTCTGTCGTCGCTGCGGCGCGGTGACGAAGCGCTGTCACGCGTCTGGACGCTCACCACGGCAATGCTCGGTGGGGTGTTCATCGGCGGGCAGGTGTATGAGTTCACGACGTTCCTGCGTGAGGGATTGGGATTCACCACCAACCCGGCAAGTTCCGCGTTCTTCACCCTGACCGGGTTTCACGGCGTTCACGTTGCCCTCGGTATCACGATGTTGATGTCAACATTCGTGATGTCGGCCAAAGGCAAGCTTCATCAGGAGCAGTCCGAGACGCTGGAAATCGTCGGCCTCTATTGGCACTTTGTCGACGTGGTGTGGATCGTGTTGTTCACTGTCGTATATCTGGTTCCGGCGTAGGAAGGCCCCGACCCCAATGACTGCAACAGATTCGGCCACGCCGGCTGACACCGAGCACGACGCCCACGAGCATCCCTCGGATTGGGCCTACGTGAAGATCGCCCTCATTCTTGCCGTTGTCACTGCGCTCGAGGTCTCCACCTACTACGTCTCGATCGGCGACGTACTCATTCCGTCACTTCTGGTCATGATGGTCCTGAAGTTTTGGATTGTGATCATGTATTTCATGCATCTGAAGTTCGACGGCAAGATATTCAGACAGCTCTTTCTTGGCGGGTTGGGATTGGCGGCGGTGGTATACGTCGTCACGCTCAGCACATTCCAGTTCTGGGCCTGAACCCAGGCTGAACTTGACCGCAGCATCGCTGCGGCCCGGAGTAGTAGAACCGTGACGACGCTGGCCGCTACCGGCCCATGGCAGTATCAATTTCACCCCGAGGTTTGGGTTCTGCTGGCCGTCGGCATTGCGCTGAGCGTTTACTCCGTGCGAGTGCTCGGGCCGATGGTGGTACCGGCTGGCCAGCCGGTCGTCACCGCAGCGCAGCGCCGATTCTTCGTGAGCGGTCTGATCTTGTTCTGGATTGCCTCAGATTGGCCGCTCCACGACGTGGCGGAGAATTATCTCTATTCGGCCCACATGGTGCAGCACCTTCTGGTGACGTTCGTGATCCCACCGCTGCTGCTACTCGCCTTGCCGGAGTGGCTCGCACGGCTGGTGATCCTGGACGGCGGGGTCGTGTCGCGATTTCTCAGGGTCATCACGAAGCCGGTGGTGGCCGGAGTTGCTTTCAACGCCCTTCAACTCTTCGGCTACTGGACCTGGACCGTCAACACCAGCAGCAGCAACGGAACGTTCCACTACACGATGCACGTGTCGTACTTCCTGCTGGGATTGCTGATGTGGTTCCCCGTCGTCGGACCGATGAAGGAACTCCAGATGTCGGAGATGGGGAAGATGGTCTACCTGTTCCTGATGTCGATAATCCCCACCGTTCCCGCCGGGTGGCTGGCGTTTGCCGGCGATGCCGTCTATCGCTCCTATGACATCCCGTATCGGATGTGGGGTATGAGCGTCGAGCAGGATCAACAGATTGCCGGCGCCGTGATGAAAGTTGGCGGGGGAATCTATCTGTGGGTGTTGATCGCCATCAGATTCTTCAAACACAGCAGCCGACAGATGACCTCCGACCTTCGCAGCAGGAGAGTCAACACTCCGGGTCATTCGATCACCTACGAGGATCTGGAGCGCGAGTTCGAAAAGGCGGGTCCACCTCCGGTTGAAATTCCTCCGAATAATCCCTGAGGCGCGCTACCGTCGGGCCATGCTCGATATTCGACGAATCCGCAGCGAGCCCGAATCGGTGAAGGCGGCCATTGCCCGTCGAGGTGACGGCACAGAGTCGCTCGACCGCGTCATTGCGCTCGACTCTCGACAACGTGAGCTGAGCGCTGAGCGCGACGACACGAGGGCCAAGGTGAACGCTATTTCGAAGCAGGTCGGAATGCTTCACAGAGACGGCCGTGCCGATGATGCCGAAGGCCTTCAGGACGAGAGCCGGTCGCTGGGCGAACGCGAGAAGCAATTGACCATCGAGGTCGACGCTCTGGCTGATGAGATACGCGAGATTCTTCTCAATGTTGGAAACATTCCGGCTGACGACTGCCCCGATGGGGCAGGCGAACAAGACAACGTGGTCACTCGAATCGAGGACTACGACGCCGACTCCTATGCCCCACATCAGCGGGTGGCTCACTGGGACATCGGCACCGAGTTGGGAATTCTGGATGTCGACCGGGCCGTGCGTATGTCGGGGGCGATGTTCGTCATGTACCGGGGCGCGGGTGCTCGCTTGGTCAGGGGACTGATTGATTATGCGCTCGATCGAAACCGCGATGCCTACGAAGAGATTCGACCGCCAACCGTCGTGAAGACGGAAACGATGATCTCAACCGGTCATCTTCCAAAGTTTGCCGACGATGCCTACCACCTCGAACGTGATGACCTGTGGGCCATTCCCACCGCCGAAGTTCCCCTCACTTCGCTGGGCCGAGATGAGGTCATCGACGAAGCCGATCTCCCGATGAAGTTCATGGCTCACACTTCGTGTTTCCGTCGTGAGGCGGGGTCGGCCGGACGAGACACCCGCGGGCTACTTCGAGTCCATGAGTTCGACAAGGTCGAATTGCTCTCCTACGCCACACCGGAACAGTCGGTTGACGTCCATGCCGACATTCTGGCGAGAGCGGAGGGGGCAATTCGAGATTTGGGCTTGGCCTATCGAATCCTTGATCTGTGCACAGGCGACATTGGAAATTCGTCGGCTCGCACGTTCGACATCGAGGCTTACGCTCCCGGCGCCGACCAATGGCTTGAGGTTTCTTCCGTGTCTTGGTTCAGCGACTACCAAGCTCGCCGGGCCAACATCCGCTACCGACCGACGGAAGGCAAGGGAACCAAGGTCCTCAACACACTCAACGGTTCCGGGCTTGCCGTGCCACGTGTGTGGGCCGCGCTGGTGGAAACCCATCGTCAACCCGATGGATCGATAGTCATACCGGACGCCCTGCGTCCCTACATGGGTGGTCTGGAGAAGATCACGGCGTCCGCCTGATCAGCCGGCCAGCGCCAGGCCGGCCGCAGCGGCCAGCACCCCACCGATGATCGTCGCCAGCCCGTAGATGAGCGCGGCGGCACGAGAGTGCTCCCACAGATCGACAAGGTCTGCCGCAAATGTCGAAAAGGTGGTGGTGGCCCCGATCCCGGCCACGCCGATCACGGTGATCTCCGGTGGAGTCCACGACGCGATGAGCCCGAGGATGAAAGCCCCGATGAGGTTGACGGCGAGCGTGCCCAGCGGGCGAGGAAGTTTCACTCCGACCTGCCAGCGGATCAATGAGCCGAGCGACGCGGCCATCACGAACGAAACCGCGGTGATCATGAGAACAAGTAGGGGTCGAGACGGCGGCGCGCCAACGCCCCGGCGATGACGGCGGTGAGGCCCGCCAACAGCGAAACGACCATGTAGGAGCCGGCGGTGCCCAATCGGCCGTCGCGAATCTGCTCGGCGAGAGCGAGGGCGAATGAGGAGAATGTGGTGAGCCCCCCGCAGAAACCGACACCGATTCCCAAACGGATCAGCTCACGCCTCTCGGTGGGTGCTGGATGAACCAGAAGCCCAAGAATGAACGCGCCTGCGATGTTGACTGCGAGGGTGGGCCATGGAAAGGCATGGGGACCTGCCAGGTCGGTCACCAGCCACCGGCTTCCGGCTCCGGCCACTCCACCGATGGCGACTACGATCGGGCTGTACTTGAGCACCGATGAACCGTAGGCCCTTATGAACGATTTGGCGGCGATGCGTGAGCAGTACGACGACGGCGGTCTCGACGAGTCTGAAGCCGGTTCAGATCCGCAGGATCTCTTTGCCCGATGGTTCGATGATTGGCTGGCCACCGAGCCGTTCGACGCCAACGCCATGATTTTGTCGACCGTCGACAGCGATGGTTGGCCGTCGGCTCGAGCTGTTCTTCTGAAAGGGTTCGACGATCGGGGATTGGTGTTTTACACGAACTACTCCTCAGACAAAGCGCGACAGCTCGATCGATCCGGCCGGGCGGCGCTCACCTTCTTGTGGGAACCGTTGCTGCGCCAGGTTCGGATCAGCGGCGACGTCACACGAGTAGGGGCCGAGGAATCTGATGAGTACTTTGCGTCGCGTCCGCGTGGCTCCCAGATCGGGGCGTGGGCGAGTCAACAGTCGGCCCTGATCGCCGGCCGAGAGGTGCTGGAAGAAGCCGTGGAACGTGTCGAGAAGCAGTTCCCGGGTGAGGTGCCACGACCCGCCAATTGGGGTGGATACCTACTATCGCCGACGATTGTCGAGTTCTGGCACGGTCGCGTCAGCCGGCTTCACGATCGAATTCGCTTCCGATCTGAACCGGGCTCGGGAGCTTGGATCCGTGAACGTCTTTCTCCGTGACGGCGGATGATTCGGCCCGCGTAGCTCAACTTGGGTGAGCTGAGCCGGTCCACGAGAGCACGGCAGCGACGAGAACGTCAATCAGGACGGCGACTTGAGGCGCGCGGCCGGTGCCGGCGTGGTCGGACCAATTGGACTCTTCTCGGTTCCACCGGCTTGTTGGTGGCAACTCGATCTGGGCGC
Source organism: uncultured Acidimicrobiales bacterium (assembly GCA_964533595.1). Classification (GTDB taxonomy): domain Bacteria; phylum Actinomycetota; class Acidimicrobiia; order Acidimicrobiales; family Aldehydirespiratoraceae; genus SZUA-87. Next base: position 14,418 of record CAZHMP010000020.1, on the reverse strand, counting down.
CGGCGTTCACCGGTCGGTTGACCGGATTGTCGGGGTGTTGGCCGCGAAGCCCGTCGGGGATGTCGGCGAGATCGTCGATCACGCCGAACTGTTCGGGGAGTCCGGCGCGGAGATGGTCGGCGAGGTGAGCTGCGAGTTCACGATTCCGGCCGCCGACGAGCAGGTCCCAGAAGCGGTCCTCTCGGCCGTATCCGTGCAGTGAGATCGCTGTGTCGACATGCTCGAGGAACCCGGCGAGAAGGGCCGAGTGGGCCGGATCGAAATCGGTTGAAGGAACGTGTTGGCGCAGCGGCGCGTCCTGAATCACTGCGTAGACCGATGACCCGGTACGGGACGCGACTGCGGTGGCGATCACGTCGGTGGTGCGTTCAAGATTCCCCCCGTGGAACGCCATCAGCCCGAAACGCCCGCGAAGCTCGCACACTTCGGATACCTCTGGTTGGCTCAGGAATTGGCGAAGCACCGGCTTGAAACTAGCGGATCGTAACTGACTCACGATCGAGTGTTCGCGCTCTGAGTTTGTGTGAAGCCCAAAGCGCGATCAGTGCGAGGAAGATGATTTCGAGGGGAACTCCGGCCCGCCAGGGATCGCCGCCCCAGTTTTGTATGCGGCTCGGCCAGTTGGCGACGAAGCGGACCAGCGGCAAGAAGACGAAGTCGCCTCGGTTGAATCCGAACTCGATTATCAGATACGCGGCCACGTAGGAGGCGGTTATCGAGCGCCGCTTCACAATGTCGGTTTCGGCGTCCCGCCATCCAACGAGAAGGGCCCCCAACACCCCGAGCACCGCCATCACGCCGATGCGATTGGGAGTGGTGGTGCTGATCCAGTTGTTGACCGCATTCTGTAGATCCTGGAATCGTTCGACAGCCACGTTTCGAGTGGTGGGGTCGTCGAGAACCCGCAGTTCCCAGATTCCGTAGTTGACCAGATAGATGCCCGAAAAAACCAGAACAATGCCGGATACCCGGTTGACATATGGGAGAAATCGCCGTAGGTCGCGCGCCACATTCGCTTTCGCCATGGCCAACGCCATCGTCAGGAATGTCATTACTGCGCCCATCCCCACCGCGTAGGCGATGAAGTTTGCGACGCCGTCCGCGAAACTCTGGGTGGTGAAGGTGTTGCTGATGCCGGCAATGAAGATGCCGATGGTGCACGAGAGCGACACCACCGCGTAGCTCACACCGAACATGAACACCGAAGAGAGCTCACGGCCGCCGGTGCCCTTGTTCAATTTCGGGAGCTTGATGCTGACGTTTCGCCCGATAATCATGGCGATTCCGAGTGGCACCATGGCCACGCCAACCGCGGCTGTGAAATATCCCGTGTTGTCGGAAATCGCGCTACGACTCAAGCCCAACGAGAACAGCACCCCGAACGCTCCGAACACCGCCACGAACCCTGCCGTGAGGACCGCGCCCACGAGCAAGGCTCGGAGAATGTTTCCCAATTTGGGGGTGGTGGCTGATTCGTCCTCGAGGCCCATGAAGTACGACAGATAGGCCGGGAGCATGGCGAATCCGCATGGGTTGAAGGCGGCGACTATTCCAAGTGTGAACGGAAAGGAGAGCGCGAGTTCCATGGCTCAGGTGATTTGTTCGATCTTCTTGCGGAGAGAGTCGGCGTTGAGGGCGCCCGAGAATACCTCAGCAATCGAACCCGAGGAGTCGATGAATACTGTTGTCGGCATGGCGAAACCACCGAACACGTTGAACGCATCGGTCCTGGGGTCCCAACCCGTGTCGTAGGTGATTCCGGTAGCTCGAATCAGGTCGAGCGCGTCGCCGACGGCCGCGTCGATCGAAAGACCGACGATGCTGACCGAATCTCCGAGTTCCTGGTGGACCACTTCGAAATCGGGCATTTCCGAGATGCAGTTGGGGCACCACGCGGCGAAGAAATTCACCACTAGAGGAGTTCCGGCATAGGAGCTCAGGCTGCCCACGCCGCCGTCGAATGTGGAGAACCCAACGTTTGTGGCCAGGCCGTCAGGTGCCTCCTGTTGTATGTCCTCGACGGATGGCGAGAGCGGTTCAGATCCGAGCTTGATCGTGTCGGAGTCTGAGGAGCCGCTGCACGCCGCCGCGATAAGAGCGGTGGACAGCAGGACTGCACCAAGGTTGAGGAACCGTCGACGGTTCGGGTGAAGGGCGGTTCGTTTCACAAGACTCTCCTCGGAGGACGGTAGCGGCGTCAGAGCGCCAAGCCGTGTCGGGGGTGAACCCGGTGGACAGGTCAAATGTTCCGCTTGACCGTGAGGTATTGCGCTCCGTGGTGGCGCCGTTGTGTTGCACCACGGCGATACGCGGCAGTCGAAAGACGTCGGGATGAGGCTCGCTTCAACCGTTGCCCGGCCCAAGTGTTCGTCTACGACCCCACGTATCGCCGTGGTGGGTATTTCACCGGCCGGCGCTGCTACGCCGTGAGTCGCCTTGCCTGTTCGACAAGGTGGGCCGGGACTTCGACCACCGGCATCAAGTCGGTGGGTTTCGGTGTCTTTGGCGGGCGACCACGACGGCGCTTGATGGTGAGCATTCTGCCGTTCATGAACAGCTGCCCACCCCACACTCCGCACGGTTCGCGTCGTTCGAGGGCTCCTTCGAGACAATCGGCTATCACCGTGCACTCGACACAGATCCGCTTGGCCGTTGCGATGTCGCCGATGTCCTCACTGAAGAACACCTCAGCGGCGTTCACGACGGATCGGCATGCCGCCAGTTCTTCCCAGCACCGTTGGGGAGAAGACAATTCTGTTTGCGCTTCGACGAGGGTTGTCATCTCCCCGTCTCCTTCCTTCGTTGAGTTACTTTTCTTGTGGACTTGGCATGGCTGAAAAGCAGAAAGACCGCCGGTTTGCCGGCGGCCTTCGTGCTTCTCTCTCCGTGAATGGCTGATTCAGCCCGGAGGAGCGCCCGAAGGTCGCTGGTGGGTATACGGCTTGGCGGTGAAGCGCCAGTCGGCCGACATGCCCTTGGTGAAATTCACGTTGACGCGCGCCGAGGCAACGGCTGTGAAGCTCTGATGCGAGGTGGCTGTGAACATGTCGACTCCTGGTTGACCGGTTGATCCGGCCCGCACACCGTCGCGAAGATTTTGCCGGTCGTCAACTGAATTAAATCTGTCCCGCCGATACCTATTAGCGTTTGGCAATGATCGACCGTGGGGCGAGCCGGATTCTTCCTCGCCCGACGAGTGGCCGGGTGTTCACCACCAATCGCCGCGTGAGGCTGGCTGATGTTGGCCCGGATGGGTGCTGCCGTCTGGACGCCCTCACGCGATTTGCCCAAGACATCGCGCGTGATGACAGCGCCGACAGTGGCCTGGACTCCCCGATGAACTGGGTTGTGCGGCGCACGATGATAGAAGTTGAGATGGAGCCGGTTTTCCAAGAGTGGTTGGAGCTGACTACGTGGTGCAGCGGCTACGGGAGTCGATGGGCAGAGCGCCGGACGCAGATCCGTGGTGATACCGCAGGTCGAGTGGAGGTGGTCACGCTTTGGGTGCGCGTCGATGGCGACTCTGGTCGCCCGGCAAAGCTGTCACCAGACTTTTTCGAACTCTACGGTGAGGCGTGCGCCGGTCGCCAAGTGTCGGCTCGGACGTCGCTTTCGTCGAGGCCACCCGAGAGCGCCGAACAACGAGGATGGGAGCTGCGGTTCAGCGACCTCGATGTTCTCGGCCATGTCAACAACGCTGCGCAGTGGGCCACGGTGGAGGAAGCGCTCGACATCGCGGGGTTGCCCAGGCGAGGAATGCGCGTGGAACTGGAGCACGCCGGGGCGCTTGAACGCGGCAACGACACCTATCTGAGTTGGCTTGTGATGAACGGCGGTGTCGATTCCTGGCTGATGTGGGAGGACACACCGGGCAACTCTGCGAGGGTCAGACCCCTCCGCTAGCCCCCAGAGGCCGCGCGTGAGGATCGATCGTGAACCTCACCAGACCCTCATCGTCTGTCCGGGAATCGGCTTCACCGGCAATATGAAGGTGTTCCAAGTGGGCGAAAGTCTCGCTGGCGGCCATGTCCCCCCATGACCGCTGCTTGAACAACACTTTCATCCACGCCTCGACTGGTGCATCGAAGTGGGAGTCAGCCGCGTCGCGCAGAATTTGCAGACGCTCCTCGTGGTGTTGACGAATGTGTTGGGTGCGTTTCTTCAGATCGACAAACGGATGACCGTGCGCAGGCAGCGCCATTTGGACCCCCTCGAAGTTGCCGACTCGTTCCAACGAACGGAAGAACGCGGCCAACGGATCGGACAGATCATTGGATCCGGCAATGTGGGGGGTGATGGTGGGAAGAACGTGGTCGCCGCTCAGCAGCACGCCGTTGGTGGGATCCCACAGGCACAGATGGTCGGCGGTGTGGCCGGGTGTGTGGGCGGCGAACCAGTCGCGCCGTCCCAAACTCACAGCCTCACTGTCGGCTACCCGAATGGTGGGCGTTGGACCCCGAAACCGTTTGGAGTCGCCGGAGACACCCACCATCCACCGTCGGATTGCTTCGTCGGGTGGTGGCTGTCGTTTGGTGCCCCAAGGTGTGGGCCCGAAACTTTCCCATCGACGTTTCCACAATTCGAGAAGCTCTTCGGGGTCGGCATCGAGCAGGTCGAGATCGAAGTCCTCGTTGGTCTCGGCCACCAATGACTTGAACGATTCGTGTGTGAGGATTTCCGATCCGGCTTCTTCGCGGAGTTGGTCGCTGCCACCGAAATGATCGGGGTGGCTGTGGGTGACGACGACGGTGTGAACGCGAGACAGAGGTATTCCGGCCGATTTCATTCTCGACCGGAGCGCGTTCCAGGATTCCTCACCCGGAAGCCCCGGATCGACGAGAGTGAATCCGCGATCGTCCTCGAGTGCGTAGCAATTCACATGGCCCAATCCGGGCATCGATATCGGGAGCATCATGCGAAGCACGCCAGGAGCGGGCTCGGTGATGTCGGCAGTGGCCGGTTCTTGCTCTTGTTTTCGATAGATCGGTTCGCTCACCCGTGCACCATACGGCCGCGTGGGGCGGGGGGCTAAACCTGCCCGTTGCCGGATGCGGGCAGGAACAGGGCGCCGCGGTAGTAGCGGAGCTCTTCGAGGCTTTCTCGAATGTCGTCGAGGGCCCGGTGTCCACCGGCCTTGGTTGGTGCTCCGGCAAGTGCGGAAGGGTTCCAGCGCCGGGCCAATTCCTTGAGCGTGGATACGTCGACCGATCTGTAGTTGAGGAACTCCTCGATCTCCGGGAGTTGCTTGGCGAGAAATCGACGGTCGGTGCCGATCGAGTTGCCGCACAACGGAACGGTGCGGGGTTCGTCAATATGGCGCTGCAGAAACTCCAACGTGACGCGACCCGCTTCACTCAGCGAGATTGTGGATGATTTGATCTCCTCCAGCAGCCCGCTCTTGGTGTGCATGTTGGTGACGAAGTCGTCCATATGGGCAAGTTGGCCCGTGGTGGCGTGCACGACCATGTCGGGAGACTCGGCGATCACCTCGAGTTCGTCGTCGGTGATGATGGTGGCAATCTCGACTATCACATGCCGATCCGGGTCGAGGCCGGTCATTTCGAGATCCATCCATGCGAGCATCGTCTCAGGCTAGGCGGCTTGTTTGGCTACCATCTCGATGTGATCGATTTGCCGATACTTCGACTCGATGCAGACCTTCCCTTACCGGCCTACGCAAGGGAGGGTGACGCCGGAATCGACCTACTCGCCAGAGTGGGCACGGTCCTTGCTGCCGGGGGTGGCCGAGCTCTGGTTCCCACCGGAGTCGCCATCGCATTGCCCGCTGGCTATGCCGGTTTTGTGCAGCCCCGTAGCGGATTGGCTCTTCGGCACGGCGTCACTTGTCTCAACAGCCCCGGGCTGATCGATTCTGGATATCGGGGTGAGTTGAAGGTGTTGCTGGTCAACACGGATCCCAAGGAAGAGTTTGTGATCACACGCGGCGAGAGAATTGCCCAGCTGGTGGTGCAAGCGGTGGAAACCGCGAATCTGATAGAGGTGAGCGACCTGGACGGGTCCAGCCGCGGCGACAACGGATTCGGATCGACCGGGCGATGATCAGGCGTCGCCGGCGAGCGTCTTCTTGAGTCGCAGCCAAGGCTCGTTGCCTCGAGATTCGAGGCCGTCGATTCGGGTTGAGCTGGAATCGGCAAAGTCGTTCAAGGCCGATTCCCGCAACGTTGCGGACCCGGTTCTCTCGGCTTCAATCTCTATTCGTCCGTCCGAGCATCTGTAGGTGACCTCCAGGGTGTCGTCGTCGGTTCCGCCTTCGACGTCCAACAGAACGTCGACCATTCCATCGACCACGCCACGAAGATCATCGATCTCGCCGAATCCCATTCCCTGGTTGACCGCAATCGATGCCGCGGCCAAGCGAATGACGCGGCCGTACGCAATGTGGGCCGGAACGCCCAAGGACACCTCGTCGAGGCCGGTATCGATCACGCAGTGATTCTGCCATGAGTTTGCCCCTTCGTGGATGTTGCGACTCTCTGGGCGTTCGCCAGTACCGTTTCGCCGGTGACCGTGCTTGTCGATGACGCCATTTGGCCCTGGAAAGGCCTTCGATGGGCTCATCTGGTGAGCGATGGATCCCTGGAAGAACTTCACGAGATGGCGCGCCTGATCGGCAAGCGTCGTCTGGGGTTCCAAGGCGATCATTACGACGTCGACGAGGTCGACAGGCTGCGAGCGATTGACTTTGGTGCCTTGGCAATCGACAGTCGACAATTGGTACGGAGGCTGAGATCCGCCGGACTGAGGCGGGCCGAGTCGAAGCCGGCATGGAGACAAGTCGCGAGGTGGCCCCAAGGCGTGGAGATGGGGTCATGGCGGGAGGCTTTGGGGAGCCATGGCAGCCCGGGTCGACGTCTCAGCGCGGGGTTGGATGCTTTCGAAAGCCGTCTTTCGGACCTCGGCTTGGCCTTGTTCGTGGACGAAACCCGCCTGGTAGCACTAGTTGAGATTGGCGCGGATTCCGAATTGCCATGGCCCCCCGATCAGGCGGAGGGAACGCTCTCGATGATCGATGAGATTGTGGTTGGTGAACCACGTGTCGATGGTGATCGCAGTATCGAGTTGTTCGTCGCCAAATAGCGGGTCGCCGGCGCGGCAGCGCGGATAGCCTTCCGAACGTGGCTCTCGTAGTTCAAAAATTCGGCGGCACATCAGTCGCAGACCCAGACAGGATTCGTGAGGTGGCCGACCACGTAGCCCGGTGCCGCAAGCGCGGCGACCAGGTGGTTCTCGTCATCTCGGCGATGGGCAAGGAAACAGACGAGCTGATTCGCCTCGCGGATGCGGTGTCGGATACCAAACCGGGTCGAGAGATGGACATGCTCATCACCGGCGGGGAGCGAAAGGCCTGCGCACTTGTCTCGATGGCCTTGGCCGATCGCGGGATCGATTCGAATTCGTTCACTGGAAGCCAGGCCGGATTTCTAACCGACACCGCCCATCGCAACGCCAAGATCCTCGATGTCAAACCTCAACGAATCAAGGATGCTCTCGAGGCCGGGCGAGTGCCGGTCGTTGGTGGATCGCAGGGAGTGTCCACAAACCGTGACGTCACGTTCTTCGGTCGGGGGGGATCTGACACCACCGCAGTCGCTCTGGCCCACGCGTTGGGAGCAGACTCATGTGAGCTCTATACCGACGTGCCTGGGGTGTTCACCACCGATCCCAGATTGGTTTCCGAAGCCCGTCGCATGTCCACAATTTCATTTGACGAACTTCTCGAAATGACCGCCACCGGCTGCCCAAAGCCGGCAATGCGATCGGTCGAGCTGGCCCGTTCCTATGGGGTTCCGTTGCACGTTCGCAGCGCGTTCACCTGGGCTCCGGGCACTTGGGTCACACAGGAGGATCCCATGGAAGCCGCAATAATTTCTGCAGTAACCCACGACACGTCGGAGGCCAAAATGACTGTCTCCGGTGTGTCGGATCGTCCCGGAGTTGCCGCAGCGTTGTTCCGCACGTTGGCCGATGCCGACGCCAACGTCGACATGATTGTGCAGAACGTTTCGGAGGAGGGCGTCACCGACATCAGTTTCACGGTTCCCCACGATCAGGTTTCCCAGACATCGGCTGCGGTCAGCGCGGTGTCGGAGTCGCTCGGATCGGTTGGTGTGATCATCGATTCCGATATCGCCCGGGTGAGTCTTGTCGGCGCGGGCATGAAGACGAATCCGGGAGTGGCCGCCACCATGTTCGAAACATTGGCCGACGTGGGTATCAACATCGAGATGATCTCGACCTCGGCAATCAGAATCTCATGTGTTGTCCGTGAAGCTCAGGCCGAGGAAGCGGTCGCGGCCCTTCACAAAGCCTTCCAGCTGGAAAAGGCACCGAAGGATCGCACCCTGATCTGATCTTCATCGAATATGGAGCCCGCTTGATGCTTCAATCCGATGGAACCGAGATCGAGGGCGAGTGATGTGTGATTCACATCGCGGACGACCACGCGGTCGAGTCTCGTCTGGCTGAATGCTTCAATATCGGCCATTCCGTCGAGAGTGACCTCACCCCGGTGAGTGATGTCTGACGCGCTCACGCTGTAGATGGACACCATCGTTGAAAAGGTCTTCGGCGGTTCGGGCCAAGGGTCGCCCTCTCTCTTGCACAGCCCGATAGCGACTCCGCGATCGAGCAGTCGATCAACTGTTGACCGATTCTTTCTCGATTCGTGCCATCGTTCGATTTCGAGAATGAGACGTTCGGGAGTGAGCCCCGACGCTCGCAAGAATCGATCAACGCTCAACAGCAGTTCATCGCTGTCGAATTCGTCGACAACCAGAGGGGCAGATACCCATGGGTTTGTGTCCTTCTCCTCGTCGAGACGATCCACAGCGACACATTGGGGGGCCGACACGGAAACCGCGTCCCAACCGAGCGAGGCACGTAATCCGACGATCTTGTCGGCCCGTACATCGAAGACGGGTGAGAGCTTGGTCTCGGATTGGTTGTCGGGGGCGCGATCCGGCTGAGCATTGGGCTGATCGAGCAATCTGTGGATGTCCGCCGAAGGCACCGGTGTCGTGTGTGAATCGATGACCCTGTCGCATTGTTGATTTGACGGCTCCGGCCGGCGGTCGGCCCACGGGCGCCGTATCGCGACGATGGCGGTCGCCGCTACGAGTTCAACGCCCAGCCCCCACACAGGAGCGAAGGAGGACAGCATCGCCCCCACGAGAAGAAGTGCGATGGCCATCGACGTTCGAAGGTTGACAAGATCCGTTCTCTCGTCTGCTTCGAGATCGATGTGAGTCTTCACCGCTGGCACCTTTCGTACCCTTTCCACAATCCATCGGCCGATGACCTCGAAAGTTGCGCGGATTGGGTCGGATGGCCTGCCTTTGAGTGACCATGGTCGTGCCCGGCGGGTGATTGTCGCAGAGCTGACGCAGGATTCGCGGTCAGATGCTCGTCAGTCGCCGACCCGCGTCGATGAGGCGCGGAATCTCCCGGTCGGCAGCCGAACCAGGGCCGTCCTGGTCGGGAATCTGGCCGATTCCCAGTGCGGCCACCGTACCCCGATTGGCATTGGCGACTGCCCCGCGATGTCTCATGACGGCGGCCACCGACAGGAATCCGACACCCGACACGGCGACGATCACCGTGGGCATCATGAATCCAATGGTGATCGCTTCAAGTGCGACCCCGGCGGCGGTCCAACCTGTCATGCGAGTGGCCAGCGAAGGCCCGCCCATCACAATTACAAGACCGACGAAGCCGAGAACCAGAAGGACTCGGCCGGTCCAGCTGAGGACACGATGGGGGCGAGGATGTATCGCAGCTGCGAGCGGTATCCCGACAAGTCCGACCAGTGAGATCAAGAGGAGTCGGTCGATGAGACCCATGACGGTGCTCAAGTCCGGCAAGTCGGCTGCATCGATCGTGACGATCTCACCGGTTGGATCAATGAGCTCGTTCATCTGGTCGGACTCCGCCGCGATTACATCCACGATCGATTGGGTCACGGCCGTCACGTCGAGTTCAACTGATCGGTCTCCCTCGAAGATGGCGGCATGTGCATCGATGATCGACTTGTCCAGCGCTGCTCGGAAGGTTGAATCGTCGAGGACGGCTTCTGCCAGCGCGACGGATTCGCGGTCTACATCAATGCCGTAGGAGGGCATCAGCGGAGATGTGTTCACTTTGGCGAGCCTGTCGGCAATTGCCGAGCCGATCTCGGTCTGCAGCTCCTCATGGGCGACCGGGTCGCTGATGACGGCGTCGATGGCCGACAGCGCCGGTGTCGCGTCGGAGAACAGGAAGTGGGCACCCGACAGCAGCACCGCCATGACCAGCGATGAGATCCCGATGAATGCCAGCACGGCCGCGGTCACTGCTCGGGCGCGGCTCGAATGGTCACCTGCTGGTGGCCCGGCTGTGGAAGTCTCGAGGTAGAAACTGTCGTTCGGGTTCCGCATCAGAGCCGGCCCGACGACACCATTGAGCAGTCCATGGTGATCAATATCATCGGGTCTCTTGCACGCGGGGTGTAGCAGAAGATGGCTGACGGAAGCGCCTCGGATCCGTATGGACCAGTCGGTATGGGTCGAACGGCCCCATTCAGGTGTGGGAAACTTCCTTTCCATGAGCAATGACGCGCAATACGATTGCCCGACTGACCACGAATGTCAGCGTTGAGGATTTGGTGAATACATGGGGATGACTCTCACTCACGGCGCGCCGCGCCGGACCGAGTACAAGTGGCTGGTCGGTCCCTGGTGGGACATCATGATGGCCTTCGCGTGGATCCCGTTCGTCGGCATGGCGTTGGCATGGTCGGGAGACACATCACGGATCGAATGGTTGGTTGCTGCCACGCTGATCTTCTCGGTGTCTCACCAGCCCCTCACCATGCCGCTGGTTTATGCCGACGGCCACGTCTACAACTCCCGTCATCTGATTTTTGCGGTGACGCCTTTCGTGTTCCTTGCGGCAGTGGTGATCGGTCTTCAACTCGACCCGGTGGTGATCGCCGCCATAGCTGGAGTTTGGAACGCCGGTCACACGCTGCAGCAGCGCTACGGCATTTCCCGCATATACGGCAGAAAGGTTGGCCAAAGTCGGGGACGCATCGAACACAATCTTCTCTGGGCGATGCTGCTGCTCGCGGTGGTGTGGGCAGCAGCAGACTCGGCCACACCCGATCGCATCGCCGAGGCCGGACTCGGTGGCCGCAACCAGAAAGGGCTCGATCTTCTGACCAATGCGGCTCCCGCAGCGCGCCTCTTGTTGCCGCTGGTGATTCTCGCGGTGGCCGCGCTGGCTGTGATGTGGATTAGGGAGGAACTCGAATCCGAGAAGGTCAATCCGGCCAAGTGGATGTACATGGCGTCGTCGGTCCTGTTGTTCAGCCTCATCATCGTGTCACCGATCGCCGGGTTTGTTGGATACGTCGGCGCTCATGCCGCGGAGTACTACCTGATCGTCTATAAGCATCTGGGAGATCGCTATCCGGATGAGGTGACCGACGGCGGGGCACCCTTGGGTAGGGCTGTACGCAGCCGTATGGGACCGCTGGGGTTGATGGTGGCCTACACGGTGATCGTGTTCACCGCGGTGCTCGTATTGCGCTGGTATGCGAGTTGGCAGGCCTACGCCATGGTCTTCTTGACGCTCGGTGCCCTACACCTGTTCTACGACGGCCTCATTTGGAAACTGCGTCGTCCCGAGGTGGCGCGGAGCTTCAAGATCCCCACGGCCTGAGCAATATCGTCTCGCGGCATCCGGTTGTGTCAGGATCACCGACATGAGCAATCGAATCGAACAGCTTCTGTCCCAAATGACGACCGACGAGAAGGTCGATTTGGTGACCGGACTCGACATGTGGCGGACTCGTCCTGTCGAGCGACTTGGCATCGCGTCGATGAAAGTCACCGACGGGCCGAACGGGGCGCGAGGCGACGGACTGCTGGGTACGGGCACGCCAACCGCATGTATCCCGGCCGGTTCCACGCTTGGTGCCACGTGGGATCCGGATCTCGTCGAGAGGCTGGGCCGGCTGCTTGGTGATGAATGCCAAGCCAAAGGCGCCCACGTGTTGCTCGCTCCAACGATCAATCTTCATCGTTCCCCAAAGGGTGGCCGGAACTTCGAGTGTTACTCAGAGGATCCACTGCTGACGGGGCTTCTGGCCGCGGCGTTCGTTCGTGGCGTGCAGAGTCGAGATGTCGCCACCACACCCAAGCACTTCATTGGCAACGACTCCGAATACGAGCGCAACACGATTGATGTGCACATCGACGAGCGCACCTTGCGAGAGGTCTACATGGTGCCGTTCGAGCATGCGGTGAAGGCCGGCGCTTGGGGGCTGATGAGCGCCTACAACCGGCTCGACGGTGTCTACTGCTCCGAGAACGAGTGGCTGCTTCGCGACGTCTTGCGAGAGGAGTGGGGCTTCGACGGATTTGTGGTGTCCGACTGGTTTGCCGTGAGGTCCACCGTTGCCACGAGCAGAGCGAGAATGAGCCTGGAGATGCCCGGGAAAGGACACTGGTACGGCGACAAACTCAGCGCTGCTCTCGAATCCGGCGAGGCGTCGCTGGAGGATGTCGACTCGATGGTCGCCGACGTCTTGTTGGCTCTGGAGCGGACGGGAGTTCTCGACGGCGTCGGTTCCGATAGCGAGAAGCCGCTCGACCGCCCCGCCGACCGCAAGCTGATTCGTGAAGCAGCCGCCGCTGGAACAGTGATGTTGCGTAATGACGGAGTGCTGCCTCTCGATCTCGATCAAGTTTCATCTGTAGCGGTGATTGGGCCGAATGCGCTCAACGCGAGGGTGATGGGTGGGGGATCGGCTTCGGTTGCCGCCTACAGAGCGGTTTCTCCGTTCGATGCGTTGGCCGACAGGCTCGGGTCGGATGTCGATGTGAGCTATGCAGCCGGCTGCGACATAAACAGGTTCACGCCCCCGCTCGCTCGTCCGTTGCTGGACGCCGACGTGTCGATCGAGTACTTCGCCGGGCACGACTTTGCTGGTGATCCAGTGGCGGTGGCCACCCGATCCGACTACCGCCTGTTGTTCTTCGGTGAGCCCGAGCCGGGCGTACCGGCCGACGAGTTCTCGTACCGTGCAACTGCGAGTGTCACCCCGTCGGTCACGGGTCCACACGCGCTGCGCTTCGTGCAATCCGGGCGCTGCCGAGTACTGATCGACGACGTGGTCGCCATCGACGCCACCTCCGGAGATTTCGGGTCGGGCCAGGACTTCTTCGGATTTGCTTCTGCGGAGATCGAGGCGACCGTCGAGTTGGAAGCGGGCCGATCGGTGAGCGTCACGATCGAGGGAACAAATCGCGACGCCGTTCTTATCGCTGGTGCCAAGATCGGTCTGGTTTCTCTGGTCGACGTCGATCTCATGGGCGAGGCGGTCGAGTTGGCGGCTCGTAGTGATGTGGCAATCGTCGTGGTCGGCACGAATGATGATTGGGAGACCGAGGGACGCGACCGTGATCTGTTCGAACTCCCGGGCCGCCAGCCCGAGTTGATCCGTAATGTGGCGGCTGCCAATCCCCGCACGATCGTGGTCCTCAACACCGGCGGACCTCACGCTCTTGATTGGGTGGACGACCCGGCGGCAGTGCTGTCGATCGGCTTCGCCGGCCAGGAACTGGGTGAGTCGCTGGTCGACGTCCTCGTGGGTGACGCCGACCCTGGCGGTCGCATGCCCACCACTGTCCCGGCCCGTTATGAACACCATCCTGCGTTTCTCAACTACCCGGGGGAGAATGGCTCGCTGACCTATGGCGAGGGGCTGTACGTCGGTCACCGATGGTACGACGCCCGCGTCGTCGAACCGGCTGTGCCATTCGGGCACGGCATGTCTTACACGTCGTTCGATATTGCCGGGCCGGCGGTCGTCGATACGGCTGCGGCGGGAGACGTCATCATCGTTGGAGTCACCGTCACCAACACCGGCAACAGGCGGGGATCAGAAGTTGTGCAGCTGTACATCGAGCCGATCTCACCGCGACTCTCACGACCGGTTCGCGAACTCGGCGGCTTTGCCAAGATCACCCTCGATCCCGGTGAGAGCACCGACCTCTCGATCGAATTGGGAGCGAGAGCCTTTGCCTATTACGACGTGTCCGACCCGGATTGGGAGATCTTGCGTCACGGTGGCCCGGTGCCGGCAGAGGCCGGACATGAGCGTCGGTCAACGCCGGGCTGGTACGTCGACCCCGGGAATTACCGAATCGTCGTCGGTCGTTCGTCGGCGGATTTCGTTGGTTCATCGGTCGTTGCGCTCACGGGTGCTTCGGTTCGTCTTACTTGACGGATCGCTTGGCGCGGGACCTATTCGAGCTCAACGCGTTCTAGGGTTTGACCCCATCGCCGCCGGTCGGCGTGACAGCCGGAGATTGAGGGCCACACGATGTTTCGACGTGACAAATCCCAGATGATCAG
>CAZHMP010000019.1:0-37902 GCA_964533595.1 uncultured Acidimicrobiales bacterium | reverse complement strand
GCCCAGTCGCTGCGCCAGATCGTCGCCGCCGGTCTGCAAACCGATGATCACGAGACCATCGGCGCCTGAATTTCGCTCGATGACTTCGTGGGCCATTCGCTGAATTGCCCGACTCAAGTCCTCGGCGGACATGACCCGGGTTTTGGCCTGAAATGTGCCATCCGCATGTGGCACAGCCGAGCGCCTTTCGCGCTTTCCCATATCTTCTCTCTTTCGTCCGTACGGGCCTCTCTGAACCCATTTCACGGTCGAGATCGCAACATAGCAGAGCATGGGTTCACCCACGGACCACTTGACCCACTATTTGCGCGATCGCACGAAAATTTCTGTGCCGCGGCTGGCAACCGGTCCCGCAGGTCGGAATCCGGCGTTCTCGGCGACTCGTTTTGATGCGCGGTTTTGAGGAGCGATCTCAGCGATGAGGTTCCGTAGCCTTCCCGGTTGTAGTGCCCAATCGGCCAGAATCGATAGGCCGTCGGTACCGACGTGGCGGCCGCGGTCCTCTTTGGCCACCCACCAGCCGATCATCCCGGCCTTCCTCGCCAGGTCGATCTGGGACAACCCGACCTCGCCCATCAGACGGTCGTCTTCCGGGGCGGCAATTACCACATCGACAGCCAGCAACATTTCGGCGCGTAGTTGAGCACCCTCGATCCACTTCTGCGCCGCACCGACACTTCGATCATCGGGTGGGTCGGATCCGGCGATCACGTCAGGATCCGACCAAGCCATCGACAATGCCGCGGCATCTTTGGATTCCCACGGCCGAACCGTCACCGTGGAGCCGATCAAGAGCGGCGGCAGCAGAACAAGCCGATCAGGACTCAAGTCGGTCAGCCCTCGCGGACCTCATTGGCCACCGCTCTCAACACCCCGTTCAGAAACCTTGGCGACTCCTCGCCGGAGTATTGGGTGGCCAATTCGACGGCCTCGGAGAGAATTACTCCCGTCGGGACATCATCGCTGTTCAGGAGTTCCCATGTGGCCATCGACGCAATGATGCGGTCGACCGGTGCCATCCGCGATATGACCCACCCCTTGAGATTGGCAGATATGAGGCTCTCGATCTCGTCTTTGGAATCATCGACGCCAGTTGCCATTTCGACGGCGTAGGCGTCGGGCTTGATCCTTCGGCCGTCCAGACCGGCCGACACATCCACAGAGGTCATCGCCGATTCGTACAGCACAGCGAGAGCTTCTTCCCGGGCCTCGCGGCGCCGACCCAGGCCCGGAGCAGACGTGGTCACGCGCGGCTTAGGTACGAGCCGGTGCGAGTGTCTATCTTGACCCGCTCGCCCGGATTGACGAACAGCGGAACCTGCACCACCAGTCCCGTCTCCAACTCGGCCGGCTTGGTGCCACCCGACACCCGATCACCCTGGATCCCAGGCTCCGTTTGGGCAATCGTGAGCTCGACCGACGCGGCCAAATCCGTGCCAACAATTTCGGATCCGAACATGAGAAGAACAACCGAGGAATTCTCGACTATGTAGTTGGCAGCATCTCCCAGCACCTCGGGCTCAACCATGATTTGGTCGAACGACTCGTTGTCCATGAAGACGTAGTCGGTGCCGTCGCGGTAGAGAAACTGCATGTCGCGCTTGTCGATCGTGGCTCGCTCGACCTTCTCGCCGGCGCGAAACGTGCGGTCGACCACTGCACCGGTTCTGGCGTTCTTCAGCGTCGTGCGAACAAAAGCATGGCCCTTGCCCGGCTTCACGTGCTGGAAATCGACCACCTGAAACAAGCCACCCTCGAGATCGAGGGCCATGCCGTTCTTCAGTTCATTGGTGGTGATGAGGGCCATATCGACTCCGTACTCATGGCGATTGAAACTTGGGAAACTTGGTGAGGACTCGGCTCCCGTCGCCGGTTACAACAACGGTGTCCTCGATCCTGACACCGCCGAATCCTGCGATGTAGATTCCGGGCTCGACCGTCAGGACGTTGCCCGGCTGGAGGATACCGGGGTTGCCCTTCCTGACCGCGGGGAGCTCATGTATGTCGAGACCCACACCATGTCCGGTGCCATGACCGAACTGTTCCCCATGGCCGGACTCATCGATGATTGCCCGACAGGCAAGGTCGATGTCTCCGGCAGCTGTACCGGGTGCGACTCTGGCCACTCCGGCTGCCTGGGCTCGCATCACGATGTCGATGATTTCCTCGGTCTGATCCGAGCCGGGGGTGCCGCCAACGACAAACGTTCGGGTCATGTCGCTGCGGTATCCCTCGACCAGAGCTCCGGCATCGACGATCACCAGATCCCCGCTGCTAAGCAGACGCTCGCCGGGCGTCGCGTGGGGAAGCGCCGAGTGATCACCCGTGGCCACGATCGTTTCGTAAGCCGGCCCCTCGGCGCCGAGTCTCCTCATGCCGTCGTCGATGGCCAACGCCAGCCGTCTCTCGCTCACTCCCGGCTCAATCATGTCGACCGCATCAGCAAGAGATCGGTCGACTATCTCAGCCGCGGCCTGGATGCGAGCGACTTCGGCCGAACTCTTGACGCTCCTGAGTTCAAGAACGATCTCTCTGGTTGCGACCAAGTCGGCATCGATCGCATCACTCCACATTTGCTGATCTGACCAGCTGACAGATTTGGCCTCCAAGCCAATCCGTCGCACGCCGACCAAATGATTCACCGCTGCGGTGATTGCGTGCTGGGTTATCTCGATCGACGCGTCACATCCCGCTTCGTCGAGTTGCGACTGGGCCTGGATGCGGTAGCGGCCGTCGGTTATGAGAATCGACTTGGATGATCCGACCACCAAGACCGCCGACGATCCGGTGAAGCCGGTGCACCATCGGATATTGGACATGTCACTGATCACCAGTGCGTCACAACCGGCAGAATCGAGCCGGCCTCGCACCACGTCGATTCGGCCCGACACCGAAATCGGCGGAAGACTCTCGGTTTTCACGACAACAGTTCCGCCACCGCATCGACCGCGAGCAGGTACCCGTGGGCACCAAATCCGCTGATGCTGCCGTTGGCCACGGGAGACACGACCGACGTGCGACGCCATGGTTCCCTCGCGTCGGGATTGGAAAGATGAAGCTCTACCACTACTCCTTCGTAAGCCGCCAGAGCATCGTGAATGGCCCACGATTGATGAGTGAACGCACCGGGATTGATGATGATTGCGGCGGTTGAGTTCCTTGCCGCATGAATGGCATCAATCAGCTCCGCCTCGCTGTTCGATTGGACATGGCTGATCGACAGGCCGTGATCGGCCGCGGCCTCGGTTGCAGCGGCCACGTGATCTTCGAGTGTCTGGGTGCCGTATATGTCGGGTTCACGAGTGCCGAGCAGGTTCAGGTTGGGGCCCGACAGCAGAAGTATTTCCGAGTTCTTGGTCATTGACGTGTCTCCAATCTCAAACAAATCGTTGTGTCACCGGACGGCGTCCACCGCATCGATCAACAAGCTGCGATCTATGCCGACCACCGGCTCAACCCCTGACGGGCCGTCGAGTACCAGGGTGACCCCGGCGACGGCCTTCTTGTCACGCGTGAACAGATCCACAAGCTCACTGCTCTCGAGAGTGCCGGGGACAGTAGTGGGCAGGTCGTGTGCCGCCAGCACACGGCGATGCTCCGAGACGCGCGATTCACCGATTCGGCCCAGTCGTAGAGCAACTTCGGCGGCGTAGACCAGTCCGATGGCGACAGCTTCACCATGACGCAGGTCGTATGACCCGGCCGTTTCCATCGCGTGGGCCAGCGTGTGGCCATAATTGAGCACCGCACGACCCCCCATGTCGCGCTCATCGGCGGCAACAACAGACGCCTTCAGTTTCACGCACGCGGTGACCTTGGCATCGATATCAAACAGATCGAGATCCCCCGCTCCCAGGAATTGGTACTTTGCCACCTCGCCGGTACCGCTCCTGATCTCGCGGTCGGGCAAGGTGGCAAGGGTGTCGGTGTCGCACAGCACCGCCAGCGGCTGCCAAAATGCGCCGACAAGATTCTTGCCCTCCGGAAGGTTGACCCCGGTCTTACCGCCTATCGCGGCATCTACCTGACCCAGGAGAGTGGTGGGGACCGATATGAAACGGATACCGCGGTGATACATCGAGGCCACAAACCCTCCCAGGTCGGTGACTACTCCCCCGCCCACGGCCACAATCAAGTCGCCTCGCGTGAACCCGGCATCAGCCATGCGCCGGCATACGGATTCCACCGTCGCCAACGACTTGGCCTCTTCCCCGGGCGGAACGACGATCGTGATGTGGTCCAGTCCGGGCTCAACCGTCCAGGGGACAGCCTCTTGGGTCAGAATGGCGATCCTGCCCGCGTCTGAAGGCACCATGTCGGCCAACTTTGTTCGAACCCCCGGGCCCACGTGCACTTGGTATCCGCGTTCACCGAGGGCCACATCGATGATGCTCACAACGCTCCATCCTGTTCGATCATGGTGATCAGATGTTCGACCGTAGCGCCACGAGCGAGACCGGTCGTGTCGATTTTCATATCGGACACCTCCTCGTAAAAGGCCGCTCTCTCGCGAACTTTCGTGGCCAAGTTGGACTCGACATCGCCTTGCAGGAGTGGCCTTCCGCGGCCACCGTGCACCCGCTTCACCAGGGCATCAACGTCAGCATCCAACCAAACGACTAAGCAATCGTGGCCGCACAGAACCAATCGATTGGCCGGCGACACCACTATTCCTCCTCCGGTGGAAACGACGGAACGCGGTCCGGCGAGAATCTCCAGAAGCGCCTCGGCTTCGCGTCGACGGAAATCTGCTTCGCCCGAACGACGGAAAATCTCGTCCACCGAACACCGGGCCTTGCTGGCGACCGCCGAGTCGGTATCTCGGTGGGGCAGGCCAAAATGCCTGGCCAGATCGCGCCCCACCGTCGACTTGCCGGAACCCATGGGACCAACCAGAACGATGTGATGCCTCTTCACCGCGCCGAGGGTACCTCCACCGCGCCTTGCCCAAGGGGGGCTTTGTGGGTTCAGGCTCCCAGAATCGTCTGGGAGAAGAGAATTGCGATCACGGACCCAACGGCCAGGGCTGGCCCGAATGGAATGCTCTGCGCCAGCAGACGCGCAGGCTGGCCGTCGCCGGCCTCCGGATCGACAAGTACGTCGGCACCGGTCTTTCTGGCCATCGCGACCAACAAACCGCCAACCACCCCGATCACGCTGCCAATCAGAAGTGCGACGAAAACGAGGCGGACCACGGGTGACCAACCCACATATGTGCTTCCTGACACCCATCCAATGTGCAGACCAAGCAATAGCGACAGCTTCACGTCCCCAAATCCCATCCCTCTTGGTGAGACCAGGTGAGCGACCAACAAGAGAGTGAAGTAGACGGCAGCTCCGAGCAACGCGCGGCCGATCGCCACCGGACGATCGATCACCACTGCAACAGCCACGATGGCCAACAGCGAAGCTCCGATGGCCGGAAACGTGATCAGATCAGGTAGCCGGTAGACGTAGAGATCGATCACCGACAAGGCGACGAGGGCGGCGACGAGAATCAAGGGCGGGAGTATTTGCCACTCCGGTCCGAATTTGATGGCGACAACGACGAACAGCAATGCAGTGGCAATCTCGACCGCTGGATACGCCGGCGTGATCGGATGATCGCAATGACGACATTTTCCGTGTTGACGCACCCACGAGAAGACGGGAATCACTTCTCGTGTGGTCAGCCCATGATTGCAGTGCGGGCATCTGGATCGAAAAGAAAGCGGTGTTCTGTCGGGGACACGATCTATCACCATCGTCAACAGGCCACCGACGATCAGGCCGATCGGAATCGCACCGAGCAGAAAGGCGGTACCCACTCAGATCACCCCCCTACACGACAACGAAGATCTCAGGAGTCGACCGATCCGAGGAATCTCAGAAGAAGGCTCCTGTTGACCGTCTCATCCTCGGCCTCGACCTCAGAGAGAGCTGCTTCACGTTCGGCATCCGTGGATGCTCGGGCCGCCTCGGCAACTGCCTTGGCTGCCCTGGGGCTCAAGTTGGCCAGCTGCCGAGCCATCTCGGCGGGATCCAGCGCCTCCTCATCGGTGCCATCAGTGATACTTGGACCGTCGAACAATCCGCCGCCGATTGGATCATCGGTGAAGTGTTCGAGATCGGAGAGCGGATCTCCGGCTGACAGCAGCGGATCTATCGAAGGCTCGTCATCAAAGTCCTGCAGCGGCTCGTCCTCGTCGAAGGCCAACAGATCATCGGGCACGAAATCATCATCGATCTCGATCGAATCCGAATCGACCACTTCTTGTTCGATCGGTTCTGCGGGTTCAGATATTTCGATCAGCGAGACTTCGATCAGATCCTTGATCAATCGGCAGGAATCAACTTCGTTCAGCTCCAGTCGGCGTGCCACTTCGACAACCCTGGACCCCGAGCCGACGGCGGCGATGCCCCGCCAGCGCTCCGCGTCGACCATCACATCCGGTCCAGACAGCTCCCGGCAGAGGGAGACGTGCAGTTCCATCGACGGCACAACCTTCTCGATTTCTCGCCACTCGACGAGCATCGCTTCGGCCTGGGACAGGACGGCGTCGGTGGGCTGAGGCGAGGAGGTCGAGTCGGTATGGACGTCATCTTCAAAGGTGAATGAGCCGGTCTCCCAGCGCAAGAAGCTGAACAGGACGTCGGCAAATGTCGGCTGATTTGTGAGATTGCCGGAAAGCTCGGCGTCCGCGACATCGCCGTCAGCGAACCAGACGCTGCCGGATTCGCGGGGGCCCGAGACCCTGAGTCGGCCGGATTTCGTCGTTGAAGCCAAAAGCCGCATGACGTCCGGTAGTGAGAATGTGTCGAGAGTGCCCGAAAGCGCCACGTTTACCTCCGAGATGGAACAACAAGTCACTATCGGCACATGTAGGCGAGTTTGTGAGTGTTAGCGATCGCGAAGCTCAGCCATCGCCGCATTGCGCATGCTTTCGACCGGCGCGGCAATGTTGGTCCAATGCTCGAATGCGACTGCTGCTTGACGGACCAGCATCGACAAACCGTTGTGGGTGTCGGCACCGTTGTTCGCAGCTTCGGCCATCCAAACCGTGGTGGCTGGGTGGTAAATCAAATCGACCACGGTTTGTCCGGCCCCCAGCAGGGAAGGGTCACAGGGGACCGATAGATCCTCCCCAAGTCCCACCGGCGTGGCATTTATCACCACGTCGGCTTTTGAGACATCGGCCGTGACGCCAACGCGTCCGACTGGTCCAGCGAGTCTGGCCGCGGTCCGGCCCCGCTCGGATGACCTGTTGATCACGACAATGTCGGCGGCCCCGGATTCCGACAAAGCAAGAATCACAGACCGTGCCGCTCCCCCGGCCCCCAGAACTACGAATGAACGTCCGGCCGGGTCAATTCCCGAGTCGTCGTGTAGCGCCGCGACGAAGCCTTCGCCGTCGGTGTTGTCGGCCCTCACCCGTCCGTCGGGAAGAAGTGTGAGACAGTTGGCGGCTTCCAGGACGGCGGCGGTGTCGCTGATCGAATCGGCGGCGCCAAGAACCGCATTCTTGTGGGGCATGGTGACCGACATGCCCCCGATGCCAAGAGCCTTCATCGCCTCAACCGCAGCGGCTCCGGCACCGTGAGACACCCGCAGCGCCACAAAGACCCAATCCAGACCCGAGGCACCAAACGCAGCGTTGTGTATCGCCGGCGACAACGAGTGCGAAATCGGATCTCCGATCACGGCGGCAACGCGAGTCGAGCCTCGAGGCGATCGAAGGATGTTCACGTCGGCATCAACCGCAGTAGCCGAGATCGGTGCAAACTTGAAGTGCGGCTGCCCTCTCGGATTCTGTCGTGGCAAAGGTGTGGGCGCCATTGACGCCTCCCTCATCGGTGAGGACGTAGTAGAACCAGTCGCCCTCGGCCGGTTGCAGCGCAGCTTCGAGCGACTTCTCTCCGGGAGCAGCAATCGGGGTTGGGGGCAACCCGGCGACGGCGCGCGTGTTCCACGGCGACTCGTTGTCGAGATCACTTTGCAAGAGAGGTTCGGTGAACGACTTCCCCGCCGCGTAGTAGGTCGACGCGTCGATGCCGAGTTTCTCCCCGACCAGCAGTCGGTTGTAGATGACGCGGGCAATCTTTGCTCGATCTGGGTCGATCTTTGCCTCTTCCTCGATTAGAGAAGCGACAACCACGATTTGGTAATCGGTGAGCCCCAATTCGTCGATGACCGAAGCACGGCCCGGATCTTCGAGCAGCGCCCCGAAACGCTGATCGAATGTGTTGCTCATGCGCTCGATGAGCTTGTGCTCGTTGCCCCGGTCGCGTTCCGGAATGTCGTACTTGGCCGGGAACAGCATCCCCTCGAACCAGAACAGAGAGGGTTCGGTCGTTTCGAGATACTCCGACGTGAGAGATTCATCGGCCAGCGCCTGCAACAAATCGTCCCGGGTGAATCGATCGTTCTCCTTGAGCAGGCGGTCGATGACTTCGGTGAGCCGTAGTCCCTCGGGAATGGTGATTTCGAACACCGGCTCCGGAATCGGCCCCTCGTCCAGTTTGGCGACCACAGCGTCGAAGCTCATGTTCAAATTGAGTACGTAGTCGCCTGCTTTGAAGGTCCTTTCGGCGTCGCATCCCAAGAATCCGGTGATCGATATGTGGCCACCGGTATCACCTTCACAACGCAGCCAGTAGCGGAAAACGGTGCCGTTGCTCACGACCTTCTTCGAGGCCAGCGACGAAGCCACGTCGTTGGTGGAGGCGCCGCTGGGAATGTTGAAATCGATTTCGGCGCCGACCGGTCCCGACGGCGTGATCTGCGAATCGATCCAACCGTAGACCTTGCCTCGCACCCATCCGGCCGCGAAAATTACGAGGAGGATCAGTATCAGAACCCGGAAAAATCCTCCCCAACTATTGCGGTAACGAACCCAGTTCCGATCTTCCACGTCGTACCGAGGGTCGACAAGCGGGTCGGCAGCGGGATCATCCTCGAAGACGTACTCGACTCCGTTGGCATCCACTCCAGCCACGATCACCGCACCGGGCGGTGCGATGTGATCCGGTAGAGCCACCGTTGAGTCAGGAGACAGGGCGGTGACCCCCGGCTTGGCTTCTGGGCGAGACGCCGGAGCTCGTGAGACCGGGACTGCCACTCGAGTGGGCTGGCGTCGTGTTGCGCGGGGGCGCGCCGGGGGTGCGGGCTGCTCGGCCTGAGCCTCGACGTTGCCCGGTTCCGGCTCCGCCTCCTCAGTGCCGGATTGTCCCTCACCGGTGATGAATGCCGATAAGGACTTCCAGGGTTTGGACCGCTCAGCCACGGGGCATTCCCGAGTCGAGCCAGGATTGCAGGATCACCGAAGCAGCAACCATGTCGATCACGCGACGGCGATCAGCGGCGTTCATGTCCTGCTCCTTGAGACTGCGCTCAGCGGTGACGGTGGTGAGTCTCTCATCGTAGGTAACAACAGGCACGGTGAGTGCGTCACCAAGTGCTTTGCTCTCGGACAAGCAAAGTTTGGCGGCCGGACCCATGGTGCCGTCCAGGCTGAACGGCATACCCACGACCACAATTTCTGCTTCCCATTCGTCGACCAGATCGGCGATCTTTTGGTGCTCGCGTTTGCGATCACCCACGCGCTTGATCACCTCGATGGGCGTGGCCACAGAACCGCGGCTGTCGCTCACGGCCACTCCAACTCGCTTTGACCCCAGATCGAGGCCCAGGGCCCTCATGTCAGGCGATCCCGGCAGCCGCTCGAGCCTGATCGAGTGCGGTGTCGATCGCGGACGCATCCTTGCCACCGGCGACCGCGAGGTCTTCGGCTGCTCGACCCCCGCCGCCAATCGTCTTCTTGGCCTCTTCGATCAGCTGTCCGGCATTCAACCCGCTATCGGGGGTGACAGCCGATACGAGCCCGGCACCGCCCTCATCGAATCCGGCGCCCAGGACCACGGCCCTGACGCCGGGCTGGTCACGAACGGATACCGCCAAGTCTCGCAACCCGTTGCGATCGACCTCGGTCGCTCTGGCGATCACCACACCATCGATCGCTTCGGAAGCCATCGCCGGCGCTTGGCCGATCGCCAACTTCTGCCTGAGTTCGGAAACTGTTGAGCGCAACGACTTCTGCTCGCCGAGCCTGCGCTGCAGACCGGTTACGACATCGTCGGGAGCCACCCCCAGCAACTCGGCTGCCTCGGCCAGCGTGTTGGACGTGGACCGAAGCAGATCGACAGTTGCCATGCCGGTCAGGGCCTCGATTCTTCGGATGTTCGACCCGATCGACCCCTCTGAAACGATTCGGAACGCGCCGATGTCGCCGAGAGAAGAAACGTGGGTGCCGCCACACAGTTCGACCGAATGACGCCCGGCCTCCAGCACTCGAACCACATCACCATATTTGTCGCCAAAGAAGGCAATGGCTCCCAAGGCTTCGGCTTCGACCATCGACGTCTCGAAATTACGACACTCGCCGTTGTCGAGAATCTCGTTGTTGACGAGATCTTCGACCTCGCGGATCTGGTCCGATGTCATGGCGTCATAGTGGCTGAAATCGAAACGGAGCCGATCGGAATCGACCAACGACCCCTGCTGCTTGACGTGGTCACCGAGCACCGTACGAAGAGCCCAGTGCAAAATGTGGGTTGCGGTGTGATTGCGGCGGATCGCCGATCGCCTACCTGAGTCGATGGTCGCAGTGGCCTCCTGACCCACATCGATCGTGCCCGACAACACCTCCACGGTGTGGGCTGTGAGCCCCGGCACGATCCATTGGGTGTCTACCACCTTCGCCTCGCCGGTGGGTGTGGTGATCGTGCCGGTGTCGCCCACTTGACCGCCGCTTTCTGCATAAAACGGAGTGCGGTCCAAAACGATGAGACCGTCGGCGCGGCTCAGAACTCTCGCAACCGACGAATCTTCGACACGACCGGTGAACTCGGTGGGGCCGAACTGATCGATCAATTCCACGAACACGGCGGGATCAACTCCGGAGGCAACTTTGCGGGCCTCCTTGGCCATACGGCGTTGTTCCGCCATCGCCGCCTCGAACCCGTCGGTGTCGACCTCAACACCACGTTCGCCGGTGATCTCTTGCGTGACCTCCAGCGGGAATCCGTAGGTGTCGTGAAGCAAGAACGCTGTGCTCCCCGGCAGAGGCGCTCCCGGCTCGAGTTCGGCAAGCTCTTGATCGAGAATTGCCTGACCCGTTCGCAAGGTCTCCCGAAAACGAACCTCCTCGCGATCTATCACGCCGCGAACGAATTCGTGATTGCGGACCAGATCGGGATAGTCGGACCCCATCACCTCAACGACGGCATCCACCATCCCTGCCATGACGGTCTGCTCGACACCAAGAATGTAGGCGTGACGCACGGCGCGTCGAAGTATCCGACGAAGCACATATCCCCGAGCCTCGTTGGACGGGAACACTCCATCGCTCACGAGAAGTGACGTGCTTCGGGCATGATCGGCAAGTATTCGAAGCGATACGTCGCTTTCGGTGCCGGCTCCTTCGGCTACTCCGGTGAGACGCGAGGCTGCCGACAACAGCGCCGCCAACTCGTCGGTCTCCCAAACCGAATCGACTCCCTGGAGCACCGACACGGCTCTCTCCAGGCCCATACCGGTGTCGATCGACGGCTTCGGCAGCGGAGTCTGGGAGCCGTCGGCATGCTGTTCGAACTGCATGAACACCAGGTTCCAGATCTCGATGTAGCGCTCTTCGCCGCCGAACGCCGGGCCGCCCTCCTGGCCGTACTGCTCGCCCTTGTCGTAGAAGATCTCCGAACACGGCCCGCACGGCCCGGTGTCTCCCATACGCCAGTAGTTGTCCTCATCGAGACGTTGGATGCGTTCGGCGGGAACCCCAACCTCATCACGCCAGATCGCCTCGGCTTCATCGTCGGAGAGGTGAACGGTGACCCACAAGCGATCTGGATCGAGCCCGAGTTTTTCGGTCATCAACTGCCACGACCACGCGATCGCGTCAGACTTGAAATAGTCGCCGAAACTGAAATTGCCCAGCATTTCGAAGAACGTGAGATGCCTGGAGGTGCGTCCGATCTCGTCGAGGTCGTTGTGTTTGCCCCCGGCCCTTACGCACTTTTGGATGGTGACGGCCCGATCGAAAGGCGGGGCCTCCTCGCCAGTGAAGTAGGGCTTGAACGGCACCATTCCCGCCACGGTGAACAGCAGCGTGGGGTCGTGGGGAATCAAGCTGGCGGAAGGCTGGTGACTATGACCGCGCTCAACGAAAAAATCGGTGAACGCCTTGCGCACCTCGTTGGCTTTCACAAGCTGTTTGCTTTCATGAGGCTCGCAGCCTATCGGCGCAACCGGTCGGGCCTCAGTCCCCTGGCGGGGCCGACATGGCCCGCGGATCGGCGCGTGGAGTACTCCTCCACCAGGTCTCGTTCGACCTGACGCATCACCTCAGCACCCTCACGCGCCGCCTCTTTCACCTCTACGGCACGGGTACGCGATCGCTGCACGATTTCACGGCCCCGATCGACCACGTTGCTTCGCATTTCGGATGGGGCGTAGCGCTCCACGGTTCGCTTGACACGACGTTGGACGAACAGAGACGAGCCGATGCCGAGCGAATAGCCAACTCCGGTCCAAAAGATCCGCTTCATCCGGCCTTCTCCAAGTGTTTGGGCGTCGCGTTCGTGTCGATCACCCGGTTGGATCGTCCCCACCGAAGTCGACGAGTGGCCCGGCCGGCGCCGGCCACGAGCGAGATCGTCTTGATCAGCGGCGGAGCCATGGCCTTGTACGTGAGACGCGAAGCGTTGTCGACCGTGGTGGTGATGCTCTCGGCTCTGTCGATGATTCCATCGACGCGGTCGAGGCCATCACCCGCCTTGGCGACCGTGGTTCGAAGATCGGCCACCATTGGCAAAGTGGAGCCGCGCAATTCGTCGACGGTGAGACGAAGCTCACGCAATGTGCGCGCAATCGACTGCACCACCAACACCATCACGGCGACCATCACGAACGAGAGAATCGTGACGACGATCGCCGCCAGATCTGTAGCAGACATGGATCAATTCAAGCCGAATGCGAGGGTGGTGTAGGTGATGGTGTTTGTCATCAGCGACGACCGGGCCAATCGTCCTCGATCGTGGCCTCGGCGCCGTGATCACTCGGACGGTAATAGACATGCCCATCGACCTCAGCCGGCCGATACGACTGGGGGGCCCAGCCCTCCGGCAAGTCGTGGGGGTAGATGTAGCCCTCACCGTGCCCGAGTCCGGCGGCGGCCCGATAGTGGGCATCTCGAAGATGGGCCGGAACCTCACCGGCACCGGCTGATCTCGCATCATCGAGTGCTGCCGATATTGCCTTGGTGACACGGTTGGACTTCGGTGCCGTGGCCAGGTGAATGACTGCCTGGGCCAAGTTGAGCTGCGCCTCCGGGAGACCCACGAATTCCACGGCTCGCGCCGCCGCATCGGCAATCAGCAGAGACTGGGGATCAGCCAAACCGATGTCTTCTGAGGCAAGTATCACCAGTCGACGCGCGATGAATCGAGCATCTTCGCCTGCCTCCAGCATGCGGGCCAGCCAGTAGAGCCCGGCATCAGCATCCGAACCTCGAATGCTCTTGATGAGCGCGCTCGCTACGTCGAAATGCCCATCGCGTCCGTAGCGGACCGCCTTGGAATCGACCGCACTCTCGGCATCGGCCAAAGTCACGTTGACCGGGGTCGCTCGCTGGGCGGCCAAGGCCACCGCCACCTCGGTGGAAGTGAGGGCATGACGGCCATCACCGCCGCTTCGGGCCGCCATGTGGTCGATGGCGTCGTCATCGGCCGAAGCATGCTCCTCGGCCAGGCCACGTCGTATGAGCTCGGCGATATCGGAGTCGGTGAGAGCGTTCAGACGAAACAGGGTCGACCGAGACATGAGCGGTGGGTTCACCTCGAAGTGTGGATTCTCCGTGGTCGCCCCCACCAACACCAGCAGTCCCTCCTCGACGGCCGGAAGAAGAGTGTCCTGCTGCGACTTGTTGAAACGGTGAACCTCGTCGAGAAACAAGATGGTTCCGACGCCGCGCTCGCCCAGACGATGGCGAGCCTGGGCGATGATCTCCCTTACATCCTTCACAGATGCCGTGACTGCGGACAGTTCCTCGAACACTTTCTCGGTCTGAGACGCGATCAGTCGTGCGAGCGTTGTCTTTCCGGTCCCGGGCGGACCCCACAAGATCACCGATGACAACCGATCGGATTCGATCAGCGTTCGGAGCGGTCGTCCCGGGGCCAACAGATGTGATTGCCCCACGACGTCTTCGAGCCGCTGTGGCCTGAGCCGGGCCGCCAGCGGTGAGCGCCGAGCCAATGCGGCGTCGGCGGAAGCGCCAAACAGGTCGTCAGGCACGCATCCCCATCACGTGGCCTGGGGCAGGACCCGCAGACCGAGTTCCTCGAGTTGAGCGGCATCGAGAGGGCCCGGAGCGTTGGTCAGCGGGTCGGCGCCGGACTGGGTCTTCGGGAATGCGATGACTTCCCTGATGTTTTCCTCGCCAACAAGCAACGCGGTGAGCCGGTCGATCCCGAAGGCAAACCCGGCATGGGGTGGTGCGCCGAACTTGAACGCGTCGAGCAAAAAGCCGAATTTCGACTGTGCTTCCTGCTGCGAAATACCGAGCAGCTCGAAAATCCTGCTCTGGATGTCGCTGCGGTGTATTCGCACGCTGCCAGAGCCGAGCTCCCATCCGTTGAGGACGAGGTCGTAGGACTGTGAGCGAACCTCCAGCAACGCCTCCCCGCCGGCGTTGAAGTGATCCATGTCGTCCGGATGAGGCATGGTGAACGGATGGTGGGCCGGGATCGGATTGCCTGCGTCATCGAGAGACTCGAACAACGGAAAATCGATCACCCATACGAACTTGAGCCCGCCCTCACCGACGGGCGGGCGGCCAAGCGCCAACCGCAACAATCCCAGGACCCGCTGGACTGTTCGCCGTGAGTCGGCCACCAGGAACACCATGTCGCCGGGTGACGCATCGAGCGAATCGATCACTGACGCACCCTCGGCCTCGGTGAGGAATTTGGCCACACCGCCCTCGAGCTTCACCCCGTCATCCTCGACAACTCGCATCCAGGCAAGCCCTTTGGCTCCCCAACGTTTGCAATCGTCGACCAATGCGTCGACTTGATTTCGCGACAGGCTCTCGACGCCACCACTGAGACAGATGCCCTTGATGCACTCGGCCTGGAACACGCGAGCCTCGGTGCCGGCGAAGGCCGGGGTGAGTTCCACGAGCTCCATGTCGAATCGCATGTCGGGCTTGTCGTTTCCGAATCTCTCCATCGAGTCGTTCCAGGTAATACGGCCGATCGGGCCCGGCCGCTCACCGGTGACTGCCTCGGCGACGTCGACCACCGCTTCGGAAATGAACTCGAACACGTCTTCTTGACTTACGAAACTTGCCTCTGCGTCGAGCTGCATGAACTCGAATTGGCGATCGGCACGCAGGTCTTCGTCACGCAGGCAACGAGCGATCTGGTAGTAACGGTCGAAACCACCGACCATGCAGAGTTGCTTGAACAACTGCGGACTCTGCGGCAGGGCGTAGAAGCTTCCGGGTTCTTTTCGTGATGGCACCACGAAGTCGCGGGCGCCTTCCGGCGTGGAGGCGATCAGCATGGGGGTCTCGATCTCCACAAAACCCTGTCGCTCCATGGCGGTGCGAATCGTGCTGTTGACGAGTGCACGGGTGCGAAGATTCCGCTGCATGCGAGACTTTCGGAGGTCGACGTAGCGGTGACGAAGACGAATCGTCTCGTCCACAACCGTGCGCTCGTCCATGGGAAATGGAGCAGGCTCGGATTGCGACAAGATTTCGACGGTGTCGACATCCACCTCAACTTCACCGGTGCCGAGATCCTTGTTGACGGTTCCTTCGGGTCGGGGCCTCACAACTCCGGTCATCCGGGCCACGTACTCGCCTCGAAGATCCCGAGAACCATCGATCACACATTGCAACACACCGGTGTGGTCACGAAGGTCGATGAATGCGAGATGCTCACCGTGCTCGCGGCGGCGATCTACCCAGCCGCAAACGGTGATCGTTCGTCCGACATCGGCCGCGGTCAGATGACCACACATGTCGGTTCTCATTGAGGTTGAAAAATCCATCATCGGTCCTGTTGTGGGGGTAGTAAGTGACGCAGCTCGCCGGCGAGAGCACCCAGGGGGATACGGCGCTGCCCGGCATCGCCTCGAAGATCACGAAGGGTGACATCACCTGACGCCACCTCATCTTCACCGATGATCACTGCAAAGGGTGCGCCGGATCGGTCGGCCAGCTTCATCTGCGCTTTCATCGATCGACCACCGTAGGCCCTATCGGCTCCCAGACCGACGCTGCGGAGATCGTCGCAGACGGCCAAAGCGTGAGACCCTCCGGCCACATCGACCACGAAGACACTCAGTGGGGTCGGCACCGCTTCGAACACTGCTTCGGAATCGCATGCCATGAGTATGCGATCGATACCGAGAGCGAATCCGATGCCTGGAGTGGCCGGGCCGCCGAGGTCTTCGACGAGGCCGTCATACCGGCCTCCGCCACCAATGGCATTCTGGGACGCCTCGAGTGACACCGCGGCAAATTCGAAGGTGGTGCGTGTGTAGTAGTCGAGCCCCCGGACCAGCCGCGGCGAAATCTGATACTCAATTCCAAGTGAGTCGAGCCCGGCCCTCACCGAATCGAAGTGGGTGCCGGAATCTTCGCTGAGAAAATCGACCATCAATGGTGCCGAGTCGATGATGGGCTGATCTTCGCGGCGTTTCGAGTCAAGCACGCGAAGCGGGTTCCGCTCCAGCGTCACCTGCGACTGCGCTGATAGGTCTCCGCGGTGCGATTCGAGGTGTGAGGTGAGCGCCTGCATGTAGGCGGGCCGGCAACTCTCGTCGCCGAGACTGTTGATCAGCAGTTGAACACGTGACAGCCCCACCGACGCGAAGAATCGTGCCCCGAGAGATATCACGTCCACGTCGGCCTGAGGGTCATCGGTTCCCAGTACCTCGACACCCACCTGGGTGAACTGGCGATAGCGGCCGGCCTGTGGCTGCTCGTAGCGAAATTGCGGGCCCTCGTACCAGACTTTCCATGGAGGAACCGGACGATGTTCCACGAATGCCCGACAGATGCTGGCGGTGAGTTCAGGTCGCAACGCCAGATGCTGAGGAGGATCTCCCTTGTCGTAGAGATCGAACATCTCCTTGGTGACTATGTCGGTGGATTCGCCAACACGTTTGAACACACCCATGTCCTCGAACATCGGGGACACGACCTCGCCGAAGCCACTGCGGGAGGCGAAATCGGCAAAGACATCAACGAGTGCCCGACGTCTGGTCGACTCTGGAGCAAGGATGTCTCTGGTGCCTTTGGGGGCACGAAATTTTGGGTCTGCCACGACGATTCAGGCTAGCGGCCACCAGCCCTCGCCATCATCGATATCGCGCTCAGGACGCGCCGGGCACAACCCGGTATGCGTCGTAGACAGACTCGACTCCGAGCAGCGACGAAAGCACCGAGTCGAGCTGGCTCACGTCGGCCAGTTCGAACTCGAAGCGCATGGTGGCAATCCGATCATCGCCGGTGGAGGTCTCCGCACCCAATATGTCGAGGCCATGGTCGGCCAAAACAGCCGACACATCGCGCAGGAGCGACTGCCGGTCGAGCGCACGAATCTCGATGGTTGTGGCGAACTGCCCCTCATGGTCGGCGTCCCACTCCACCTCGATGAGACGATCAGGTTGCCCTTCCGAGAGTGCAGTGGCATTGATGCAATCGGCCCGATGAACCGAAACACCCCGACCTCTGGTGACGAAACCCACGATCTCATCAGGGGGCACCGGCGAGCAGCACCGCGACAATCTGATCATGATGTCGTCGAGACCCTCGACGTGAACTCCACCGGTGTGAGCCCCACTTCGGCGGGTGCCGTGGCGGCGTCCGATGGTGGCCGGAAGTCTGTCGTGCTCGGTCTCCGTGCTGTCTTCTCTGTTGAGGTCTTCGGACAAGCGCCTGGCGAAGGACTGCGCCGAGACATGTCCCTCTCCGATGGCGGCGAAGAGTGCATCCTCGTCGGCGTAGTTGAGTTGGGCCCCCATCTCCCGGAGAGCAGCCTGCTTCAGCACCCTTCGAGCCGGAAGACCCTCGCGGCGAAGTGCCTGGATCAGTTCCTCGCGGCCGTGCTCAATGGCATCTTCCCTGCGTTCCTTGGAATACCACTGCTTGATCTTGTTGGAAGCCCGACGACTGGCGACGAATTTGAGCCAATCGCGGCTGGGACCGGCACCTTCCACCTTCGATGTGAAGATTTCCACCGCATCGCCCGACGACAGACGGGTGTGCAGCGGCACGAGGCGGCCGTTGACTTTCGAACCGATGCACGAATGACCCACATCCGTGTGAATTGCATACGCGAAGTCGACGCTGGTCGCCCCCACCGGCAGTTCGACAACCTTGCCTTTCGGCGTGAATACGTAGACCTCTTCCTGGTCGAGATCAAACTTGAGATTCGACATGAACTCCGAAGGGTCGGAGGTCTCCTGTTGCCACTCGACAATCCGATTCAGCCACGCCATCTCGCCTTTGGGACGGCCGTGCTTGTACTCCCAGTGAGCGGCAACGCCGTACTCGGCGCGGTTGTGCATTTCCTTTGTGCGAATTTGGACCTCGAGAGTCTTGCCTTGCGGTCCAACCACGGTCGTATGAAGCGATTGGTAGAGGTTGAATTTGGGCATGGCGATGTAGTCCTTGAAACGCCCCTGCACCGGGCGCCACGTGGCGTGGATCGAGCCAAGAGCGGCATAGCAATCGCGCACCGAATCGACGATGACCCGTATGCCAACAAGGTCGAAAATCTCCTCGAATGACCGATCCTTCACCACCATTTTCTCGTAGATCGACCACAGGTGCTTCGGCCGGCCATCAATGTCAGCGGTGATTCCCAGTTCGGACAGCCGACCCTGCACATCTCCCAGCACCTGTTCGAGGTAGATACCGCGTTCGGGGGCGCGCTGGTGAATCATTTGATCGATCTCGGCATAACGACGCGGATATCGAGCCGCAAACGAGAGATCCTCGAGCTGCTGCTTCATGTCGGACATGCCGAGCCTGTGGGCCAAGGGCGCATACACGTCGAGCGTTTCGCGGGCCACCCGCTCCTGCTTGAACATCGGCATCCCGGCGACGGTGCGAAGGTTGTGAAGCCGATCAGCCAGCTTGATGATCAACACGCGTAGGTCCTGCGCGATCGCCACGATCATCTTTCGCATCGAAGCAGCCTGCTGCTGCTCCTTGGTGTCGTAGCGGACGCGTTCCAGCTTCGTGACACCGTCGACGATGTTGGCAACATCGTCGCCGAACCGTTCCTTGAGTTCTGCCAATCCGATGGATGTGTCTTCGACCGAATCGTGGAGCAAAGCACCGGCAATCGTGACATCGTCGAGGCCCTGGCGAGCAACGATCGTGGCCACGGCCACTGGATGGCGAATATAGGGCTCGCCCGACTTTCGAGACTGGCCCTCGTGAGCTTTGGCCGCCAACGAAAAAGCGTCCTCGATGAGTGCGGTGGGAGCCTTCGGATGACGCTCGCTGAACACCTCCAGCAGCTCTGCGATCTCAACCGAATGAGATCGATTCAATGAGCGACGCCAAGGAAGAACGCGGGTGACCGTTGCCATTCAGTCGGCTCCCTGACCCTCGCCGAACGACATCACGGCGTGCACCGTCGCCCCACCGAGCTTCGATCTGCCGTTGAGGAAAACCAAATCAATGAGGAATCCGAAGCCCAACAATTCAGCGCCACTCGCCTGCACCAGTCGGGCGGTGGCAGCGGCGGTGCCCCCGGTGGCCAACACATCGTCGATGATCACGACTCTGCTGTGGGCCGGCAGCGCGTCGGAATGAATTTCGACGCTGTCTTGGCCGTATTCGAGACCGTAGGACTCCGACAAGATGTCACCCGGAAGTTTCCCGGGCTTGCGAACCGGAATGAAACCGACGCCGAGAGCCTGGGCAACCGGGGCCCCGAGAATGAAGCCCCGGGCCTCGATCCCCACCACCAAATCGACTTCTGATCTCCGCCACGGCTCGGACATCGCGCTCACCGCGTCGGACATGGCCGACGGATCGCTCAAGATTGGCGTGATGTCCTTGAACAAAACGCCGGGCACCGGAAAATCCGGGACGTCGCGGACCAGCCCCGTGAGTCTGGCTACATCACCGCGAGCTCGATTGTCGGCCATGACGGCCACGGTACCCGCGATTCAGCGCTTCTTCTTTTTCTTGCGAGGCCGCGGCGGAGCTCCACCGGGTCGGCGACTCTGGGAGGGACGTGGTCGAGAACCGGCCGATCCACCGCCGACCGCACCTGCGGCAACTGGGCGTCTACCGGTGAGAGCCACACGATCTTCTTCGCTGACTCCACGGGTGCCGGTGGACCCATGATGGCGAGCCTCAACCCGCGCATGAATGGCCCTGAACTCGGGTTCGCGTTCCTTCATCAGAGCAACCAGGTAGGTGGCAATGAAGATCGATGAATACGACCCGACGATGATCCCAATGGCAAGTGCGATGCCGAATTCTTGAAGTGTTGGTGCTCCGAAGAACACTGAGCCGATCACCAGCATCGACATCACCGGAATCACCGACGTGATCGAAGTGTTGATGGATCGCATCAGCACCTGGTTGAGAGACAGATTCATCATCTCGGTGTAGGTGTAGCGGCCCGTGCCGGAAAGTCTCGCCGTGTTGTCGCGTACTTTGTCGTAGACCACGATGGTGTCGTAGAGGGAGTACCCCATGATCGTGAGGAACGCGATGACGGTGGCCGGCGTGACGTCGAATTGGAACAAAGCGTAGAGCCCGACAGAGATGCCAATGTCGTGAGCAACTGCCGCCAGCGCTCCCACGGCCATCTTCCATTCGAGCCGAACCGAGATGTAGGCAGCAACTATCAGGAAGAACCAAATGAGTGCCGACCTGGCCTTGGAGGTGATGCGTTTGCCCCACGACGGCCCGACGGTGGTGACGCTCACATCGTTGGATGTGACACCGGCGTTCTCAGCCAAGGCAGCCTGAACTCGAGAAACCGTGTCGGGGTCTTCGATCGACGATCGGATACGGATTGTGTCGCCACCCACGGTCTGGACCGTGGACGCCCCACTTGACACGCTTGTGAAGGCCGACCGGGCATCCGCCACGGACATGTTGGGTGCACTCACCTCCCACGAGGTTCCGCCCACGAACTCGATGCTGAGGTTCAGACCGCGGAGGAACAATGCTCCAACGCTGATCAGAACCAGAGCGGCCGAAACGGTGGCCGCTCGCTTCCAAAGCTGCGGAAAGTCGAAGCGGTTGTCGCCTCGATAGAGGTCGCGCCAGACGCTCATGACTTTGCCTCCTCATAGGCGGGAATACCGAATCTGCTCTGATGCTCGTAGAGACCCGTCTTGGCGGCCAGGAGCCGAATCATCGGGCCCATGAAGAAATAGGTGGCAACCAGATCGAGGATCGTGGCCAAACCGAGGTACAACGCAAACCCCTTCACCGAGCCTACGGTGAGGAAATAGAGCACCCCGGCGGCAATGAGGCTGGCTATGTCGGCCTTGACGATGGTGGAGTATGCGATCGGGAAGGCCCGATCCACCGCTGAACGAATCGTTCGTCCGCCTCTGACATCTTCTTTGAGATTCTCGAAATAGACCACGTTGGAATCAACCGACAACCCGACCGACACGATGAGCCCCGTGACACCGGCGAGTGTGAGGGCAAGGCCGCGACTAGTGCCGAGATAGGCAATGATGGTCCACAACATCGAGCCCGAAACGGCCAGGCTCAAGATGGCAATGATCCCCATGAGGCGGTAGTAGGCAACCAGGTAGACGGCCACGAGCGACAGCCCGATCAGCCCTGAGATCACGCCGGCTCGCAAGGCGTCGGATCCGAGCGTTGACGAGACAACTTGACTTTGCTGGGGCACCAATTCGACAGGGAGAGCACCAAAGCGGAGCACCAGAGCCAGATCCTTGGCGCTCGTCTCGTCGAACGAGCCCGAAATCGTGATGGCGTCGCGAGTGAACGTCGCCACCTGAACGTTGGGAGCGGTGACCACCTTGCCATCAATCTCAATTGCGATGCGTCCGGTGGGACACTCAGCTGACTGGTTGAAACACAATGTGGCGAGGGCGTTGAAATCGTCGATACCCGGCGAGCCGGATCGGAACGTGGGAGACACGATCCAACCTTGGGTTCCGCTGAACTGTGCGCTCGCGGTTTGCAAGGAATCGCCGGTGAGCCGCTTGTCGGGGTGGGCGCTCTGATTGACGATGAGTGGCGCCAGGCCCAGACTCAACCGCTCGCTTCCACCCGATGAAGTATCCGAGTCGAGTACCGACGGCTCCGAGGCGTCGGCCTCCGGAGTGGTGGTCCACTGATCGACGAGTTGTTGAGCTGACTCGACACGCGTGGCGTATTCCGCGTCGGTCTCGGTATCGGCCTTGGGTATGACGCCGTCGACAAGTTGCTGGGCTGCATCCACCACCGCGGGGCTCTGCGAGCTGAGTACGGGACGGAATCTCAACTCCGCTGTTTGGCCGACCAAATCAAGCGCTCGGGCGGTGTCATCGACCCCTGGGATCTGAACCAATACCGTCTGTCCATCGCGGGTGATCTCAGGTTCGGCCACCCCGAGACCATCCACTCGGTTACGGATGATGTCGACGGCCTCGTCGAGAGCAGCATTGTCGAAATCCTGACCGGGGGCGGGCTCCAGTACCACTGAGACACCGCCCTGGAGGTCGAGCCCCAACAGAGGGCTGTTGCCACCCACGATGGTGTAGACAATTCCGGCAGCCGCAAGAAACATGATTCCGAGGGCGTAGGAAAGCTGTTTGCTCATCAGTTCGACCCCTCATTGGAGTTCTCGACATCGTTGTCGGGGTCTTCTTCTTCATCATCGTCGTCGTCGGCCCGCTCGACTCGGTCGGTGACCGACGAACGGAGCACCTTCAACTCAACGTCGGGTGCCACCTCCAGCCATACAACTTCGTCTTCAACCTCGGCGATCGCTCCGAAAATCCCCGAACTGGTGACTACGACATCGCCTTCCTCGAGGGAGTTGAGAAGCGCATTGTGCGCCTTCATCTTTCGTTGCTGTGGAACAATCATGAACGCATAGAGCGCGCCCATCAGGACTATCAGAACTAGAAAACTCATCTGGAAAACTCGCCTCCGGAGCGACGGAACCAAAGCAGGCTATCGGCGTGCCCCGCTGACCCACCCCGTCGAGGCTACGACCATGTGTTGTTCACCTGGGCGCGAAAATCTTCAAAGCCTCCATCTGAGATCGACTCTGCGAGCTGGTCCATGAATCGGAGCAACCATCCAACGTTGTGGAGCGTGAGAACACGGGCCGCGGTTGGCTCTCCAACCGAGAGAAGGTGCCGTAGGTAGCCGCGAGACCAGCGCGACGCCGGACTATCCGGCCAGTCCGGATCGACTGGATCATCGCTCGACGCGAACTCTGCTCGCTTGAGGTTGTACCGGCCCGCATCGGTGAGAACCGTGCCGTGGCGCGCCAGTCGAGTAGGCAAGACACAGTCGAACATGTCGACGCCCCGAGCAACTGACTCGACGATGCCCACCGGGTCGCCGAGGCCCATGAAGTATCGAGGCTGATCGCGGGGCAGAATCTCCATGCACGAGTCGAGACCGTGGAGCATCGCCGTCCTGTCCTCCCCCACCGAAAGCCCGCCCACCGCATAGGCATCGAAATCGAGTCCGACGATTCGCTTTGCCGATTCAGCGCGAAGCGATTCATCGGTGCCGCCCTGGACGATTCCGAACTGGCATTGCCGATCGGCAGCGTCGGGGTGCCGCAGAAATGACTCCCGGCCCCGCGCCGCCCAAAGCGAGGTGAGATCAACAGCGCGACCGACAATTTCTCTGTCGGCCACCGACGACGGGCATACATCGAGCACCATCTGGATGTCGGCACCGATGAGTGCCTGCACCTCAACAGCCTTCTCCGGAGTCAGCACATGAGACGAACCGTCATAGGTCGACTTGAACCTCGCCCCGGACTCGTCGAGTTTCGGCGACAGAGAGAAAATCTGGTAGCCACCGCTATCGGTGAGCACATGTCCGTGCCAGTCGGCGAATCCGTGGATGTCGCCGAGGGCGGCGACCGTCTCGGCGCCGGGCCGCAACATCAGGTGGTATGTGTTGGCGAGAATCACCTCTGCACCCAGTGACTCCAAATCTTCGCTCGTGAGATGCTTGACCGCGCCCCTCGTACCAACCGGCATGAATCTGGGAGTGGAGAACTCACCTCGTGCCGTGGTCACCACCCCTCGGCGTGCGCCACCGTCGTTCGCGGTCTCGCTGAAGGTGGCTCTCATATGTGCGGATCCATGAGCATCCGTCGATGTTAGGTGCCGTCCGATGGGACCCGACCGGACTTGATTGCCTACCTTCGAGATCCATGGCCATAACAACGCACCAAGACACTTCTCTCAACCCGAGGCATCCGGTGGTGCACGGTCGGTGCGACGAACAATTCAGCGCGGTCAAGGACGCCTTCTTGGCCAACTTCGCAGCCGGCGCGGAGCTCGGTGCCAGCGTCTGCATGACGGTGGATGGAGACCCGGTCGTTGACATCTGGGCCGGCGACGCCGCGCCCGGCGGCCCGGCATGGGAACGCGACACGATCGTGAACGTCTACTCCACCACCAAGACCATGGCCGAGCTGTGCATGCTGATGCTGGCCGACCGTGGCCAACTCGACTGGGATTCACCCGTCGCCGCCTATTGGCCCGAATTCGCGGCCAACGGAAAGGCCGGCGTGCTGGTCAGACACGTGATGGGGCACACGTCGGGACTTTCGGGATTCGACCAAACCATTTCGGCAGAGGATCTCTACGACTGGGAGAAAATCACCTCGCTCCTGGCCTCTCAGGCCCCGTGGTGGATCCCCGGGAAGGAAGCCGGGTACCACGCCGTGACGCTTGGATACCTGCAAGGTGAGATCCTGCGTCGGATCACCGGTCGAACCATCGGCGAGTTCTTCCGAACCGAAGTAGCCCAACCGTTGGGCGCCGACTTCCACATCGGCCTCGCTCCGCACCATGACGCACGCGTCGCCAACTTGATACCCCCCACCAGCGACGAGCTCGATGCAACAGCCGACACCATGGATCCCGCGTCAATTGCCTACCGCACCCTCAGCAACCCGGTGATGACGGGCCTCGAGCCCGCCACCACCCCATGGCGCAGAGCGGAAATCCCGGCAGCCGGAGGTATCGGCAACGCCCGTTCCGTGGCGAGAGTCCATGCCGCGATGGCGTGCGGTGGCTCGCTCGATGGCGTCGAGATCATCAGCCCCAAGGGGCTGGAGGTGATCTTTGAGAGCCAATTCAACGGCACTGATCACGTATTGATGGGACCCACCAACTACGGAATGGGCTACGGGCTACCCGACGAGGCGTTTCCACTTCCCGGCACACACACCTGTTATTGGGGTGGCTGGGGCGGCTCCAAGGCGGTGATCGACCTCGACCAGAGAATGTCGTTCGCATACGTGATGAACCGAATGGACGCCTCGCTTATCGAGGACATGCGCGGTCCCAACATATTGATGGCTGCCTACGGCGCACTTCTCGGAGGCTGAGGCGGTTTCGGATCATTCTGTGGGGCGGCGCGAATCGGCGCCGGCGCCAAGCAACATTGCGTCACCGAAAGACAGAAAGCGGTAACCCTCATCGAGTGCAATCTGGTAGAGGTCGCGCCATCTCGGGCCGACGAATGCATCAACCAGGCAGAGAAGGGTCGACCGCGGAAGGTGGAAATTGGTGAGAAGAACATCGATCACCTGCCACTCATAGGGGCGACGGATGAACAAGTTGCTGCGACCTTCACGCAGACCAGTGCAAGCCCAGGTCTCCAGCGCTCTCACCGACGTCGTGCCGACCGCCACAACCCGTCGGGCAGACTCAATCGCCGACAACGTCTGTTCAGGGATCAGGTAACGCTCGGTGTGGATCACATGATCGTCGAGTCGATCCACTTGAACCGGTCGAAACGTGTCCAGCCCCACCGCCAACTCCACAGTTGACACCTTGATTCCGCGGGATCGAAGCCGACCGAGGAGCTCATCGGTGAGGTGAAGCCCAGCGGTCGGGGCAGCAGCGGAAACCGGACGCTGGGCAAAGACGGTTTGGTAACGCTCCGGATCTTCGAGTCCGGCGTGAATGTAGGGCGGTAGAGGGGCCTCGCCGACCGCCGCCAACGCGTCGAGAAGCGGTGTGTCACCAGAGTCGAGACTGACAACTCGCAGGCCCTCACCGAGATCGTCCATCACGGTCACGTCGAGGCCCGGGGCCACAACCTTGGTGCCAGGTGAAAGTTTCCGAGAAGGCCGCACCAGCGCCTCCCACCGGCCATCATCCAGTTCCTCGAGCAGCAGAACCTCAGCCGCGCCTCCTGTTGAACGGCGCAGATGCAGGCGTGCCGGCAGCACCCTGGTGTTGTTCACGACCAACACATCGCCGGGCTCCAAAAGGTCGGGCAAATCCGCCACGTGATGGTGCCCGACCGAATCTCCCAGGTCGACGAGAAGACGCGCCCCGTCACGACGTTTCAGTGGCTGTTGCGCAATCCGATCGGGCGGAAGCGCGTAATCGATGTCGTCGGGGCTGTCCGGGGGAGGCGAGATGGGCAAGGACAACGAGGCTACGCGCCGCGCGGGAAGAGGCCGCTCAGCCGAACAGA
This sequence comes from uncultured Acidimicrobiales bacterium, assembly GCA_964533595.1. Taxonomy (GTDB): domain Bacteria; phylum Actinomycetota; class Acidimicrobiia; order Acidimicrobiales; family Aldehydirespiratoraceae; genus SZUA-87. The sequence goes on along the minus strand of CAZHMP010000019.1, from coordinate 11,164 downwards.
CCGCTTTGTGAGGACGCCGGTGGGGTCAGCCCCAAGTGGGCGTATGCAAGTGGTGTGGCGACACGTCCGCGAGGTGTGCGCATCAACAGACCCTGCTGAATCAGGTAGGGCTCGTAGACGTCCTCCACGGTCTCAGTCGGTTCGCTGACGCTGATGGCCAAAGTCGATAATCCGACCGGACCGCCTCCGAACCGCTCGCAGATCGATTCGAGAACAGCGCGCGATGCCTTGTCGAGACCCAGCTCGTCGACACCGAAGAACGTGAGCCCGTCCGCGGCCACCTCGGAATCGACTTTCGAGTCGCGTTCGACCTCCGCGAAGTCTCGTACTTGGCGCAATAGCCGGTTGGCGATACGCGGGGTGCCTCTCGATCGGCGCGCAATTTCCATCGCGCCCTCCTCGGTGATGTCGACGCCGAGAATTCCCGCCGCCCGAAGGGCGATCGCTCGGAGATCGTCGACCTCGTAGTAGTCGAGACGAGCGACCAGACCGAAACGGTCGCGGAGCGGTCCCGTGATGAGTCCGGTGCGGGTGGTGGCTCCAACCAGTGTGAAAGGAGACAGCTCGAGCGGAATCGAACGGGCCGCGGGGCCCTTTCCCAAGACAATGTCGATCCGAAAGTCCTCCATGGCCGGGTAGAGAACTTCCTCAACCGCCCGCGGCAGGCGATGAATCTCGTCAATGAAAAGAACGTCGCCCTCTTCCACCTTCGACAGAATCGACGCCAGATCTCCGGCCCGCTCCAGAGCCGGACCGGACGTGACCTGGATATTGGCATCCATTTCCGCGGCAACGATGTTGGCCAATGTCGTCTTTCCCAGCCCGGGCGGGCCGGCAAACAGCATGTGATCGGTGGGTTCGCGACGCAATCGGGCCGCTCCCAACAAGACCCCGAGGTGACCTTTCAACTCTGACTGTCCAACGAATTCCGACAAGTTCCGTGGCCGCAGCCCTGGTTCGTCGGGTTGGTCGATCGGCTCCTCGCTGGGAGAAAGAATCTCTTCACGCATGACTCAGTGAACCCCCGCCAAACGTCGTAACGCCTCCTTTAGAAGCGATCCGACCTCGCCATCGGCTGGCAATTCCGAAATGACAGCGTGGATCTCGTCGGGGGCGTAGCCGAGGCCTTCGAGCGCGCTGCGAAGATCGGATCGCGCGCTCGTGTGCTTGCCGTGGTCGCCGTCGCCGCTGACCATCGCGGCCGATGATTCCGGCAGATCGAGTTTCGATTTCAGCTCCATCACAATGCGAGCGGCGGTTTTCTTGCCGACCCCCGGCACGAGACACATCGCGGCAATGTCGTCGTCGGCCACGGCGAGTCGGAGTGCGTCGGGGCCATGTACGGAGAGAATCGCCATTCCCAACGACGGACCGACGCCATGGGCAGAAATCACGGCCTCGAAGACACGACGTTCGTCGATGGTGGCGAAACCATAGAGCGTTTCGCTGTCTTCGCGAACGGAGTGATGGGTGTGGACGAACACATCGTCGTCGGCCGCTCCCAGATCGACGGATGTGGACGGCGTGACCGTGACTCGATAACCGACTCCTGCAACATCGATCAGAAGCTCGCCATCATGGCCACGGTCGATCAGACGGCCCCGCAACGAACCGATCACGTTCTCGAACCTCCGCTCACGCCAACACGCTGATGGGCCAAGTGACAAAGGGCAATCGCAACCGCGTCGGCGGTGTCGGCTGGACGCAACGGCTCGGATAAACCCAGCAAGGTCTGCACCATTTGACCGATCTGCTTCTTGTCGGCGCTGCCCCAGCCGGCGACCGCCTGTTTGATCTCATTTGGCGAGTATTCGACAACATCGCATCCGGTGGCCGAGGCTTCGGCCATGATGACACCGCTCGCCATCGCCACCTTCATGGCGGTACGAACGTTGTGCTGGAAGAAGACTCGCTCAATGGCAACCACATCGGGGTTGAGCTCGGCGATCAGATCCCGCACTTCCTTCTGGATCTCACCCAACCTGATCGGAGTGGCAAGGGCGGGGTCGGTGCGGATGACTCCGGCTGACACCGCTCGCGGACGGCGTCCGCTTTCGACACACCCGTAGCCGCAACGAGACAAACCGGGATCAATGCCAAGGACGAACACATGTACGACCCTACTGCCCGACTCCGGCGACGCGTTGGACTCACCCCGACCGAGCCGCGCAGGCTTCAGGGTGATGGCAACTCTCGTTGGTTGCGGGCTCAGCCGGCCACCGTTTCGGCCACCAGAAAGTCGACCACCGCCCGAAGAGAGTCGGCGTGTGAGCCGCCGTCGGCAATGACCTCATCACGTACGCTGAGTTGACGATCGGCGCTCGTGCCCTCAGAGATGATCTCAGTCAAGTGGGCGATCTCGGCCTCACATCCGAGTTCCTCCGCACTGCCTCGGACCAACTCACTCACCTCGTCGACGAGCTGGCCCATGGGAACCAACTCACCTCGTCCGAAATCGGCCAAGGCGGCGTGAACCCCGTTTCGTTGGGCCAGCCACCTGTTTTCGTTGAGCAACATCGGAAGGTATTTGCGCCACCGCTGGTTGCCGCGCCGCAGACCCCACAGAAAGTGCAGCCAGCACCGGTACAGCGATGCCACGGACACCGCATCGTCGATGCTGGTGCACACATCGCAAATCCGCATTTCAAGTGTGGGAAACCTGGCGCTCGGCCGCAGGTCCCACCAAAGCATTGTCGACTCCCTCAGCACCCCCGAATCGACGAGGATGCCGACGTGCCGCTGGTACTCGCCCCAACTCGAAAACGACGGCGGCAAACCCGTCCTGGGAAGCTCATCCCATACGGCCAGGCGATATGACTTGAGCCCGGTGTCGGCTCCTTCCCAAAATGGTGAAGAAGTCGTGAGAGCCAGCATGTGCGGCAGCACGTACGTGGCCTGTGACATCAGATCCATTCGCAAGTCTTCATTTTCGATCCCGACGTGCACGTGCATTCCGCAGATCACCAGCCGCTGAACCACGGCTTGCAAGTCGTCAGCGAGCGTGGCGTAACGGTCGCGCTCGGTGCGCCGAACGTCGAGATGGGTACTGAGAGGATGAGTTGATGCAGCGATCGGGGCCATGCCGAAATCGGCTGTCACCGAGGCCACTGCCTGTCGGGCTTCCAGCAACTCGGCGCGAACCTGAGACATCGAGTCACACACCCCGGTCATGACCTCGATCTGACACTGCAGGAATTCGGTTGAGACCCTGTCTCCGAGGATTCCCTCACACCTGCTCAGCAACTCCTCTGGAACCGTGCTGACCAGTTCACGGGTCTCCAAGTCGACGAGCAAATACTCCTCCTCGACCCCGACGGTGAGTGTCGGTGATTCGATCATGTGTCCCCCCCTGTGGATCGGGGACCACCGTAGATCAGATTCGCCCGAGGGTTACTCGGCAGCCGCTTCCATGAGCTCATCGCTCATGTCGAAGTTTCCGAACACGTCCTGCACGTCGTCTATGTCGTCGAGGATCTCGAGCAATCGCAGGACCTTCTTGGCGGTGCCGGCATCGTCCACCTCGACGGTGGACGACGGAAGCATGGTGAGGTCGGCCGACTCGAATGCGATGCCGGCAGTCTCGATGGCGTCGCGCACACCGTTAAAATCAGTGGGCGGAGTTGTGACCTGCCACATATCGCCGTCGGCCACCAGATCTTCGGCACCGGCGTCGAGAGCCACCATCATCAGTTCATCTTCATCAACAGAGGAGGGCACCAGAATTACGCCCTTGCGATCAAATTGCCATGCCACGGCGCCCGGCTCGGCCAGGGAACCACCGTTCTTCGCCAGTGCATTGCGAACATCGCCGCCGGTGCGGTTGCGGTTGTCGGTTAGGCATTCGATATAGAGCGCCACCCCGCCGGGGGCATAACCCTCGTAGGTGACGGTCTCGTAGTTGACACCTTCGAGCTCGCCGGTACCTCGCTTGACCGCCCGTTCGATCGTGTCGAGCGGCACTGAGGCATCGCGCGCTTTCTGATACATGGTCCGCAACGTGGCGTTCGAATCGAGATCCCCGCCGCCGGTCCTGGCAGCCACCTCCACCTGCTTGATCAGCTTGGCGAAGAGCTTGCCTCGTTTGGCATCGGCCGCGCCCTTCTTGTGTTTGATCGTTGCCCATTTGGAGTGACCCGACATGGGTGATTCCTCTCGATTGGCCCGGGAACAAATTACCCGGATGCGGACTGGAGATTACTGACCGCCGGAGTTGATGCTTTGAACGAACTGACGATGAACACGATCGTCCCCTGACAACTCCGGGTGGAAAGCCGCCACCGTGATGTGGCCCTGTCGACACAGTACGGCGTTGCCGTCGACATTGGCGAAAACCTCTACTTCATCACCGGTGCGGGTCACCACCGGTGCGCGAATGAATACGGCATGAAATTTCGAATCGAAGCCAACCACATCGATATCGGACTCGAAACTGTCTGCCTGGGTGCCATAGCCGTTGCGGCGCACATCAACATCAATTGCGCCCAAACAGTGTTGATCACTTCGACCGTCCAGTATGTGGCTGGACAGCAAAATCAACCCGGCACATGTGCCAAGCACCGGGAGACCGGCAGACACACGCTGGGACAGAGGATCGAGCAGACCCCCGCGATCGAGAAGCATCGAGATGGTGGTCGACTCACCGCCCGGAATCACCAGAGCGTCGACGCTGGCCAACTCTTCGACGGTGCGGACCTCCAACGTTTTCACGCCAAGTGGGGCGAGAATTCTCGAGTGGGCGGCAAACGCGCCTTGTAGCGCCAGAACTCCAACCAGAGGCGTTACCAACCGCGATCAGCCAGTTTCGTCTCGAGCGTGGCGATTTCCAGACCCTTCATTGCCTCACCGAGGCCGGTACTGACCTTGGCGATGATCGCGGGGTCTTGGAAGTGTGTAGCCGCCTCGACGATTGCCGATGCCATCTTGGCCGGCTGCGAACTCTTGAAGATTCCGGAACCGACGAACACGGACTGCGCGCCGAGTTGCATCACCAGCGACGCATCGGCCGGCGTGGCAATGCCGCCGGCGCAGAACATCGGAACCGGCAATGTGCCCGTGTCGTGGATTTCCTGGACAAGCGGCAATGGCGACTGGAGTTTCTTGGCCCACTCGAACAATTCGGCGGAATCGGCAGTGGTGATCTTGCGAATGTCGCCGAGAATCGAACGAAGATGACGCACGGCCTCGACAATGTTGCCGGTGCCGGCCTCGCCCTTGGATCTGATCATGCAAGCACCTTCGCTGATGCGCCTCAACGCCTCTCCGAGGTTGGTCGCCCCACAGACGAACGGCGTGACGAACGCCCACTTGTCGATGTGGTGGGTTTCATCGGCGGGCGTGAGCACTTCGGACTCGTCGATGTAGTCGACTCCGAGAGATTGCAGAACCTGCGCTTCACCAAAGTGGCCAATGCGGGCCTTGGCCATAACCGGGATGCTGACGGCGGCTTGGATCCCGGAGATCATTTCCGGATCCGACATTCGAGCCACGCCGCCGTCGCGCCGAATGTCGGCAGGGACGCGTTCCAATGCCATCACTGCAACGGCGCCGGCATCCTCGGCAATTCGGGCCTGATCCGGATCTACGACGTCCATGATCACCCCGCCCTTGAGCATTTCGGCCAGCCCACGCTTGACCAACTGAGTGCCGGTCTCGCGGGAGGAGGAATCGGCGCGACCTGTGTTGTGTTCCATGTGTTTTATCCTAGGGGTGTTGACCGCTTACGACGTAGCCGATTTTCGAGCATCGTCGAGTAGTTTCAGCGCGTCGGACGGTTCGATGACGGTGATGTCGGCGGTGGCGAACATGGAGTGTTGGCCTGCAGCCAACAGAACCCAGGTCGGGCCCGGCGCAAGTGGGATCACGGCGCCCTCAGGGGTGGTCAGATTCCAGCTCGGCGATTCGGCTGATCTGGTCCAAGTACCCTCGATCATGCGACCTCGTGTGAAGACCTGAACGGGTCCACTGCCAAACGTCTTGGCCTGCGGTGATTCGCCGTCGGCGGCCGACACGCCGTAATTGATCTGTGCCACGACCACGTTGGCCGGCGCCACCTCCACCTCGGTTCCATCAACCATCGAAGTCTGCAGAGTGCCGTCCTGGAGACGCACCCATCCGTTGGATTCGGTGTCCCAGACATGGGTGGAACGGCGCCCGAAGGTGCTCGGATAGTCGACATCTACGCCACCGACCGCCGTTCCCGACGCAGCCGGCAATTCGCCATAAGTGAACAGAGCGTTCGGAATCCCTGCACTCGTCTCGGGTATGTCGGCGGGAACAACGTAGAGATTGTCGGGGGCGTCTCGATCCTCCGAGCGGATGTATGCGCTCTCCAGCCTGAGAGCACCCACATCCACCATCAGCCCGGCATCCCTCGCCTGACGGAGTTCACGCAACACGATCGCGTTGCCGCCCGAATAGCCGAACATTGGTTTCGACAATCCGGCGAACAGATGAACGTCGCTTGATCGACCCGATCTGACCGGCCCGATCAACTCCGGGACTTGAGAGTGAAACACCGCGAAGAAACGCGTTTTGAGACCCTCGACCAACTCCTCGTAAATCACATCGGCCTCGAGCAAACCGGTCTGGGGGCGCGATTTTCCGTCGTTGTTTCCGATCTTGATAACCAGAGCCGGAGCTTCCTCGCGATCCGAGGAGATCGGTGCTCCGGTGAGCGGACCATATGCACCGCTGTAGGGCTCGGCGGTGGTTGTCGTGGCAATGGTCGTCGAAGAAGCAGCCACGGCCACGCTCGACGAGGTCGGAACCGAGGTGGTGGACGCGGCAGGGTCGTCACCGCCGCCACCACCGCACGCCGCGGCGAGAACGAGCGCGACGCCGACCGCGGCAGCGGTCCTGCTGCCCTTCAGGACATTCATCACAATTCCTGCAGGGTGTCGATTCGTTGGTCGAGAGGTGGCCGTGGCGGACCGTCGACGCCCACCGGGCCGAACAACCACAAATGATCGGTGGTGACACGAGCCGGCACGCCGGCGGCATCCCTGGCACTGGTCATCGCTGAAGCGAGCGCAGGCGGATACCTCGTGATCTTCACGCCGGCGTAATCGGCGACCACAACCGCCTTGGCGTCAAGATGACTTCTCATGTAGCGCCGCGCCAGCGACTTGCCACCGAGCAGACGTCCGAGCGCGCACAAAACAGTTGCGGACTCCACGTCCGTGTCGAGCAAGCACAACGAACGGGCCATGAGTGCCTCGAGCTCCAATCGTGACAAATCGTCGAGAGCTCCCGTGGTGACGACGAGATCGGAATCATCGCGGCCCCGGCCGACCAATGCTGCATCCGGTGCGGCGACTCCGACGACATGAATTCGCGGTGGGGTGAAACCACCGGACAAGCACAACCCTTCGACAACATTGTCGATTCTCTCGCGCTGGTCGTCGGCGATCGGTCTGGCACCCAACTCCGCGAGGGCAACGGACAACGCAGTGCGCCGCACTATCACTGCAAAAGCAGTCCCGGCGAACACCCCAACCAATGCAGCCACCCAAATTGGCGTGAACAAATAGAAAACTGCCACGACCACAATGGCCAACAGCAGAGCAGGAAGACCGAGCAGCTTCATCGGCGAAGTGGATGTCATGTGGATCTCGATACTTGGTCGGGTGTGAGTTCCGACTCAGAACTCGACTGACACATTGCCGCGCGATTCATCGTCGGCCTCGAAGTACTCACGAGCGCTGAATCCCATCGGCCCTGCCATCACAACTCCGGGGAACGTTTGTATGGAGTTGTTGTATTTGAGGACTGTGTCGTTGTAGAGCTGGCGGGCGTAGGCGATGCGCCCCTCGGTGGCGGTGAGCTCCTCTTGCAGATCGCGGAAGTTTTCGTTGGCCTTCAGTTCCGGGTATGCCTCAGATACGGCGAACAGCTGGCGCAACGCGCCGGTGAGCATGTTCTCGCTCTGTGCCTGAGCGGCTGGGCCCTGAGCAGTGGTGGCGGCGTTACGAGCCGAGATCACGGCCTCCAACGTCTCACGCTCGTGGGATGCGTATCCCTTCACGGTTTCGACCAGATTCGGGATCAGATCCCAGCGACGCTTCAGCTGAACATCGATCTGGGCCCAAGCATTCTCGATTCGATTCCTGAACCTGACCATCTTGTTGTAGACGCTGATCACGAATACAACCAGTACGACCACAACAGCGATAACGATCAACAAAACCATCGGTTCCTCCGAAACGGCGCTCGTCGGCGCGACGGTGGCTAGGTTATCGTCCCCACAGCGCGAGGACCGACAGCGGCGGCGACCAGGCCCCGGTATCTCTCGAGGTAGAAATCCGCCAAATTCTCCATAGAGAACATCGCCGCTCGCTCGCAACCGGACCTGACCAGAGCCATCCGCTCATCGGATGATCCGATCAATGTGCGCAAGGCGCGAGCCAGTCCGGCACTGTCTCCGGGATCAACGAGCAACGCGTCACGACCCGCTCTGGCAACGTTGGAATATCCGGGAATGTCCGCGGCCACGACCGGGGTCGACGCAGCCATGGCTTCGAGCAGAACTATTCCGAACGACTCTCCCCGCAGCGATGGGGCGCAGAAGACATCAGCGCCCCGAAGCCGAGCCGTCTTTTCGGACTCGCTGATGGTGCCCAACCACTCGACCCTTGGGTCGCCGGCGAACCGCGCTTGCAGGCTTGCCGTGTCGGGTCCCTCCCCGGCTATCCACAATCGGGTATCGCTCGGCAAATCCGACATGGCGTCGAGCAACACGCGAAGTCCCTTTCGAGGTTCATGCCTCCCCAAGAACAAAATCGTGCGCCCATTGCCGCGAATGGTGGGTCCTTCGCCGTACCGACGCGATTCGACACCGTTGAACGACAGGTCGTACTGACCACCCAACGCTGCTTGAGCCATCTTGCGCGCATCAGCGGACACGGCCACTCGATCGTCCAGACGACCCGCGAGAAATCTCACGACTCGAGGCATCAAGTCGTAGGCCAACGAACCACCGGCAGCGTGAAACGTGCCGATAAGTGGTGCCGGGCGGGTGAACAGCGCCGTGGTGGTTGGGCCCGGGGCAAGCGGCTCGTGAAGGTGGATCACATCGAACTCTTCGTCTCGCATGGCCCGAATGGTTCGAAGCTGGCAGGCTGGATCCGGAGCGACCGGAGCGACGGAACCGTTCGCGGCCGTGGGAAGACTCGCCCCCAGCGGCGTGACCCCGGCGTCGGGCGGAGGGCCGTCACACGGAGCAAGAACACGCACGTCGTGACCTTTTCGGCGGAGTGCGCGAGCCAGGCCCAGCACCTGCATTTGCACGCCTCCGGGCACTGTGAGGCTGTACGGGCACACGATTCCGATTCGCATCACTCGAATCCCCGGAGATGATCAGGCACGTCCAGATCGAGAAGCTTGTAGTCGCTGGGCCAATTGGGACTCAGCATGTGCCACTGCTCCGGAGCTCGAGCTATCAGGACCTCGAACTCGTGGGCCAAATCCCGCGTGATCCGCGTGATGTCGTCTCGAAGCTTTCCACGTCTGTCGGTCTCAATCGCCGGGCGAACCTCTCCAAACACCCCGCCGTCCCGCCAGTACACGCCGATCGGCAGCAAAGGACTCTTGGTACGAAGCGCGAGGGTGGCAGGACCAGCCGGCAGCGTCGTCATCTCCCCGAAAAAATCGACGGCAACGCCGGTCCCCGTGAGGTCACGGTCTGACGGAAGGCACAGCGCTTCGCCCCGCTTCAGCGCCCCACTCGCCTCACGCCCTGCGTTGGCATCGGCGGCCACGATGTTCATCCCCAACGACTCGCGAAGACCGAGGAACCAATCGAACAACTCGGGTGGTTTCAAAGGCTCCACCACGGCCGTCATGGGAATCTTCGCAACCGTGCAGAGCCAGGCGGCGGCCCACTCCCAACTCCCCATGTGGGGCAATGCGAGTATCACTCCCTGACCGCGAGCCGCGGCATCCTCGATCCGTCCGAAACCCGAATAGCTGAAATCCTGGTCAACCTCACTGGGTGACATCTCCGGAAGACGGAAGCTGTCCACGTAGTAACGCGCGTACCAGTCGTATACGGCAGCGACTCGACGACGACGTTCACCAGCCGACATTTGACGGCCAAGGACCCGCTCGAGATTGTGAGCAATCAGGCGGCTCTTGTCACCTGAAATCGACAAGGCGGAGGCCATCGCACGCGAGCCAAGCGACGTGAATCGATCGGGAAGGCGACGTGCCAACAACGATCCCGCTCTGTAGGCGGAGACCGAAGCCATGTGTTTCAGTGGTTGCGCAGAGCGCGGCGTTCACGCATCCGCTGGCGCCAGGCGGACTCGGATGCCGTCGAGCGTCTCGCCACTCGGCGTTGCGTGCTTCGCCGCACCGGCCGGCCTTGGGATGCTTGGCGCCATACCTTCACGAAACGCTGCACGGCAGTGACGAGCGTGAGAGCGAGCATCACCCACAACACACCGATGAGGATCTCATTGAACAACAGCCCGAACGCCAAGACGATGAACCGCTCGGCGCGTTCCATGATGCCGCCCTTGGCATCGAAGCCGAGAGACTCGGCTTTGGCGCGCTGGTACGAGATCAGCATGGCCGCGGCCATGATCGCGACCGGAAGCATCGAGATACGTCCGGGGCGATTGCTGGCCAGATACCACGCCACGCCGCCGAACATCATTGCGTCGGTGAGGCGATCCGACACTGAATCGAGAAACGCCCCGCGAGTGGAGCCGGTTCCGGAGGCCCGAGCGACTGCACCATCGAGCGCGTCGGGAATACCGGTGAGGAGAATGAACAGGAAACCGACTCGTAGGTAACCGGACCCGATGGTGAATGCCGCGACGCCGGCCATGGCGATACCCACCAGGGTGATCACATCGGCGGAGATACCGGTGCGGCGAAGGCTCTGACCGATCGGGGTGAGACCTCTATCGACCGTCGTTCGCCAATTGCCATCGAACATAGGAGTGCTCCAGTCGGAAATTACGGCCGCCACGTTAACAGCGTCACCGGCCATGTGGGGCGCACCGGCCCGGCGAGGAACCGGATCGGACCAGAATCAATTCCCGTAGGCGGCCCAGTCCTCGGGGTTGTCTTCCACGAACTGATCGACGATTTCACCGTTGATTCCGTCGACGAGCAGTAGTCCCCTGCGGCTTGGCGAGGGCTCATTGGAGTACACCAGGAT
>CAZHMP010000018.1:35210-38180 GCA_964533595.1 uncultured Acidimicrobiales bacterium | reverse complement strand
CCGTCGCGGGTCTCACCCGTGTTGATGGTGGCGAGCCCCAGGGCGTACTCACGTCTGATCGCGTCGGTGAACGACAGATCCCACTGCTCCTTGCTCGAGAGCAAATCAGAGCGCATACACGTGGGCGGTAGCGACGCCAATTCCTTGGCCAACTCGATTGCGTCGTTCAACGCCGAGCCGGGTTCCGACACACGATTGGCGAGACCGATCTGGAGCGCTTCGTCGCCTCCAACACCTCGGCCCGTCAAGATGAGATCCGCAGCGCGCGACGCACCGATGAGCCTTGGGAGGCGAACGGTGCCGCCATCAACGAGAGGGACCCCCCAGCGACGGCAAAACACCCCCATCACTGCATCGCGAGCGACGACCCTCAGGTCGCACCAGAGCGCCAGCTCGATACCTCCCGCCACCGCGAAACCTTCGACGGCCGCGATCACCGGCTTGTCGAGAACGAGCCTCGTCGGGCCCATTGGCCCGGGCCCCGTTTCCGTGACTCTGTTTCCCTCGCCCTGTGAGATGGCCTTGAGATCAGCGCCGGCACAGAACGTGCCACCAGCTCCGGTCAGCACAGCGACACGAAGCGAGTCATCCTCGCCAAACCTCAAAAAGGCGCCCAACAACTCCTCGGCAGTGTCGCGATCGACGGCATTGCGGCGCTCGGGCCGGTTGATCGAGACGATCAGCACGTCGCCATCAGTTCGCGTGGCAACGTTCACCGCATCACCTCAGTGCCGGAGCAACTTCGTTGATGAACAGATCCATGGTGTCGATGCGCTGAGCCAGTGGCCCCATGGTGAAGTCGGGGACGATGAACTCATCGACACCGGCATCTCTGTATTGACCCATGATGTCAATCACTTCAGCCGGCGTTCCGAGCACTGTCGGGCGGCCAAGGTCGACTCCCCTCATCGAGGTGAGATTGGCCTCGTCGTCGCTGATGAACACCAGCGCAACCGCCGATCGCTGAATCGTGGACGGGTCTCTGCCAACATCGGCGCAGTGTTGATCAAGCACGGAGTTCTTGTGCCTCAGCAGCTCTGGATCTCCCCACACATTCCACTCGTCGGCGAACCTCGCAGCGGTTCGAAGGGTTCTCTTCTCGCCTCCACCGCCGATCAGCAGGGGAAGCCTGGCCTGCACCGGCCTCGGCGACAGCGGTGCATTTTCCAGTCGGTAATGCGCACCACTGAAATCGCTGCGCTCATTGTGAAGCAGCATCGTGATCAACTCGGCTGCCTCATCCAGGCGGTCAAGCCTGCCTTTCACGGTCGAGTAGTCCATGCCGTAGGCGACGTGCTCGTTCTCCTGCCACCCGGCGCCGAGCCCGAGCACGGCATGCCCGCCGCTTATGTTGTCGAGCGTGGCCGCCATCTTTGCCAGAACGGCGGGATACCTGTAGGTGTTGCCGCTCACGAGTGTGCCCAGGCGAATTCCGGGCACGGCGTCGGCGAGCGCACCCAGCATCGTCCATGCCTCATGGGTGGGTCCGCCGTCGTCTCCCATGAATGGCATGAAGTGATCGGCGATCCATATGCCGTCCCACCCCGTGGTGCCGGCGTGCACGCATGCCGACCTGATGTCTTCCCACGAATCAGTGTTGTTGGTCCAAAATCCGAAGCGCATGGGACGAAGGTAGCCGAGTTTCAGCTGGCACCCGGAAGACCGGCGAGCTTCTCGCTGCGAATGAAGATGCCGGACGCCGTGGCGCACAGCTTGGAGCCGTGACGAATCTCGCCCTCGATGAACACCTTGCGACGTTCCGTGCCGGTGACCCAAGCGCGCATGTCGACCTTTTGCTCCAACGGGGTGAACGACTTGTAGACGACCGACAACGTGCCCGTGAACGCTCCCAACCCGTTCACGACAGCAGTGGCGCCGAGCAATTCATCAAATGTTGCGGCCAGCACGCCACCATGGACGGAGCCGGGCGGTCCGTTGTACGCCGACCTGAATACGGCGCTCCCGTGCACTTCGCATTTGGAGGCACCACTGGCGCGCCACATTCGAATTGGTGGAGAAATCGGGTTGAGACGACCCACCAGAGGGCTGTAAGGAAAGAATTCCTCCGGATCGAGCGATCCGCCCGCCGCCGCCTCATCGGTGGTGTCCGGGTCGAACCTGTCGCCTTTCCCGGTGAAGCCCTCATACCGCAGAGCGTGTTGCATGCGCACGCCGTCCACGACCTTTGGCCGCAAACGCTGGGCGATGTCGGTGACCAACTCCGTCGCCCAACCGAGGTCGGCATCATCGAGTTCGGCGGTTCGAACGACCTCGATCAAGTCGCGCATGGCGACCACCAACGATTCTGCTGATTGGGGCATCCGGAGACCGTATTCCGCGCCCGGCCGCGTCATCGAATCCGAAGCCCGGCCGTTGGCATTTGCATGGCCCTGATTGTCAAGATGCGGAGTTCTCTGCCGATGGAGGGCCGGCAACTCGAGGAGTTGATGTGCGAAACCACGTGAGAATTGTGCAGATACGAGCAGTCGATGCCCAGGCCGGCGACGTGGTCAATCGTCGGGGCGCTGAGCGAGCCGGATGGATCGAGGTCGATCAAGTTGAATCTCTACCTGACGGCAACCTCGTGATCCACGACCGATCCCAGCACGACGACTTCACCGCAAATCTGACAGACCTGTTGTGGCTCCAGGTCTTGGTTCCGTTCAAGACCCGTCCTCAGAGCTGACGCAGAGCGTCCTCGATGCCCTTGTGGAACGTCGGATACGCATAGATCATCGACCGCAGGCGGCTGATGGGTGTTGCTTCGTGAACGGCGAGAGTCAGAATTGACAGCACCTCCCCACCATGGGGGCCGGCCGAAGTAGCGCCCACCAGCACCCCACGGTCGGTGTCTGCCACCAACTTGATGATCCCCTCGTTGCCTGTGGCGTGAAGCCAGCCACGCGCCGTACCGGGTACCTCCACCAGAGCGGTCGAGACGTTGATCCCTGCCTCCCGTGCCGACTCCTC
>CAZHMP010000018.1:8199-35110 GCA_964533595.1 uncultured Acidimicrobiales bacterium | reverse complement strand
GTACCTCCACCAGAGCGGTCGAGACGTTGATCCCTGCCTCCCGTGCCGACTCCTCTGAGAGACCCACCGACCCCACTTCCGGATCGGTGAACGTCACGCGCGGAACCGAGGAATAGTCGGCGACCGGGCCGGAGCCTCCGGTGTTGATGTCGGCCAGGGCGATGCCCGCCTGGTACATGCCGACATGGGTGAAAAGCGCCTTGCCCGTGATATCGCCTACCGCCCACACTCGGTCAGTGACGCGCATGCGCTCGTCCACGGGAACGAATCGCTGCGATGGGACCACACCGATTGTGTCGACTCGTAGTCCGGCGAGATCGGTGCGGCGTCCGGTGGCAACCAACAGCCGCTCTGCGCTGAGTTGGGTGCCATCGGTGAGTTCGACCACCACTCCCCCGTCGGTTCCGGAGCGGATAGATGAAGCCGCTACTCCGGTATGGACCGCGATGCCTTCTGCCTCGAAGGTCTCACGCAGGAGAGCACCGGACTCGGGCTCCTCCAGCGGAAGTAGACGATCCTGGGCCTCTACGAGCGTCACATCGGTGCCGAATCTCGCCATCACCTGCGACAGCTCGGAGCCGATCGCTCCCGCGCCGAGAACGATTATCGATTCCGGAAGTTCCTTCGCTTCGATCACCTCATGGTTGGTCCAGTAGGCGACTTGATCGAGTCCCGGAATAGGAGGGATCGCCGGAGTGGTGCCAGTGGCGATAACGACGCCGAGCTTCGCCTGGAAGGTTCTGTCTCCGACCACGACCCGCTCCGGACCGTCGAAGTGGGCGCGGCCACGAACGAATATCCCGCCCTTGCCCTCGAATCTGTCCACCGCTACCTGATCGTTCCAGCTGTCGGTGGCTTGCTCACGAATCCGTGCTGCGACCGGGGCCCAATCGGGCGTGACCGTTGCGGTGCCGGCAATTCCATCCACTCGACGCGCCTCGGCCAAGGCATTGGCGGCGCGGATCATCATCTTGGAGGGAATGCAACCCCAGTAGGGGCACTCACCGCCGACCAATCCCGCCTCCACTCCCACTACGCGTGCGCCGGACTCGGCCAGTGGCCCGGCAATGCTTTCGCCGGCCACTCCGAGACCGATCACGACGTAGTCGACGTGTTCGATGTGCGCCTGATCACTCATGGTCTTCCTCCCACGGCACCAGCCGTGTCGTTGTTCAACTGTGAGATCCGAAACACAGCTCGCTTCGCCACCATCTCGCAAACGTCACAAATGCGACTATCTACGGTTTCCGGTGCGCGTGACGGGGACGCGATTGGCCCGCCGAAGCGATACCCCCAGACCCACCACCGCGCCGCCGACACCGAACATCAGATGCTCCAACAACACTGGGCTGTCAGGGCCGCTCTCCCAGAACACCGGTCCGAGCAGGTCGCCACGAATCTCGAGATACAGCGTGGCCAATGCGGCAACGGCCAAGCCCACCACAGCGTCGTTGACCGCCCTGTGAGGGGTGACTCCTGCCTCGGAATAGCCGTCGTACACCACCCAAATCGCCGCCACGACCATCGGGGCGAAGTGGAACGTGGAGGTGGGTGTGCGGGCGGCCAACACCAGCCACGCGATAGCGGCGGCGACGGCCCACAACAGCCCGATGTACCGGCGAATACTCATGACTTGCGCGCCGGACGTGCGGCCCGACCGTCAACCTCGCCGAAGAACTGGGCGGCCGTCATTTGAACTCCGTGCGACCAAGTCGGATAGGCGTGAACGGTTTGAGCCAGCCGGCCAGTGAACATCTTTGTGCGCATGGCCAATGCAACTTCGTGGATCATCTCCCCGGCACGAGGCGCAACGATGGTGGCACCAAGCAACTGACCGCCACCCAACCGACGCAATCCTCTGCGAGGCCCGGCGATGAGCTTGATGAAGCCTTCGTTGTATCCGTCGGTGACGGCGCGATCGAGCGTTGATATCGGGGCTTCCGCCACCAATCCCCCGTGATCAGCCGCCTCGGCCTCGGTCATGCCAACGCGTGCCACCTCGGGATCGGTGAACGTGGCCCACGGAATCCACGAGGTGCGGAAATCGCCTCGTGGACCCTTCTTGAGCGCGTTCCCGACAGCCAGACGGCCCATTTCCAGCGCCGCGTGAGTGAACGGGAGCTTTCCGGTGACGTCACCAACGGCGTAGATTCCCCGCGTCGCCGTGGCCATCCGACGATCGGTCTGTATGAAACCACGACTGTCGAACTTGACCCCCACGCCCTCCAACCCCATGCCCGCCGAATTGGGAACCCGCCCGACGGCCAGAAGGATCTTCTCGAATGAGAACTCTCCTTGAGCGCTCGTGACCTTTACCGCCAGGCCGTCATCAGTGGGCGCGACCTTGTCGATATTGAGACCGGTACGAACGGTGACGCCATCGGATTCCAGCACCGATTCAACGACGGCCCCTGCCGCGGGCTCCTCGCGCGGGAGAAGATGGGGAGCGAGCTCGAAAAGCGTCACCCGAACGCCGAGTCTCGAGAATGCCTGCGCCATCTCACAGCCGATGGCGCCACCGCCCACAATTCCGAGTGACGCTGGTTTGTCGGTGAGCCCAAATACCGACTCGTTGGTGAGGAGGTCCACCGAATCGAGCCCCGGGATTGGGGGAACGAAAGCTCTCCCGCCCGTGGCGATCACGATCTTCGGAGCGGATATCCGCTTCGAATCGACGATGACGGTGTCGTGGGTGGCCACAGTGGCGCGACCCTCGATCACCTTCACACCTTCGGAGCGAAGCACCTCAGCGGTTTCGTTCGCGGCAACTCGCGAGATTGCTTCCCGGACACGATTCATCGCCGGGCCGAATTCCATTCCGTCTCGCGACGCGGCGAGCAGCGCTTTCGATGGCACACAACCCGTGAAAGTGCAGTCTCCGCCCAACGGTCCGTCATTGACGAGAAGCACGTCGGCTCCCACCCAACGAGCGGCGCGCGCGGCCGACAGCCCTCCGGCTCCACCACCGATGATTATCAGATCATGATCCACGAGTCGGGAAACCTCCTCCCCCGTGATGTCATTCCATGATGATGCCCCATATTTGTCGGGCCGTCAGTGAACGGTGCGGGCCGCGAACCACGCGAAGTTCACCACAGCGAGCCCGACGGCGAACGTTCGGTATTCTCGTCGGGCCCCGATCGCCACCAGAACGCCGATCACCACTGTCCAGATGATGCCCATCACGACGACCTGAACGTAGACAGCCGAGTCACTGCGCGGCAGAGCCAAGTCCAAGACGAAATCCGACATCATCATCTGAACCCGGAATCCTCGATACGGCTTCCAAACCGGCCCAGAACCTTTCAGTGGACGATTCGGTCGTGAATGGGAGCCGCCTAGTTGGAGTCGAGGGCGCCCCTGAACTCTGACACCAGCTCGGCGACCCCCTCTGGGCCGCCGCCATCCAGCATTCGTTGAACGATCACCGACCCTACGACCACTCCGTCAGACACCGTGGAGACCTCCACCGCCTGTTCTGGGCTTCCCACTCCCACACCGACCAGAACCGGCTTGTCGGTGACGGCCTTGAGCCTTGCTGCGATCACCTTTGCACTGTCGGCCAGCTCGGATCGGACTCCGGTTATGCCCACCAAGCCCACGCCGTAAACGAACCCATGGGATCGCTGGCAGATGCGGGGCAGACGGCTGTCGGGAGCGGTCGGCGCGGCCAGAAGGACCGTCTCGATCCCCGCGGCATCAGCCGCGTCTGCCCATGGGCCAATCTCTTCCAGCGGGATATCGGGAAGGATGCACCCGCTGACGCCGGCATCGGCCAGGTTGGACGCAAAGCGCTGATATCCACCGTGGAATGCCAGGTTGACGTAGGTCATGACCGCCGTTGGCACACCAATGTCGGCACCTCTGAGCGAGTCGAGCACCGACTGGGGTGTGACTCCGGCGGCCAGCGCCCGATCGTTGGCCATTTGAATCGTTGGGCCGTCCATCACCGGATCAGAGAATGGCATCCCGATCTCGATGGCGTCGGCACCGGCCGATGCTGCCGCCCGCACTGTCTCGATCCAATCATCGCCCAAGCCACCGGTGATGTAGGGCACCAGGCATTTTCCGCCGGCATTCAATCTTGCTTGAAGTGCGGTCTCAAGGGTTCCGGTCACTTGAGTATCTCCATCATTTGATTGACGTCCTTGTCGCCGCGGCCGCTCAGATTGACAAGGACGGTCTTTCCGGCGAGTTCGTTTCGTGCCCTGCTGACCCAGGCCAACGCATGAGCCGATTCGAGAGCCGGGATGATCCCTTCCGTACGGGCCAGGAGCTGAAACGCTTCGATCACCTCGTCGTCGGTGACCGGTATGTACCGGGCACGGCCGATCGATGCCAAATAGGAGTGCTCCGGCCCGACGCCGGGATAATCGAGCCCGGCCGAAATCGACTCGGCCTCGAGCACCTGACCCCACTCGTCCTGCATCAAATACGACTTCGACCCGTGGACGATTCCCGGCACGGCCCTGGAAACCGCGGCACCACCGGCCGGCTCCACTCCGACAAGTTGTGCATCGGTGTCTGCGAAGCCAGAGAAGATTCCGATGGCATTGGAACCGCCGCCCACACATGCGGTGACAACGTCGGGCACGCCGCCGTCCAGTAGTTTCCTGCACTGCTCGCGGGCTTCATCGCCGATCACTCGGTGAAATTCACGCACCATCCACGGATACGGATGGGGGCCCATCGCCGAGCCCAGGCAGTAGTGGGTGGTGTCGACGACCGATACCCAGTATCTCATGGCCTCGTTCACAGCATCCTTGAGAGTGCGAGAGCCGGAGAGTGCGGTGCGAACCTCCGTTCCGAGGAGTTTCATCCGGAAGACGTTGAGCTCCTGGCGTTTGATGTCCACCTCGCCCATGTAGACGATGCAGTCCATTCCGAACAGCGCTGCGGCGGTTGCGGTTGCCACCCCGTGTTGGCCCGCTCCTGTCTCGGCCACCAAGCGGGTCTTTCCCATTCGCTTGGCCAAGAGCGCCTGACCCAAGACGTTGTTGATCTTGTGGCTGCCGGTGTGGTTGAGATCTTCACGTTTGAGCAGCACCGTTACGCCGAGCTCCTCGGACAGATTCGGGCAAACGGTGACCGGCGAGGGACGGCCGGCATAGTCGGTGAGCAGGCGATTCAACTCGTCGCGGAATTCGTTGTCGGCCCACGCATCTCGGAATGCCCGGTCGAGTTCATGGCAGGCCGGAACGAGAGTTTCCGGCACGAACGTGCCCCCGAACTCCCCGAATCTCCCGTCGGCGCTCGGATCGGTCATGGTCATTGGGGTGCCTCCAGGGCTTGACGCTGAAAGAGTCGAGCCGCATGTGGATGATTTCAGAAGTCGAGTTGCCAGTCGTACACGGCGAGTCCGTCGCTCGGGAAGTCGTTGTCGGGAGCAGGAGGCGTCGCGGCCCGGACGGCCGAAATGAACTCGCGCATCTTCACGGGATCTTTCACTCCGGGTTCACGTTCAACCCCACTCGACACGTCGACGCCCCAGGGTGAAACCTTGACGATTGCCTCATCGACGTTTCCTGCGTGAAGTCCTCCGGCCAGGATCACTCGATGTCCGGAAAGTGGGACATCTTCGGCCAAGCTCCAATCGAACACCTCACCGCTGCCGGGAGCCGACGAGTCGAGTAGTACGGCGTCCGCTCCGTAGGCGTCGAGGCGGCTCAGCCCCGGATGACCCGCGGCGAATGCCTTGATCACCACACCCACGCGGGAACGAACCTCCCGCGTCTGCTCAGCGCTCTCGTCGCCGTGGAGTTGTGCGGCCTTCAAACCGGAGCGCTGGACAATCTCCACAACACGGCTGGGTAGTTCGTTTCGGAAAACCCCCACCGTGAGGATCTCGGGCGGGAGCCGGCGCACGATGTCTCGTGCCCGGTCGACCGCGATTTGTCTCGGCGATGGAGCGAACACGAATCCGACTGCGTCGGCGCCGAGTGCCACCGCCAGTAGTGCGTCTTCTTCTGAGGTGATTCCGCATATCTTCACGAACACGACTGCAACGCTAGTCGTGAGTGATCCGGTGACCGCAGTGGATTTCGAAATCGATCGTCAAACCAGACGCGCGGGTCACAACCCGATCAGGTTCGCGACAGCCTCGCCGGGGTCGCCACTGATGACCAGAGCCTCTCCGACGAGAAGAGCGTCGTAGCCGGCCGCCGCCAGAACTTTCGCATCGGCCCGTCCACCAATTCCGGATTCGGCAACTCGCGCCACGTTCGGGGGAATCTCGGCCGCCAAGCGCACCGCCCGACCCTGATCCACCTCAAATGTGACAAGGTCCCGCTGATTGACTCCAACCATCCGAGCCCCGACGCTCAAGGCTCGTTCCAGCTCAGCCTCATCGTGCACCTCGACCAACGCGTCCAGGCCGAGTTCCGCAGCCAGGTCGTGAAAATCGGTCAGCTCGAATTGATCCAGTGCCGCCGCTATCAGGAGTACACAATCTGCGCCCATGATTCGAGCATCGGCGATGTCGCGAGAATCGACGGTGAAATCCTTGCGAAGCACCGGGATACCCACAGCGGTTCGCGCCGCGCGAAGATCCGAAGCCGAGCCGCCGAACCAGTCGGAGTCGGTGAGGACCGACAGGCAGGCAGCCCCACCGCTCTCGTAACTCTTCGCCAGCGACTCCGGGTCGAGATCCACGCGCAGGTCCCCCTTCGAGGGACTGCGGCGCTTTACCTCGGCTATCACCGTCACGTCACCCGGCGCGCTCAGGATCGCATCCACGAATCCTCGCGGCTCGCGGTTGACCGAGCGCGCCT
Source organism: uncultured Acidimicrobiales bacterium (assembly GCA_964533595.1). GTDB lineage: Bacteria > Actinomycetota > Acidimicrobiia > Acidimicrobiales > Aldehydirespiratoraceae > SZUA-87. Next base: position 28,340 of record CAZHMP010000018.1, on the reverse strand, counting down.
CATCGAGGAGACCCTCGACTGCTCGAGGATCCTCGGCCGCCGATCGGCGATGGGCGGCGAGGATTCGGTCGAGGTAGGTGGCTGTCAGATCGAAAGTCCCTCGGACAGTACGGGCTTGGCCGTGTTGATCTCGGGTGCTCCCGCCACCAGTGGTCCCAATGCTCCGAACATCGCGGCCATCGCATCCGACCCGCTGTGTGCGCCCATCGCATCCGCGTCTGTGTAGAGCTCGTAGACCCAAGCGACGTCGTCATCGCGTTCGTCGAGATTGAGGACATACACCTCGGTTCCGACTTCCTCGGCCACCGCCTCGAACATCGGCTTGAACGCCGCGACGAGTTCGTCGCGCTTTCCGGGCTTCACAGTGACCTTCGCGATTATGGAAACTTTTGTCATGGCGTCATCCTAGGTTTGCATCATCGGCGGCGACGAAACGAGGCGTGGAACGCGTTGTCATCGGAGGCGATCCTGACGTTGGCTACGTCCCAGGGCAACCAGTGGCGCCGTGATGAACAGCAGTATCGACATCACGAGCGCTACGACTCCCGAGAGAGCGAGCAACGTGATTCCCACAAAGCTGCCGAGCGACATCGCGGCCAGTCCGTAGAGAAGCGACATGACTGGTGCGATGGCGAGCCATGAAGGGAGCCCACTGTGCGTTATGGGCGCGTCATGACGCTCGTCAAAGCCCGGCTCCACCTCAGTTGTGTGGAAGGGTCGCCATGCGGTTTCGGTGTTGTGTTCGACAATCCTTTGACGATCAATTGCGGCGCGTTCATCCGGATCGCTCAAGGTGGCCCACGCTTCATTCACCGCTCGCATCCTCGACTCCGCCCGGGCAATCGACTCAGCCGACTCGGTGTGAAGGTCGGGATGCTCAATGCGGGCCAGCCGCAGGTAGCTCGTCCGTATCTCATCGACGGACGCATCGGGAGCGACTCCAAGTATCTCGTAGGGACTCACCTCCCGATCGTAGAACCGGCATTCAACTTGTTCGACGGGTCATCACGGTTTCATCACATCTGAGCGACAATGTGTTACGACACGAACGATTCACCCAGCCGGAGGAGCGCATGTCGAACGACGACACGACCGTTGTCATCGTCGAAGACGACCACAATATTTCCGATCTGGTGGAGCTGTACCTCAGACGAGATGGTTTCCGGGCCTATCAGGCCGAATCCGGCGAGAGAGCACTGGAAGTGATCGAGGAGCGCAACCCGGACTTGATTCTCCTCGATGTCGGCCTGCCGGGAGAGCTCGACGGACTTGATGTATGTCGCCACGTTCGATCCAAATCCCAAGTGCCGATCATTTTCATGACCGCACGTGACGACGAAATCGATCGCATCCTGGGTTTGGAGCTCGGAGCGGATGACTACGTCACCAAGCCGTTCTCACCGCGCGAGCTGGTGGCGAGGGTGAGAGCAATTCTCCGGCGAGTTGCGGTGCCTCATGAGGCATCCACGCTCTTCGAACTTTCCGATCGTGTCACGCTCGACTCGCGACGCCGTGAGGTGACGCTCGACGGTGAGCCCGTGGCCTTGGCAACCCGCGAGTTCGACCTGCTCGAATTCCTGGCCGACAACAGCGGAATTGCCCTCAGCCGACGCCAGCTACTCGACGGCGTGTGGGGCAACGACTGGATCGGCGACGACCGCACGGTCGACGTCCACGTTCGCCAGCTTCGCAAGAAGCTGGGGGACGACATCGGGCTCGCCACTATTTGGGGAGTTGGGTATCGCCTTGGCTGACGGTCCCATTTCAGCCTCAAAGGCGCAAGCATGAAACGCCGCTTGGGAGTTGCGCTCGTCGGGATGGTTGTAGCCGCGCTGGTGCTGGCCGGTGCCGGCACAATCGTGTTGGCAAGTGTTGGTAGCCGCCAGTCTGCCGAACAGTCACTGGCGGAGCAGGCCGATGCCCTCAATCAGCTTTTGGCCGAGTTGACCATTCCATTGTCCAACGGCGACAACCAACCGGTTCGTGAACGCCTCCGCCGCGTGAGTCGCAGCATGAGCGTGAAGGGAATCGGCCTACTGGTGTTGCCTCCGAACGCAGAGGTACCCCTTGGCGACCTGCCGGACGGTATCTCCCTGGCCGATCTCGATCTCGATGCGCTGGTCGATGGAGCGACCCTGAGCGACTCCGATCGCCACCTGATTTGGGCGGCTTCCGGCAGCACCAACCCGCAGGGCATTCCCCAGATTCTCGTCCTCACCCGCGAGCCCGACCCGATTCTGGTGCCTGCCACGAAGTGGTTTCTCCTTGCCGCCGCGGGCACGATCGTGGTGGCATTGTTGGTCACCATTCGTCTCAGCCGGTCGCTCACAGACCCCGTGAGGGAAGCCAGCGAGACAGCCACGCGCATTGCCGAGGGCGATCTTGGCTCCCGGATTTCGATCGACCACGCACGAGTCGGTGGAGAAATCGCCGACCTGGTCCGGTCCATCAACGCCATGGCCGCCAACTTGGAGCGATCCAGATCCCTCGAGCGTCAATTCCTCCTGTCGGTAAGCCACGATCTTCGTACTCCACTCACATCCATTCGCGGCTACGCCGAAGCGCTCATTGACGGTGCCGTTACCGATCCGGCGTTGGTTGGCAGCGTCATCCAGGGTGAATCTCGTCGACTCGAAAGACTCGTCGGCGATCTGCTCCTGTTGGCCCGGCTGGAAAGCACCGGATTCACATACGAGACCGCTCGCCACAATGCCTCCGAGATCGTGGAAGACACAGCTCACGGATTCGATCGAACAGCAGAAGATCGCGGCGTTGCGCTCAACATCCGAGTACCGGACGAAGCGATCGCAGTGGAGGTAGATCCGGATCGCTTCTCACAGATCGTTTCCAATCTTGTCGGCAACGCATGCCGATTCGCCGACAGTGAAGTATCGGTCGTCCTCTGGTCGGAGGCGGGACGAGCACACCTGTCCGTGGGCGACGACGGCCCCGGGATCAGCGACGACGATCTCGACCATGTTTTCGAACGCCTCTACGTTGCGCACCACAATCCCAAGGTCAAGGAATCGGGTAGCGGGCTCGGCTTGGCCATTGTGCGAGAGTTGACTCTCGGAATGGGCGGATCGGTAATTGCGAGACGGTCGGCTCTTGGCGGCGCAGAAATCGTCGCGAGCTTCAGCGCCCTCAGGTGAGGGCCCCTCCCGGAAGGTCGGTGACCAGCGCCGGCACCCCCGACACCTCGACCCGATCGCCGGGGCTCACCTTTCTCGTGAGCGTGGCAATCCCGACAGGTCCCGCAGCGGAGGTGACAACGCCGACGGAATCGCCGTCGCGTGTGACCTCGGCTGCCACATCCAGTGCTGCTTCGGATGTGAGCCTCTGCAGCCTCGATGGAGCCTGACCTCCACGACTGTGCATACGGGCCACTAGCTCCTGCCCCGTATAACAACCCTTCGTGAAACTGACCGACGCGGCAATCACGGCGTCACCAGCCGCCGCTGGAATCGAACCCACCGAAATATCCGTGCCGAGTCTCGGCACCCCCGCCGATATTCGCATTCTCTCGAAATTGGAAGCCCCGGAAGAACCGACCCCCAGCTCCAGCGCCGTCGACTCGATCTGTTCGTGATCACCGATCAGGTCGATACCGCGGAACTCAGGCCAGTCAACCGAAATCGCCCGAGCGCCATCGGAGCTGCCGACCTTGTCGATGAGCACCGGGCCGGCGGCACGAATGCTCAACACTCTTGCCGGCTCGCACAAGTTGATCGTGGCATCCGTGCGAATCAGGAAGCGTGCCAGACGGTCGGCGAGATCTGAGCCAAATCCCGACTCCACATACATACAAAACGTCGAGTCGCCTATTCGGAGCACCCGAAACCAGGATTCGACCTTTCCGGAAGGTTGAAGAACAAACGACCACGAAGCCTTGTCGAGGCCGATCGCGTCGATGTCCTGAGAAATCTGCCCTTGCAGATAGCTCGAGGCGTCCGGGCCAGATACCTCGACTACGTCAATATCGCCCACCGCCATCGTCTCGGGGTTCATCGCGGGCCCCCGCCTAGGCGCCGCCTGGCGGCAGTCATACGGCGCGCCGCTGGCACGGCCGCCAACAGCGCCTTGGCCTTGTTCTGGCATTCGAGATGCTCATCCTCCGCCACGGAATCGGCGACGATCCCTGCGCCGGCCTGGATCGAAGCTCGATTTCCGCTCACGAGCATGGTGCGAATCGCTATCGCAGTATCGACGTTGCCAGAGAAGTCCAAATATCCCACTACTCCGCCGTATGGACCGCGTTTCACCGGTTCGAGATCGTCGATGATCTCCATTGCTCTCACCTTTGGCGCGCCGGAGAGCGTGCCGGCCGGGAGAGTGGCGCGAAGCACATCGATGGGTGTGCGCCCTTCAGCGAGTGATCCCGACACCTGCGAGGTGAGGTGCATCACGTGGCTGTACTTCTCCAACGTCATCATTTCGTCGATTTGCAGGCTCCCGAATTCGACCACCCGACCGACATCGTTTCGAGCAAGGTCGACGAGCATCACGTGCTCTGCAATTTCCTTTGGGTGCTCCAAGAGTTCGGCCGCGAGACGGCGATCATGTTCGTCGGTGGTCCCCCGCTTTCTGGTCCCGGCAATGGGTCGTGACACGACTCGACCGTCGAGCAGCTGCACCAGAGGCTCGGGCGATCCCCCGACGATCTCGAGATCGCCGTGTCGAACGAAGTACATGTACGGGCTCGGGTTTACTTGGCGCAACACGCGATACAGATCGAATGCCTCGGCATCGAGTTCCACGTCGAATCGTTGCGAGAGAACCACTTGGAATATGTCTCCGGCCAGGATGTGCTCACGGGCGGCATCGACCGCATCGCAATAGCGCTTCTCCCCCATCGTCGACACCGCCTCTGGAGGCTGGTCATCGACATCGGGCGGGTCCATGAGCGGCTCGGCCAGGCTGTTGGCTCCGTCGGCCGCCAGCTCCGCTATGGCATCCATTGCCTCGTCGTAGAGCCGGTTGATTGTGACGGAATCGGCACCTTCGGGGACCACCACGTTCGAGATGAGGGTGACTCGCTGGCGCCAATGGTCGTATGCCGCTAGCTCACCGATCACGGACATCACCGCATCCGGGTAACCAAGATCATCGAGTGGAGCGTCGGGGAGGTCCTCCACCTCGCGTACCACGTCATAGCCCAGGTAACCGACCAAGCCACCGTGAAGCGGGGGCAGCCCATCGAGGTCGGGTGAGCGGTAGTGGCCCAGCACGGTTTCGATAGCGGCGAGCATGCCGCGATCGGTGGGAACGTCGATCCCCAGGTCGCCGACGATCTCCACCGATTTGCCGCGAGCCACAAGTGTGGCCTTGGGCCGCCGCCCGATGAAGGACCACCGGCTCCAATGGTCGCCGCCCTCCACCGATTCGAGCAGAAACCCGTCGTCGTCCCCCACCACCCTCGAGAATGCCGCCACGGGCGTGGTCAGGTCGGCCAACACCTCTCCCCAGACCGGCACCACGGCGTGTGAGCCGGCGAGTGCGGCGAACTCGTGACGGTCTGGGCGAATCCGCACGGTCAGGAGAACTTCAAGCGGTCGGGGTCAACAACGGCGCGGTAGTAACACGTGGATCGAGTCGCCCCTTGCTCATCAGTTGTGTGGCACACGCCGGTGCCCGCCTTGCGCACCCGATAGAGAAGGCTGTTTTGCTCACAGTTGACTCTCACCTCGACCACCTCCAGTACATCTCCCGACGTGGCACCCTTGTGCCACAGAACGTTGCGCGAGGTCGAGTAGAGAACCGCTGATCCGCGTTCAAGGGTGGCCCGGAATGCCTCCTCGTTCGCGTATCCGATGAACAGGACATCACCCGATTCGACGTCCTGAAGAACAACCGGCACAACCTGGTGACCGTCTTGACCGATCTTGGCAACCTTGCCGAAGTCGAGCGCGAGGTCGGTTCCTTCTTCCAGATCTTGTGACATCACACGAAGCCTAGGGGGAACCGGCGCCCACAGAGCATCGATTTGCTGCGGCAACTCAGGCATCTTCGGGCAATGAGCATTGCGCTTTACTACGATGCAGTCCGCCCTGGGGAGAGACGATGGATCGGACACAAGTCGGACGCGCAGCGATGATCGTGGGTCTGTTGATCATGTTCGTGGGAATCATCGCCGTCGCAACGGGAGGTGGCGACGACGGCGGTGCGCTTCAGCCCGCAGTCTCCACAACCACAACGACCACCACGACAACGGTTGCCCCCGCGAGCACGTCCACAAGTCCGCCCACCACAGCTGTGGCCACCACCGCGGCCCCCGCCACCACCACCGCCCCGACAACGTCAACCACACTCGCGCCCACAACCACCAGCACCACAATTCCGCCCACCACCACTGCCGAACCAAGCGCTGCGGTCGGAGCGTTCATCGCACAATTCGCCGCCGACATTGCGGACGCAGACACGCCCGCACTCATGGCCACTCTCAATCCCGCAGTTGTGCTGGGATCGGGAGAGCAACTTTGCCGCGATTTCGTCGACCGTGAGATTCTGGCCATCTCCAACTACCAACTTGTCGGAATGATTGATGGCCCCGTTTCGAAGTCGATCGACACGGTCGCCGGCAAAGTGACCGTTGACGGCATATACGTCGCCGATGTCAGCTTCGATTTCGGCGGTCAAACGTTCCCGTCACAGGCCGACTTCGTGGTGGATGAAGATGGCGTGGTCTCCTGGTTGGCAACATGTCGATGAATTCTGAGTTGGCCCGTCTCGATGCGGTCGGCACCGCCGCTGTGGTGCGTGCCGGTGAGGTGCACCCCACTGAGGTGGTGAGCGCCGCCATCGACCGCATTGAGCAACTTGACCCGCAGGTCAACGCGGTCATCCACCCATCATTTGAACGAGCAATGGAGATAGCCGCGGGCGACCTACCCGATGGGCCGTTTCGCGGAGTACCGATTCTCATCAAGGATCTGTGGCCCGCGAGCAAGGGCGATCCGTGTCATCTCGGAGTGAAGGGCCTCAAGGAAGCGGCCCACACCGCAGACCACGACGCCAATATCGTCACTGCGTATCGCGAGGCGGGATTCGTAATCTGCGGGCGCACAAACACCCCCGAATTCGGATTGGTTGCCACTACCGAACCCGAGGCCTACGGAGCAACCCACAATCCATGGGATCTCACCCGCGGCCCGGGTGGATCATCGGGCGGATCCGCGGCGGCGGTGGCCTCAGGAATGGTCCCGGCCGCCAACGCCAGCGATGGTGGAGGCTCGATTCGAATTCCTGCTGCAATGTGCGGACTGGTGGGGCTCAAGCCGAGCCGCGGCCGCATCTCGATGGGACCCGACCAAGAGGAATGGGGAAATTCCGTCCAACACGTGGTGTGCCACACAGTACGAGACTGCGCCGCGATTCTCGATGCAACGGCACGACCCTTTCCCGGTGATGGCGTGATCGCTCCACCGATCGGCCAGCCATATTTGAGCCAAACGAAGGGAGACCACGGCCGGCTCTCTTTCGGATTCATCGATCACTCCCATCTGCCCGGCCTTGATGTCGATCCCGAGATTGCCGAAGCAGTGCGATCCACCTCGCACGCCCTCGAACGTCTGGGCCACTCTGTGGAAGAGTCGGGCCCAGCTGCGCTGTCCAATCAAGAAATGGTCGAAGATTTCAGTGCAATGTGGCAGGTGGGTGCGGCAGCAAGTTTGGCGAAGATCGGCACATGGCTGGGTCGCGACGTGACCGAAGATGATGTGGAGGCAGCCACCTGGTTCATGGGAGAATTTGGCCGTGCGATAACAGGAGCACAAGTCCTGGGTGCACAGGCCGCGCAGATGGTCTACCGCCGAGAGATGGCCAAGTGGTGGTCATCGGGCCACGACATATTGATCACGCCCACTTGCATGAGAACCGCTCCGAAACTCGGAGAGTTGGTGGGCACGCCCGACAATCCGGTGAAGGGTTTGCAGGATTCCGTTCCGTTTGCAGCGTTCACCGCGCCCTTCAACACCACCGGCCAACCGGCCATATCCCTTCCCGTTGCGATGAGTTCCGCGGGGCTACCCATCGGGATACAACTTGTTGCCGACTACGGCCGTGAGGACCAGCTCATAGCTGTAGCATCCCAGCTCGAGGCCGTGATCGGATGGCCCTCGCGACGATCTCCGATACATCCCTGAACTTCACCCGCGAACTACGAGGATCCGCGACCCGGGCTCACAGGTACAGACCGGTGGAACCCTCGTCGAGCCGTTCGGCGGCCACGGCGTGAATATCGCGTTCACGCAAGATGATGTAGTCGACACCTCTGACCTCGACTTCGTAGCGGTCGTCGGGGTTGAACAACACGCTGTCTCCCGGCTCGATGCTGCGCACATTCGGGCCGACGGCGAAGGCCCGAGCCCATGCAAGGCGTTTTCCAACTTGTGCGGTGGCCGGGATCAGGATCCCCCCGGTGCTCAATCGCTCACCTTCGGCCTCACCGTGTCGAACGAGGATTCGATCGTTGAGCATTTTCACGGGAATGCCGTCGTCGCCCTCGGGCCCCGGGGCGCTGCCATTTTTTGTTTCGATGCTCGTCACCTCCACCACGCTACCGAGGCGGGGCCACCGGCCGGACAGTGATACCGCGATCGGTCATCAACTCCTTCGCATCAGCAACGGTGTGCTGACCGAAATGGAAGATGCTCGCGGCAAGGACGGCGTCGGCCCCACCCGCAACGACCCCCTCCACCAGATGCTCCAATACCCCGACCCCACCGCTGGCGATCACCGGAACGTCAACCGCCGAGCCAACAACCGCGGTGAGTTCGAGATCGAAACCATCCTTGGTGCCGTCCCGATCCATCGACGTGAGAAGAATCTCGCCTGCTCCGAGCCTTACCACCTCTCTGGCCCACACGACCGCGTCGAGTGCCGTTCGCGTCCGTCCGCCGTGGGTGAACACTTCGAACCCACTCTCGGTGTCGGGTGATGACTTTGCGTCGATGGCCACCACGCAGCACTGCGACCCGAACTCCCGACTGATCTCCGAGACGAGTTCTGGCCTCTTCACCGCGGCGGTGTTGACACTGACCTTGTCGGCACCTGCCATCAACAACCGACGAGCGTCATCAACTGAGCGAATGCCGCCGCCAATCGTGAACGGAATGAACACCTTCTCGGCCACGGCGCGGGCCATGTCGACGGTGGTGTCCCGACGATCCGACGATGCCGTTATGTCGAGAAACACGAGTTCGTCGGCTCCCTGGGCGTCATACATCGCTGCCAGTTCGACGGGATCTCCGGCGTCGCGAATGTCGACGAAATTCACACCTTTCACCACCCGTCCGCCGTCGACGTCAAGGCACGGAATCACGCGTGTGGCTCTGATGGTCATGTTCCAGCCTCCGTGAGCGCTGCCACCGCGTCCGAAACCGACACCCGGCCCTCGTAGATGGCCTTCCCGGCAATGGCGCCGGACAGCCGGCGATCACCGACTCGAAGAGCCGAGAGGGCAACGACGTCATCGAGCGAACCGATCCCACCAGACGCGATCACGTCGACCTCGGTGGCACCCAACACGTCTGTCAATCCTTCAATGTCGGGGCCGACGAGGGTGCCGTCACGGGAAATATCGGTGACCACAAAAGCATCCACGCCCATGTCGGCGAAAGACCTGGCCACCTCGAGAACACCGCGGCCGGACCCGTGAACCCAGCCGTCGGTGGCAACTTCACCGGAACGAGAGTCGAGCCCCACCGCCACGCGATGAGCAACCGCGAGCTCGGCAACGAGGCCAGGATCGCGGAGAGCGGCCGTGCCTATCACCACTCGTTCCACGCCGGAATCGAACAGGATCTTGGCCGAATCGACCGATCGCACGCCGCCCCCGGTTTGCACAGGCACAGGCACAGCTTCGGCAATCGCGCGTACGACGCCACGATTCTCGGGAGTGCCGGTGCGCGCCGCGTCCAAGTCGACCACGTGTATCCAATGGGCACCCGCCTCGACGAACGCCAGCGCCTGGGCAACGGGGTCATCTCCGTAAACCGTTTCTTGCCGATAGTCGCCTTGATGGAGTCGGACGCAGCGTCCACCACGCAAATCGATGGCCGGATAGAGGTGCATCACCGGAGCCTCTCGCCGTGTGCAGCCGCCATCGCCACGAAGTTGCCGAGTATGCGAATGCCATTGTCACCCGACTTCTCTGGATGAAACTGCGCTGCCCACAAGTTTTGTCTGGCCACGGCGGCCACAAGATCAGCTCCGTAGTCACACGTTGCAATCACATCGGAGCCGTCGGCGGCCGAATACGAGTGGACGAAGTAGACCCAGGCTTGCTCAGGAAGGTCGGTGAACATGGCATGGTCGGTCACACGACGTTGGAGAATGTTCCACTGCATTTGAGGGCGCTTCACGTTGTCGGGAATCAAACTCACGTGTCGATCGATCACGCCAAGCCCCTCGACACCGGGCGCCTCGACCGAACCCGCGAAGAGAACCTGCATGCCGACACATATGCCAAAAAAGGGCACGTCGGACTCGATTCTCTCCAACGCGACTGCATCCAATCCTGTGGCCCGCAGGGCTCTCATGCACGGCTCGAAAGCGCCGACACCGGGCAGCACAACTCCCACGGCATCCGCTATCAGCCCTGGGTCGGATGTGAGTCTGGCGTCTGCCCCAGCATGGGAAAACCCCTTTTGTGCCGAATGGAGATTGCCGATCCCATAGTCGAGAATGGCGATCAGTGGGCGATCGTCGGCTCGCACCTCAGAGCATGCCTTTGGTGGATGGGACGTCGCCGCCCTCGACTCGAACCGCGTCGCGCAGGGCACGGGCAACGCCCTTGAACGTTGCTTCCACGATGTGGTGTGTGTTGCGGCCACGTCTGCCCACGACGTGAAGCGTCACCGCTGCAGCAGTGACAAACGCTCGCCAGAACTCCTCGGCCAATTGTGGATCGAAAGGCGGGTCGCCGAGGATTTTCTGTCCGGGAAACTCGACTTCGTAGTGGAGGTACGGGCGTCCCGACAGGTCGAGCGCCACCTCGACGGCGGCCTCGTCCAAGGGCACCACGATTGAGGCAAACCGACGTACGCCACGCTTGTCGCCGATTGCCATCTTGAATGACTCTCCCAGCGCAATACCGACATCCTCCACGGTGTGGTGGGCGTCGATCTCTATGTCTCCCGAAGCCTCCACAACCAGATCGAACCCGCCATGACGGCCGAGTTGATCCAGCATGTGATCGAAGAACGGCAGGCCAGTGGAAATGTCGGCGTGTCCGTTTCCGTCGATCTCGAGCGATATCGAAATCGAGGTCTCTGCGGTTCGACGAGTTTGTTCGGCTCGGCGGCTCATGCCAGCACCTCCGTGAGTGCTTCGAGGAATAGGGAATTCTCTTCGGCGGTGCCGATCGTGACGCGGAGGCAGCCCTCCAAACGGGGCCACGTTGCGCAGTTGCGCACGAGAACCGACCTGTCGAGGAGGGCCTGCCAAACGTCGTTTCCGGGCGTTGTCTCAGGTCGGAACAAAATGAAGTTGGACCCTGAGGGCCAAACATGGACCGGCAATCTCGAAAGCTGGGCCGCGAGCTGATCACGCTCGGACACGATCTCACCGACGCGCTGCTGCATGGCGTCGAGATGATCGAGGGCGAGGGTGCCGGCGATCTGTGTCATCGAGTCGAGGTGGTAGGGCATCACCACTTTTTCCATCTCGGCGACAACCCAGTCGGGACCGACCATGTAGCCCAGTCGTGCTCCCGCCATTGCCCAAGTCTTGGAATAGGTGCGGGTGACCACCAACGGAACGTCGGCGCCCATCATGTCGAGGGCGCTCCAAGGTGAGAATTGGGCGTAGGCCTCATCGACACAGAGCAGGGCGCCTGTCGATGACGTCAACTCCAGCACTCTTTCAACCTCCGAGCGTGTGTCGACCAATCCGGTGGGATTGTTCGGCGAACACAGAAACACGATGGAAGGCCGGTTGGAATCAATCACTCTTTCGACCTCGCCGAGATCGAGCGAAAAATCCGGGTTTCGTTCGCCCTGAACGACATTGGTTCCGGTGATTCGGCTCAGGTGAGAGTGCAACGCGTAGGTCGGCTCGAACATCGCAGAGCATCTGTGTGGTCCGCCATAGGTGAGCAGCAGCGTTTGGAGCACCTCATTGGATCCGTTGGCGGCGAAGATCCTCTCACGGTTGGTGTTGTGAAGCGCAGCTATTGCCGTTCGCAGGCCAATAGCCGACCGGTTGGGATAGCGGTTCCAATCCATGGACCGCACCGCCTTGGCGACCTGCGAGGCGAACTCAGGGGGAGGTCCAACCGGGCTCTCATTGGTGTTGAGCCGCACGTCCACGTCTACCTGGGGCGAGTGGTACCCCTCCATGAGCATGACCGACTCACGTGGCCTCACCACTCCGCTCACTTCGGGCCATCCATGGCACGGCGCAGGGTGATCGAGGCCGCATGGGCATCCAAACCCTCCGCGTTGGCGAGTGCGACCACGTGATCACCCATCGTCTCGAATCCTTCGCGGTCGACGGTGACAACATGCACGTCCTTCATGAAGTCGTGGACCGTGAGAGCACTGGCGAAGCGAGCTGTGCCGTTTGTTGGCAACACGTGACTGGGACCGGCGACATAGTCGCCCAATGATGCCGGCGCCCACGGCCCGCAAAACACAGCGCCAGCGTTGTCGACCAAGGCGATCAGGCTTTCAGGATCGCTCGTCTGCAACTCGAGATGTTCCGGTGCGATCGAATTTGCCACAGCCATGGCCTGCTCCGGTGAGTCACAAACCACCGCGTAGCCGGACTTCGCCAAGGTGGACTCGATGTCGGCTCTTCGCGGGGCTTGCTCCACGAGTCGATTGACGGCCTCGCTCACCTCGTCGGCATGCGAGGCGTTCCACGTGACCAGCCAGGAAAGCCCGTCGGGGCCATGCTCGGCCTGAAGGATCATGTCCACCGCGGCAAATTCAGCCGGCGCTGAACCATCGGCGACGACCACCACTTCGCTCGGTCCGGCAAACGATGACGGCACGCCCACAACTCCGGCGACCTCCTGTTTGGCCAACGCGACGTAGATGTTTCCGGGCCCGACGATGACGTCGACCGGCCGGATGCTCTCGGTGCCGTAGGCCATCGCGGCGATCGCCTGTGCTCCGCCGACCGGAATCACCTCGTCGACGCCTGCCACTGCGGCCGCCGCGAGCGTGACGTCGGGTACTCGCCCGTCGGCGCCTGGCGGAACGCACAGAACAACTTCGGCGACACCGGCCACCCTGGCCGGAATAGCGGTCATCAACACGGTGGAGGGATAGACGGCACGTCCGCCGGGCACGTAGCACCCCACTCGGCTCACCGGCCGATGTAGTCCGCGAATGGCAACGCCAGGTCGGGTGACTGAAGCCTCCGTGGGCATCTGGGCGAGGTGATAGTCCGAGATCGACTCTGACGCTGCCTCCAATGCCTCCACAACGCTGGGGTCCACGCGATTCTTCGCGTCGACCAGATCGATTGGATTCACGCTCAACGACTCGAGATCGACTCTGTCGAACTTCGCCGTGTAGTCGAGGAGCGCCTGATCGCCATTTTGGCGAACCTGTCGGATGATCTCCCGAACGGCCTCAACCGGCCCGTCTGCTGGTGAGGACGGGCGGGGAAGATGCGGAGCAACCGGTCCATGGACACCACGCAGATCGATCCTCTTGAGCACCCGGCCACGCTAGCGGGCCCAACCGGTGCCAACCGACCGAATTCTCGGCGATACTGCACCGATGGATCCAGATGCAGCCGAACTCTCCTCCATGACGACAACCGTCGGTGATCTAGTGAGGCGCATCGGCGGCTTGGCGGAACGCCGAGGTGCCAACCCCGATGACCCGATAATCGGACGGCTTCACGAGGTGGAACGAACCTTGCTGACCGCTGAACGCCGCCTTCGCGCCATTGGGCGAGCGCTCGACTGACCACGGACCAGCGACAAAATGAAAGCGACCGCCTCCATAAAGGAGGCGGCCGCCGGCGACACAGGGCGGCGGATCCCTCGTGTCACCATTTACGACCGAGCGGCGGGAGCTCGGCCGTGTGGGCAATATATCTCACTGGCAATCGTGTTCGAAACCATTGCCGCGCGCGTTGGCCAATATTAACGAGCAGAACTTTTCGAACCGGGCAAAATTGCCCTAATCACCGACGTTTGGAGCGCTCAAATCCGCGAAGCCGGGCAAAAGTCGTTGAGGACGCATTCCTCGCATCGCGGCTTTCTTGCCGCACAAACCCGTCGCCCGTGAAGAATCAGTCGCAGGCTGAAGTCACCGCGCTCCGCAGCCGGCACCATCTGATTGAGCTCCATCTCGATCTTCACAGGATCGGATTGTTCGGTCAGCTCCAGCAGATGGCTCAATCGGGTCACATGGGTGTCCACAGGCAAACCGGGCTGACCCAACGCGACACTTCTGACAACGTTGGCAGTTTTGCGTCCGACGCCGGGAAGCTTCACGAGGTCCTTCATCGCCGACGGCACCTCGCCATCGAATTCGGTCACCAGCATCCTTGCCATGCCAACCAGGCTCTTGGACTTCTGACGGAACAAGCCAATCGTGTCGACGTATGGCTCCACTTGTTCTGGATCGACCTCGGCCAACGACCAAGGATCCGGGAACCTCGCAAACAGTTTCGGTGTGGCCTTGTTGACCCCGACATCGGTCGCCTGGGCCGACAAGATTGTGGCGGCCAGAAGTTCGAACGGATTTCGATGGTCGAGCTCGCAAATGGCATCTGGATACTCGACGGCCAAGCGCTCATGGGTTCGCTTGGCTCTGCCCTTGGGTGTCCTTGGTCTGGCCATGGGCCACGACACTATCGGTCGTGTTGGTCTCACCGCCGATCGATGAAGTGGATATTGTTTCTCCGTGACGATCAACCTCAATGGCCCATCAGATCGAGAGTTTCGATGGTCCATCGACGTCGCCGACAGGCTGGATCCCGGCCGAGTCTGCGAAGAAGTCGCCGACGTTCTGAAGCAATGCGATCACGGAGCAATCCAGCTTTGGATCCATGAGGTGGATCCGCTCACCCACATGGCGCTCGTCGAATGCGGCTGGAACCAATACCGCGATCTGTGGCAACTGACGCGATCGCTGCCCACGTCATCGGCCGAGATTCATACGAGGGCCTTCACCCGCGACGACATCGATGATCTTGTGTCGGTGAACAATCGGGCCTTCAGTTGGCACCCCGAACAAAGCGGGCTAACCGCCGCCGACGTCGAAAAGTCAATGAAGGAGCCGTGGTTCGATTCTGATGGAATCAGGCTCCTGCACATCGAAGGCCGCCTCGCGGGATTCTGTTGGACAAAGGTCCATGCGGGCACAGTTCTCCCGAACACAGATCACCCCCGCACGGATCGGCGAGTGGGCGAGATCTACGTGATCGCGATCGATCCTGATTTCCACGGACGCGGTCTGGGCGCGCCCATGACCCTGGCCGGTCTCGATTGGCTGGCCGATCAGGGCATCGTCACAGGCATGCTGTATGTGGAGAGCGACAATGCCGCGGCCAACGCCGTCTACCGTCGCCTCGGTTTTGCACACCACCACACCGACCGCGCCTACCGACGAGTTCTGCCATGACCAAAATCCAAGTTGTCGGCCGCTACAGCGTCGACGCCCCGGTGCTCAGGTACGACCCGACGCGATCCGAACTCGAGGCTCACCTCGTCGGCCAGCCGCGCTATCGCATAGATCAGATCTGGACAGGTCTCTATACCCAGGGCGCAAACCTCGAAGACATTACCAACCTACCCAAGGCTCTTCGAGTGTCGTTGGCCGATGAGCTACCACTCGCCCTCACTCCCGAGACCGAGTCTGTCAGTCGCGGTGGCGACACGGTCAAATGGCTCTGGAAACTCCACGACGGACGCATGATCGAGACCGTCCTGATGCACTACAAGGATCGCACCACCGTGTGCATCTCGACACAAGCCGGCTGCGCCATGGGATGCGATTTCTGCGCCACAGGCCAGAGCGGTTTCGATCGCCAGCTTTCGGTTGGAGAAATCGTCGAGCAGGTCGTGCGAGCCCGCATTGCATCAAACCCCCGTCGCGTCTCCAACGTGGTGTTCATGGGTATGGGCGAGCCGCTGGCGAACTACGACCGAACATGGTCTGCCGTCGAGCGACTCCACGATGATGTGGGCATTTCGGCACGTCATCTCACCATCTCCACGGTGGGGATCATCCCCGGAATCGACCGACTGGCTCACGAATCTCTGCCGGTGAACTTGGCTGTGTCGCTCCACGCAGCCAACAACGATTTGCGAAACGAGCTCGTCCCGATCAATCGCCGCTACCCGATCGAGCAGCTGACGCTCGCGTGCGAACGCTACTTGGCAGCAAAGAACCGCCGGCTCTCGTTCGAATGGGCGTTGATCGACGGGGTCAACGATCGGAGCTCGGACGCACGTGAACTAGCGGCGCTTTGCCACCGATTGAGGGCCCACGTCAACATCATCCCTCTCAATCCCACGCCCGGGTATCCGGCAATCGGCACGTCACGCGAGGGAGTTGCCGACTTTCGCGACGAACTCGAACAGCAGGGCGTCAACGCGACCATCCGGCGAAACCGAGGCACAGACATCGACGCGGCCTGCGGTCAGCTGAGGGCGAGCCGACAGATTCTGCAAAGCCCACACCAACCCTGACATCCCGTTTCGGTCCGATCCGAGCATGGGAGGGTGTGCAGGCCGACGCGGACATACTGTGAAGATGAATCAACGGATCTGGGTCAATTCCCGCCAGCCGCAGACGCTCTACATCTCGCAGCTCTTGATGTACTTCAACGGGGTGCTGGCAATTCTGTTCGGCGGCCTTTCTGCCGTCGGGCGATTCGACCTGTTCGGATCACGCGCATTAGGCACCGTTGTGGTGCTGCTTCTCACGTTCGGAATGGTCGCGGGTGCCTACGGCATCGCCAATGAGCGCCGATGGGGATACCGACTTGGAGTGGCCGCGGCAGTAGCACCCTTGGTGATCACATTTGGTGTGATCCTCACCAGCGGCATGGGCCGAGCGCTCCGAGATCCGATTGGCTTGATGTTCGAAATTGCTCTCGTCGCCCTGCTGCTACACCCGATGAGTACCTCATATCAAAAAATCTGGTTCAAGTGAGTTCCGGCCGGTGACCCGACCAGAGGACGCTCCGATACTCGGCGAAGGGGTCACCGTCGATCCGGATGCCCTTCCGACCGGCAGCGAGAAGCGCCGCGCTGTCAGGTCCATGTTCGACACCATCGCCCCCCGGTACGACCTGGTGAATCGCATCATGACCTTCGGGCTCGATGTCAGATGGAGGCGCCGCACGGTGAGAGATCTCGGTCTTCCGGGTGGCTCTGTGGTCATTGATCTGGCGTGTGGCACGGGCGACCTCTGTCGGGAACTACAACGCCACGGAATTGTCGCTATCGGCCTCGACCTCTCGATGGGGATGCTCGCGTCGGCAAGGACCTCCTCGCCGCTGTTGCACGCCGACATACTCGAGATGCCACTCCCGGACTCGTCCGTCGATGGCGCCACTTGCGGCTTTGCCTTGCGGAATCTGGTCGACCTTCCGGATTTTTTTGCCGAGCTCGCCCGCGTCGTTCGACCCGGGGGGCGCATCGCACTTCTTGATGCCGCACAGCCGTCCAATCGGATCCTACGAATCGGACATGGTTTCTACTTCGGCCGAGTCGTTCCTCTCATCGGCGGGCTCCTATCGGACGGCACTGCCTACCGATATCTTCCCAAGTCCCTAGCCTACTTGCCGGATTGGGAAACCATGTCGACCGATTTGCGGTCCGCCGGATTCACAGACATCGATCGGAAACTGTTCACAGGCGCCCAGCTGATCACAGCCACCCGGATCAGGTAGGGGTCTACTCAACGGTGTGGCCGGGCTGTGAAATATCAGCCGGTGATGGCCAATCCGGCAGCCATGGCAAGCCCGGCAACGAGTTGTGCTCTCCCGGTGGCTCCCAACACCGGAATGAGAGCGTGGCCCTCCGCTCCTCGGCTGACCTTGTGCATGGCGATCAACGCAAACGGCAATCCGAGAAACGCGAGCGCTGCTCCCCTGCCGCTAACGACGTCGACCAGTACGGTCGTGCCAAAAGCACCGTATTGCATGAGTACGAACATCCCGCGGGTCTTGCGGGGTCCGATCCTCACGGCCAGAGTGCGCTTTCCGGAAAGGGTGTCGCCCGGAATGTCCCTGAGGTTGTTGATCACGAGCAGAGCGGTGGCCCACAAGCCGACGCTGATACTGCAGATCAGCGCCAGGCCGTCAACCCTTTCCAACAAGACGTAAGTGGTGCCGGTTGTTGCCACTACTCCGAAAAAGACGAACACGAATACTTCGCCGAGACCCAAGTATCCATATGGCTTCGGGCCACCTGTGTAGGTCCAGCCTGCCAACATCGACGCCGCACCGATCACGAACAATTCCGGACCCACGACCAACGCCAACCAAGCACCTGCAGCTCCGGCGACCAGAAACGACACCATGGCGGCTCGTTTCACTGCGGACGCCGCCACAAGTCCAGACCCCACCAATCGGAGCGGGCCGATTCGTTCGCCGCCATCGGTGCCTCTCACGCCGTCGGAATAGTCGTTGGCAAAATTGACCCCGACCTGGAGTGCCAGAGAGACCACCAAAGCGACGAGCGCGCGCCACCACGAAGTGTTGTCGCCTCGACCCACGGCCACCGCCGCTCCCACCGCCACCGGAACTACGGCGGCCGGCAACGTGCGAGGCCTGGCGCCGGCGATCCAAAGCTTCAACCCGGACGGGTTGTCGTGCGTCTCTGCAGTCATTTCGAATCCGTGATCATCTGGGCAATCGCCACCACAAGGATTTCGTGCTCCACCTGGTGGATCCGTTCCTCGAGCGACTCGCGGGTGTCAGAGTCGAGTATGTCGACTCGACGGACCTGCACCACCGGTCCGTCATCGACCCCCTCGTCCGGAACCAGGTGAACCATCACGCCGGTGTGGTCAAGGCCGGTCTGAAGATGGGCGGCCCACGCATCATCGATGGCGTGGGCTCCCGGGAACGTATCCGGCAGCGCTGGATGAACGTTGACGACGCGCCCTGCGAATCGGTCCAGGAATGACGAAGTCAAGAGGTGCATCCATCCGGCCAGAACGACGAAGTCGGGACGGTGAAACTCAACGGCACCCGCCAGCGCTGCATCGTATGCCCGCCGCCTCGATGCTCGATCAGCCCCGGCAGACCCGTTGCCGTTCAACAAATGGCAGGATGTCGAGATCCCCGCGTTCTGCGCACGCGTCGCCGCTTTGGCATCGACTCGGTTGGTGATGACGTGAACAACCTCGGCATCAAGACGCCCACTTCCACAAGCGTCGATAATCGCTTGCAGGTTGGTGCCGGATCCCGAAGCCAGCACGACGAGTCTGGCGGTCACTCCCAGACACCATGCAGCGCCACAGCGGACTCATCCTCGCGACGCAGTCCCAATGAACCAATCACCGGGTACCCAAGGCCCTCAGCCTCACCGGCGTCATCGGGACTCATCGCCATGACCAGTCCGATGCCCATGTTCCAAACACGGAAAAGCTCATCGTTGGCAAGGTCGGTCCATGATGCCAGCGTCCGGAAGACCCTTGGAACGTCCCAGTTGCCAAGTTCCACGTCGGCTCGCAGGTTCTCCGGCAGCACCCTGGGGACGTTCTCGAACAACCCCCCACCGGTTATGTGCGCCAGCGCCTTGGGCCTGATGCCTGCGGCGAGAACCCGATCGACGTCGGCGACGTAGCTGCGGTGGGGTGCCAGCAAATCATCGAGCATTGCGTCGTCTGCGTCGTGTGACTCGAGGAGCTTTCGAATGAGCGAATAACCGTTGGTGTGAGGCCCGGAACTGGCCACCCCCACCAGCACGTCGCCGGGGGCCATCTCGTCGGTGCGGGGCCAAAGTTCGTCACGATCGACCACTCCCACGATCGTGCCCGCGATATCCACCGACCCGGCGGTGTAGACGCCCGGCATCTCTGCTGTTTCGCCACCCAGCAACGCACACCCGGACGCCCGGCATGCCTCGGCCATTCCGGTCACTATCTCGGCAACCACCTCCGGGACCAGCTTGGCGGTGGCGATGTAGTCGAGAAAGAACAGCGGCCGCGCTCCCTGCA
>CAZHMP010000018.1:0-8099 GCA_964533595.1 uncultured Acidimicrobiales bacterium | reverse complement strand
ACCAGCTTGGCGGTGGCGATGTAGTCGAGAAAGAACAGCGGCCGCGCTCCCTGCACCAAAATGTCGTCTGTGCAGTGGTTGACGAGATCCATACCGACACCGCGCCAGCGCTCATGACGGGCCGCCAGTTCAACCTTTGTGCCGACGCCGTCGGTGGAGGCCACGAGGATCTTGCCCGGGCCCAGCGAGTCGGCTGCGAACAGACCCCCAAACGCTCCGATTTCCGACAACACCGGTGGCGTCATGGTCGACTTCACCGCATCAGAGATCAGCCTGACGGTTCGGTTGCCCTCATCAATGTCGACGCCGGCGTCGCTGTAGCTGGTCATGACCTCACCTCTGCTGTGGCGATTGCGATATCGACACGATGCTGGGCACCTTCGAAATTGATCAGCGACGCACCGTTGTGAGCGCGGGAAGCTGCTTCTGACAGATTCTGGGCTACTGACGTGACCGCCAGCACGCGTCCACCCGCTGTGTTCACCTCTCCACCGGATCCGAGCCGCGTACCGGCATGGAACACCGTGCAGCCGATGTTGCGAGCCTCCTGGAGTCCACGAATCGGGACGGATTCGGAACCGGATACCGGATAGCCCTCGCTGGCCATCACAACGGTGGCCGCGGCGTCAGATGACCAAGTGGGAACGAGGCCCTCGAGAGAGCCAGACGCACATGCGGTGAACAGTTCCAGAGGGTCGGAGCGAAGAAGCGGCAGCACAACTTGGGTCTCGGGATCGCCGAATCGACAATTGAACTCGATGACTGCCGGCCCATCCGAGGTGACCATGAGGCCGACGTAGAGAACCCCGCGGTATGGGTTGCCCTCGGCAGCCATTCCGATGAGCGTCGGTGCGATTATCTCCCGTTCGACCCTTGCGATCAGGGCGTCATCGGCCACCGGAGAAGGCACAAACGCCCCCATTCCTCCGGTGTTGGGTCCGTGATCACCGGCGAGCAGGCGTTTGTGATCCTGCGCCGCGGGCATCACCGACCAGCGTTCCCCATCACAGAAAGCCAGCACCGAAACCTCGGTGCCACGAAGCCGCTGTTCGAGCAACAACTCTTCGCCCGCATCGCCGAATCTGTGATCAACCAGGATCGATCTGATGGCATCTTCAGCCTCACGGAACGATTCAGCCACGATCACACCCTTGCCGGCGGCCAATCCGCTTGCCTTCACCACCGGTGGCTCTGCGAAGCGTTTCAGCCCGGCAAGCGCCGAGTCGAGATCGCTGTGAGTCGATGCCCGAGCCGTTGGTATGCCGTGTCGCACCAGGAAGTCCTTGCAGAATGCCTTTGAGCCTTCGAGCCGAGCGGCGCCCGCGGTTGGGCCAAAGGCAGGGATGCCGGCTTCGGTGAGCGAATCGATTGCGCCGGCGACCAACGGGCCTTCTGGCCCCACCACCACCAGATCGGCGTCTGCTGAGCGCGCCAGATCCACGATTGCACCCAAATCGCTGGTGTCGAGATCTTCGTTTCGACATCCCGATTCTGTGGCGGTGCCCGCATTTCCCGGGGCGACCAACACCTCGGCAACGGAGTCGGCTCTGGCGAAACACCATGCCAGCGCATGTTCGCGTCCCCCTCCCCCGATGATCAGTACGGTGGCGCCGGTCATGCCACCATCTCAATCACCCCAAACCTGGGCAAATTGGTCCTTGGGATTCAGCCTCAACTGCACGAAGCGCTCCGACTCGAACGGGTAGTCACCGGTGAAGCAGGCGTTGCAGTAGCCCTCGTCGGTTTCAAGGGCTCTCATCAGGGCATCGATCGACAGAAACGCCAACGAATCTGCGCCGATGTGCTGCCGAATCTCTTCCACATTTCGGTGTCCCGCGATCAGTTCATCGTGTGATGCCATGTCGACTCCCATGTAACACGGGTCGGTGATCGCCGGGCACGCAACTCGCACGTGTACCTCGGTGGCACCTGCCTCTCGCATCATCGTCACCAACGGCCCGCTGGTGGTTCCTCGCACGATCGAGTCATCAACCATCACCACCCGCTTGCCGAAGAGATTGTCGCCAAGTGGATTGAACTTCATCGCCACGCCGGCATCTCGAAGCCGTTGAGTGGGCTCGATGAAGGTGCGACCGACATAGCGATTCTTGATCAGACCCTCGGTGTAGGGGATCCCGGACTCTTGGGCGAACCCAACGGCATGTGGATTGCCGGAGTCGGGCACCGGCACCACCAGATCAGCTTCGACCGGAGACTCTCTTGCCAACTCGCGACCAAGTTTTTGACGGGTGGAGTGAACGAGATTTCCACCATGAACGCTGTCGGGACGGGAGAAGTAGATCTGTTCGAAGG
The DNA here is from genome assembly GCA_964533595.1 of uncultured Acidimicrobiales bacterium. Taxonomy (GTDB): domain Bacteria; phylum Actinomycetota; class Acidimicrobiia; order Acidimicrobiales; family Aldehydirespiratoraceae; genus SZUA-87. Next base: position 5,786 of record CAZHMP010000018.1, on the reverse strand, counting down.
TGCAGAAGGAACGCTTCTTGGGAACGGCACCTTGTTCAACCTGGATGCCCTCACTCGACAACTTCACGATCTCACCCGGCTCAACCTCGCGCACGAGCTTCGCTCCGATGGTGGAGAATGCGCATGTCTCTGAAGTCAACACATGGCCGCCGTCGAATTCGCCGATCACCAACGGCCTGAACCCCCAAGGGTCGCGGACTCCGTAGACGGCGTCGCGCGTGAGGATCGTGAGAGCAAACGCACCTTCGGCTCGGCTCATCAACACCTTGATGCGACTCATCCAATCGCCGCCGGCTCCGGCGAGCATGTGGACCATCACCTCTGTGTCAGATGACGTCTGCAAACCGATCCCGCGCTCCAGAAGCTCTCGTCGAAGTTGCGGGGCATTCACGAGATTGCCGTTGTGTGCGAGTCCGAGGGGGCCGTCTATGGTCTCGATCACCTGGGGCTGGGCGTTGCGCAGGCCCGACCCGCCGGTTGTGGAGTATCGGGTATGCCCGATGGCAAGATCGCCGGTGAGAGTCGAGAGATTGTCTTCGTTGAAGACGCTGGTGACCAGTCCCTGACCCTTGTGGATGTTGGCCACGCCATGGTCGGATGTGGCAATTCCCGTGGCTTCCTGCCCTCGGTGTTGCAGGGCATGAAGGGCAAAGAATGTGAGGCGGGCCGAGTCTCTTCCGGGGGCATATATGCCGACAACGCCACACTCTTCATGGGGATGGTCGCTGTTCACAATTCAATCTCGGTGTTACGAATTTTGTCGGCTCGACCTTTGCGATAGGCGTGCAGGGCGACGGCCAAATCAGGATCCGATCCTGCCAGCAAGGAAACGGCAAAGAGTCCGGCGTTGGTTGCGCCGGCATCGCCGATGGCCATTGTTGCCACCGGTACGCCGCCGGGCATCTGAACGGTGGAGAGAAGAGAATCGATGCCGTTGAGAGCCCGGCTCTGTATCGGCACCCCGATCACCGGAAGGATCGTGTGGGCCGCGATCACACCAGCGAGGTGGGCCGCGCCGCCCGCTCCGGCGATGATGGCTCGGAGCCCCCGCTCCTCTGCGGTGGAGGCATATTCAGAAATCAGTTCCGGCGTGCGATGAGCCGATGCCACCCGATATTCGTTCTCCACCCCGAATTCGGAAAGCAATTCGCAGGCTCGGCGCATGGTTGGCCAGTCGGAATCGCTGCCCATCACGACGCCCACCAACGGCTGGTCAGATTGCGTCACGAATGGCCGCCTCTATTCGTGGGCCAGCGGGATAGGTGGCCGGTCGAAATTCGGTCTGGGTGAGCATCTCGAATGCCTGAGTGTAGACAGAAGACGCCTTCGCCGCGAGAGCTTCGCTGAGCGGAGGAGGCTCGCCGTCGCCGACGTAGCCGCTGGCCGCGTAAGCCAGCCTGACTACTTCCTTGTCGAGATTTTCCGGTTCGGCGCCTCCGGCGATCAGGTCGGCGGCGGTTGTGGCTCGCCAGAATCTCGACGAATCCGGGGTGTGCACTTCGTCGATGATCGTGAGACGGCCCTGTTGATCGATCCCGAACTCGTATTTCGTGTCGACCAGGATGAGTCCGCAGCGAGCCGCGATCTCACGACCACGTTCGAACACCGCCAGCGCCGCAGATCGCACTTCGTGCCACAGCGAAGCCTCGACCAGGCCGCTCGAAACGATCTCGGCCTCGGTTATCGGCGCGTCGTGATCACCGTGTTCGGCTTTGGTGGTTGGTGTGATGATCGGCTTGGGCAACGGATCGTTCTTCACCATCCCGTCGGGGAAATCGAGCCCGTATATGTTGCGCTCCCCCGCCGCGTACCGGGTCCACAAAGCTGTGGAAGTGGTGCCGGTGAGCTGTGCTCTGACCACCACCTCGACCGGTATGGTTTCGCACTTTCTCCCTATGGTGACGTTGGGGTCGATGATCGATTCGACATGCGAAGGCACGATGTCGTCGATCTGGTCGAACCACCATGCGGCCAGTTGGTTGAGAACCTGACCGCGGTAGGGCACCGTGCCCAGCACGTGATCGAACGCCGAGATCCGATCTGTGGCAATCAAAAGAATCCGGTCGCCCAAATCGACGATGTCGCGAACCTTGCCGCGACCGATCGGAGCGATGTCGCTCAGACATCCGGGATCGAGTCCATCGAAAGGATGAGACATGGCCGGCGACAGATTGATACTCATTTGGCAGCCTCCACGAATGCCTGAAACAAAGGCAGACCCGAGCATCCGGTTGGCCCGGACGGCCTCTGCCAATCGAAAATGTGATCCTCTGGGTGGGGCATGAGCCCCACCACAGCACCCGTCTGGTCGCACATGCCGGCAATGTCGGCTGCCGACCCGTTCGGGTTGGCCGGGTATTGACCTGCGGCGGGGCCGCTGGGTGGCACAGGCACAGTGCCCGAGTCGAGGTAACGAAAGGCGATCAGCCCAGCGTCTGACATTTCTTGGACCACCGAGGTGTCGGACACGGCGAAGCGGCCTTCGCCATGTGCGACCGGGCAACGAATGACGCCGCCCGGCACCGTCGATAGCCAGCTGCTCCTGCATGACTGCTCCACGCCCAAAGTGACCCAGCGACACTCGAATCTTCCGTGCTGGTTGTGGGTGAGCGTGACACTTCGACCCGCGGACCTCCGCGGGCCCGGCAACAATCCGGACTTCACCAAGGCCTGGAAGCCGTTGCAAATGCCCAGTATCGGTCGGCCGGCGGTGACCGCCGATGACAATTCGGCGGCGAACCACGTGCGCAACTCCAACGCGAAGCGACCACCGGCGCCGAGCGAATCTCCATAGCTGAATCCACCCGGGAGAATGATCGCCGCATGATCCGACCAACTCACGTCTCCGCTTCGCAGCGTGTTGACATGGACAATGCGGGGATCACCGCCGGCCAGTTCAACCGCTTGGGCCGCCTCCTGGTCTCGGTTGGTGCCGGACGCATGCGGAATGAGTATCGGCGGGCGGCTCAATGCGACTCCCCTGCCGCGATGTGACCCGAGTAGGCGACGACCGCCGAAGCCAAATGGAGCTCCACGACCTCGGATCCGAACCGAAGACGAATCTGATCGCCGTCGTTGACCGAGCCGATTCTGGTCGCGAATCCGTCAAGTATCTCTGCAACAGCTCCTCGATCGGCCTCAGGGGAGGTCAGCAAGATCCTTCCGGTCGCCTCGTTGGTGAACGCCGTGAGGAAATCTGATGCCCCCGAGGGAGCCGTCGCGTCGAACCCGAGCCTCGACGCGATCGCCATCTCGGCTATCCCGATCGACAAACCGCCCTCGCTGCAATCGTGGGCCGCACTGATCAGGCCCTCACAGATCGCCGAATGAACGGATTGATATTGGTCCAGTGGGTCGGTGAGCGGCTGAGGAACGACTGTGGAGCCCAGGTCGAGCATCTCGTTCACCAACGACCCGCCCAATTCATTGGCTGATTCGCCGACCAGCCAGATGTCGTCACCCGCTACGGATCCTGCGCTTGTCAATGCGTGAGAGATGTCGGGCACCAGTCCGATGGCCGAGATCAGCAACGTGTCGGGGATCGGTTCACCATCGAACTCGTTGAAGAGGCTGTCCTTGCCTGAGATGAACGGCATCTGGTAGCGGCGCGACCCGTCAACGCAACCATCTACCGCTCTCACGAGGCCCCCCAGCCTCTCGGCCTTGGTGGGGTCGCCCCAACAGAAATTGTCGAGCAAAGCCACCCTCGACGGATCACCGCCCACCGCGACGAGATTGCGAACTGCCTCATCAATGGCCGCCAAGGCCATTGCGTGGGGATCGAGAACTCCCACCCTCGGGCAGATGCCGTTGGAGAGAACGACCGCGGCGCGATGATGGGCGGTGCCGAGCGGCTTGATCACGGCCGCGTCGGATGGACCGTCTCCATATGTGCCGACCATTGGCCTCACGACGGTGCCGCCTCGCACCTCGTGGTCGTAACGACGAACAATGTCCTCATTCGAGGCGACATCGGGATGTGCCAGCATCTCGAGGAGCAACTCCGACGTGAAGCGGGCGCTCCGGCCGGACTGAGGCATTGGCTCGCGCCATTCGGCTCGCATCTCGCGCCTTGGAAGACCGTTGTGAAGAAAGTCCATCGACATGTCGACCACCGGCACATCACCGTGACGAACAACCAAACGGTGGGATTCGGTGAACTCGCCCAGATCGGTGAGCTCGACTCCCCACTGCCGACAGATCTCGGACAATGCCGAGAGGTTGCCAGGCGGAACCGCGAGGACGATTCGTTCTTGTGCTTCCGACAGCCAAATCTCCCATGGTTGAAGGCCGGGGTATTTGAGCTGGACGCCCGAAAGGTCGACCTCGACCCCAAGTTCCTCGCCCATCTCACCGACGGATGATGAGAGTCCGCCGGCTCCGCAGTCTGTTATTGCTGTGTAGAGACGGGCGTCCCGAGCCCGCTCAACCACCTCCATGCATCCCTTCTCGGTGATTGGATCACCGATCTGAACTGCCGTGCCGACCACGTCTCCCGTGGTTGCGTCCATGCCCGCCGAGGAGAAGGTGGCGCCGTGAATCCCATCACGTCCCACTCGTCCGCCGATCGAGACGATCCGGTCGCCCGGTTCCGCCCTCGTGGGGTGAGAGCCATGGGGCAACATGCCAACCGCGCCGCAGTAGACCAAGGGATTACCGGTGTATCCGCCGGAGTAGATGACCGATCCGTTTACGGTGGGCAGACCCAACTTGTTGCCGTAGTCGGCAATTCCAGCCACGACCCCTTCGCGGATCCTACGGGGATGGAGCACACCGGCTGGTAGATCCTCATCGGCGAGATCGGCCGGCCCGAAGCACAATACGTCTGTGCACGCGATCGGACGTGCCGACACCGCTATCACGTCACGAACCACTCCGCCCACGCCCGTGTTGGCACCGCCAAATGGCTCGAGCGCCGACGGGTGGTTGTGGGTCTCGACCTTGAACGCAATGTCGTTGTCGTCATCGAACGCGATGATTCCGGCGTCATCGACGAATGCCGAGCGGAGCCACCAAGGGCTGAGTTCGTCGGTGGCCTCGCGCAGCGAGGCGAGCAGTCCATCGTGGGTGACGGCAGTGCGGACGCCGTCGCTGTGAATGTGGGTCAGTTCTATCCGGGCCCGAAAAGTCTTGTGGACACAATGTTCCGACCAGGTCTGGGCCAAAGTCTCCAACTCTGCATCGGTCGGACTACGTCCCAGCGAGTCGAAATAGTCACGAATGGATCGCATCTCCGCCAGGTCGAGTGACAGCACACGACTCTGACTCAACTCCAGCAGCTCGCCATCGTCGAGCGCCGACAACTCGACGGTGTCGACACGGGTCTCGGCTGACGCGGCGGATGAGAATGCAGGAGTGAGAGCATGGTCTGCCCAGCGTTCGATGGTTGTGTTCACAAGCTCTCGCTTGACCATCCGTTCGATGTCAGCAGCCGTGAGCTCCCCCCTGAGGTCGTATCGCACGGCAGTTGCAACCTTGATGTTGGGCAAATCCAACTCGCGGGCGGCGCTCTCCAACTCGCGAGCGTCCACGTCGGTCACTCCCGACTGCACCGCAACTTCCACCGGCCAGCCCACGGTCTCGCTCTGACCGACCGTCCAATTGTCGACGACCGGGTCAGCCAGGAGCTCCCTGCACAGGCGCCCGATCTGTGAATCGCTGAGCTCGCCCGACACGTTGTAGACCCTCGTGACCACACAATCTTGAAGTCGCTCAACCCCAAGTGCGTCGGCTGCCGCGAGAACTCTCGACGCCTCGGGGTCATCTACAGCCGTCACCTCGATGCG
>CAZHMP010000017.1:18400-38900 GCA_964533595.1 uncultured Acidimicrobiales bacterium | reverse complement strand
ACTCCACAGCGAATTGTCCGCCGTGGAAGGTCGGCTTGCCTTGCAATTCATGGAGACCACTCGGATGGTGATCTTTGCTGTGATGATGCTGATGACAGCGGTTCTTGGAATCGCCGTTGCTGTGATCACCACAACCTAAGTCGAACACTCCTGGCTCAATGATCTGAGCAACGTGGGTCACAGGCATCGCGCCAACACCCAATTCCGGGTTTCACCGCGTGTGGGCATGATCGCGACCATGGCCCTATAACCGATGGAGCAAGGCCACAACTTGTCATCACTTGAAACGGGGTAGACGATGACCGAGCCACACGCGCTGAACACACGATCGAAGCTGATCGGAGCCTTCTCCGTCTTGCTCACCATGTCGACTATTGCAGCTGCCTGTGGGGGCTCAGGATCAGCCGACCCCGTTGCCAGTCCCTCAACATCGGTGACTTCAACATCATCTGCCGCCGCCCCGACCACCACCGCGACATCATCCACCGCCGCCCCGACCACCACGGCGGCATTGACGACCGTTGCCCCCGATGCGCCGACGATTGATCCGACAATCTATGAGCGAATCCCGGTGGGGGGCAGTCCGACAAGACCGATCTACAGCAACGGGCTGGTCTGGATCGCCGCTGCGGATTCCGACTCGGTCGCCGTCGTCGACCCTGCGACGTTCGACGTGATCGACTCCATCGACGTCGGCCGGACCCCTGGGGTTCCTCTCGCCGCGGCCGATCTCATCTGGGTTCCCAACGAAAACGACGACACAGTCTCGGTCATCGATCCCTCCACCCGCACCATCACCGACACGATCAGCGTGGGTGGTGATCCGGTTTCGCTGGTCGAAACAGACGGAGCAATCTGGGTAACAAACAAGTCCGATGGCACGGTTTCGGTCATCGATCCCTCCACCCGCACCGTCACCGACACGATTGAAGTCAGCTACGGGCCAGAAGATCCATTGGCAGCAGATGGCTACCTGTGGGTACCCAATTCCAGAGTCGACACCGTGTCTGTGATCGACGTGGCCAGCCGCACAGTGGTCGCCACGATCACGGTCGGAGATTCTCCGAATACCCCAGCGCTGGCAGGTGGTTTCATATGGGAGTCGGCATGGGGAGACGGCACGGTGAGCGTGATCGACCCCGACACGTTCGAGGTGATCGACACCATCGAAGTCGGCGGGCTACCCAGCACGCCGCTCGCAACAAATGGAATGTTGTGGCTACCGGTCGACGTCGATTCACCCAAACTGGAGCCGGGCAGCGTCGTCATCATCGATGCAACAACCAGAGAGATCCTCGACACGATCACACTCGGCTACGGCCCGGGCACACCGATCGAGGGCGGCGGATTCATCTGGGCTCCCAACGAAGGATCCGACACGGTCCCAGTGATCGACGGCACGAGCCGAGAATTCCTCGGGGCGATCGTGGCTGAGGCTGGGCCCACCACACCGCTGTTCGCCGAAGGGTTGATTTGGATATCCAACAGAACAGACGGCTCTCTCACGATCGTTGATCCGGGCGGCAGTTGATCGATTCGGCTTGGGATCGGCCATCGCGTAGCGTCTGGTCTCATGACAACAATCCAGACTCCGCTCGGGGCTTTACGCGGACGTGAAAGAAATGGCTGTCGCCAGTTTCTCGGTATCCGTTACGGACAACCGACCGGCGGAGAACGGCGGTTTCATCCTCCGGAACCCGTAAAGCCGTGGGACGGAATCTGCGACGCCACGAGGTTCGGTGCTTCCGCCCCGCAGCCCCCGCGTGCCGCCGACAGCGTGTTGCCCAGAGGTGACCTCCGCTGGGATGAGGATTGCCTTTTCCTGAACGTCTACACACCCGCCGCGGAGGGCTCAGGCCGGCCGGTACTTTTCTGGATTCACGGTGGCTCCTACATCAACGGATCCGGCAACGCCTATGACGGCACTTCGTTTGCCACAGCGGGAGACATGGTGGTGGTCACCATCAACTACCGCCTTGGCGCCTTTGGGTTCGCAGAGTTGGGCCACCTCGACCCCAAGTACGCGGGCTCGCAGAACAACGGTGTCCGCGACATGATCGAGGCGCTTCGATGGACCAGAGACAACATCGCAGCCTTCGGTGGAGATCCCGATCGAGTCACGATTTGCGGCGAGTCGGCTGGAGCCGGAGCTGTCAACGCCCTGTTGTGTTCCCCTGAGGCACGCCCGCTTTTCCACCAGGCGATCTCGGAAAGCGCCCCGGCACGGTTCGGCTTGCCGGGCACGGAGTTCGCCGACCAGCTCCGTGCCGAGGTGGTGGGCGAGACCGAGGCGTCGCTTGATGACCTCCTGACGATGCCGGCGGAAGATCTTCTCACCGCTCAGACATCGCTCCTTGAGAGGGGATACTCCGAACTTGGAGTGTCGCTCATCACCTCACAACGCCGCGGCTTTCGCCCCGCGATCGACGGGATCACTCTCACGTCGAATCCCCCCGAGGCGGTGGCCGGAAATCCAGTACCCCTTCTCATTGGCACCAATCTCGATGAGGGCACCCTGTTCAGCCTTTACCTGCCGGAAAAGATGAGTGACGACGAACTGGCCGCGTCAGCGTCCGGCGCTGGGAGTGACGCTCAAACTGTCATCGAGGCATTCCGGTCTGAGTATCCCGAACTCGACAATCGTCAACTGGCGGTTCGGATGCTGGGCGACACATTGTTTCGCACCAGCAGCTTGCAGGTCGCCGACGCTCAAGCTGCTACAGACGTGCCCGTCTTCGTCTATCTATTCACATGGAAGAGCCGAGGATTCCACGGATCATTCGGCGCAATGCACGCCCTCGAAATCCCCTTCGTGTGGAACATGGACCTCAGCCCTTGGGAGAAGCTCATGGGTGAGGGGCAGCCGTGGCCCGATGACCTCTCCAGTCGGATGCACCGGGCTTGGATTTCGTTTGTGCATACCGGCGACCCCAACCACACGGGAATCCCCGATTGGCCGCGATACGACACCGAAAACCGACCCACGATCGAGTTTGGAGAATCCAGTCAGGTCCTGACCGACCCTCAAGGCACAACAAGGGCGAGTTGGGCTTAGCCCCGGCCGGCGGCCTTGCGTTTCTGAATGTTGGCCCATTCGTCACGAAGACCCACTGTCCTGTGCCACAAGTCGGAGTTGTCGAGGTCGCGGGCAAAATATCCGAGACGCTCAAACTGCACGACCTCACCAGCCGGAGTGTCGACCAGAATCGGTTCGAGTTTGCACCCCTCCAGCAATTCACGTGAGTCGGGGTTGACCGAATCGAGCGGATCACCTCCGTCGGACCCAGGATGTGCATCGCTGAACAGCCGGCCGTAAAGCGCGACGGTGGCGTCGACGGCATGTTCGGCCGATACCCAATGGAGCGTGGCCTTGACCTTGCGCCCGTCAGGCGCCTGGCCGCCGCGGGTCAAAGGATCGTAGGTGCAGTGAAGCTGCACGACCTCTCCGGAATCATCCGTTACGACATCGGTGCAGGTAATGAAGAACCCTGCCCGCAGCCGCACCTCACGACCAGGAGACAATCGGTAGAACTTCTTGGGCGGATCGATCATGAAGTCGTCGCGCTCGATGAACAACCTGCCTGAGAAGGGCACCTTGCGGGTGCCGGCGGAATCGTCCTCTGGATTGTTGATGGCGTCGAGCTCGACCACCTCGCCGTCCGGCCAGTTGTCGATGATCACTTCGAGGGGGTTCAGCACCGCCATTCGACGCAACGCGTGACGATTGTGGTGGCTACGAACGAAAGATTCGAGCAACTCGATCTCGTGTGTGCCGTTCACCCTGGCCACGCCAATGTTGGCGCAGAACGCCCGGATCGCTTCCGGTGGATATCCACGCCGCTTCAAGCCCCGAAGCGTGGGCATGCGAGGGTCGTCCCAACCGTCAACCGCACCGCTCTCCACCAACGACCTCAGGATGCGTTTCGAAGTCACCGTGTGGGTGAGATTGAGCCTGGCAAATTCCGACTGCTCGGGCTTGTCGCCGGGGAGGTCGAGATGGTTGAGACACCAATCGTAGAGCTCGCGGTGGGTGTCGAATTCCAGGCTGCACAGAGAATGGGTGACGCCCTCGATGGCGTCGCTCTGGCCGTGAGCCCAGTCGTATGTGGGGTAGACGTGCCACGCGTCGCCGGTCCGATAGTGGTGGGCATGACGAATCCGGTAGAGCACTGGATCGCGCATCTGCATGTTTTCGTGAGCCATGTCGATTTTGGCTCGAAGGGCGCGACTCCCTTCGGCAAACTCACCGTCCCTCATCCGCTGAAACAGGTCGAGATTCTCTTCCACGCTGCGCGTGCGCCACGGGCTGTCGGTGCCCGGCTCGGTGAAGCTGCCGCGGTTGAGAGACATCGTCTCGGCGTCTTGATCATCAACGTAGGCCAGTCCGGCCTCGATCAAATCGATCGCCCACGCAGCCAGCTGGTCGAAATAGTCGGACGCGTAGACCACCTCGTCGGGCTCCAATCCGAGCCAGCGAATGTCTTGTTGAATCACATCGACAAAAGCGGCTTCTTCGGTTTCGGGATTGGTGTCGTCGAAGCGAAGTTTGCACACTCCACCGAACTCCTCGGCGATGGCAAAATTCAGAAAAATGGCCTTGGCGTGGCCAATGTGGGGAAAGCCATTCGGCTCTGGAGGGAAACGAGTCTGCACCCGCCCTCCGAAACGGCCCGCGGCAAGATCCGCCTTGGCCTTTTCTCGTATGAAGTCGGTACCGGAGTTGCTGGTGGACCCGGAAGGCGTGTCTGTCACCGTGTCAGAACTACAGCTCTTCTTCGCCACCGGCAACGCGCGGCTTGTTTGCCTTGATCGACATTGCCGATTTGAGCTGCGCCCCGTGCTCATCGATTGACGGCGGGCTCGAACAGGTCGTCTGACGGCGACCATCGAAACGCAGCGGAGATCTGACCGATCGGAAACTGCCGTCGGGACTCGACGACAGGGGCTCCAACCCCATCGACTCCGCCCATTCGATCGCCTCGGCAATCGAATTGATGGGGCCGGCCGGCACGCCGGCATCCAGAAGCTTCTCCAGCCAGAATTGGCGAGACCGGGTGAGCAGGATTGGCGCGATCTCAGCCACCAGTTCGTCCACATTTGTCCGCCTCGCGGCACCGGATACGAACCGCGGGTCATCGACAAGGTCCGGTCGGCCCAGAACCTCGCACGCCAGGCGGTATGTCTTGTCGTTGGCCGCTGCCAGCACGATGGTGCCGTCGGCGACATCAAAAACCTCGTAGGGGGCGATCGACGGATGGCGGTTCCCGGCCCTGATCGGATCCACTCCGGCCATCACCACAGCGGAGGCCTGATTGGCGAGCGCTGCCAACGCGCTGTCGAACAGGCTCACCTCGGTATGGCACCCCTTGCCGGTGGCCGAGCGTTGCTGGAGCCCGGCCAGAGCAGCAATTGTGGCGAAGAGGCCGGTGATGACGTCGACGAGGGCGACACCGACCTTCATTGGCGGTCCGCTGGCCGAGCCGGTTATGTGCATCAGCCCCGACATTGCTTGGATCATCAGGTCGTATCCGGGCAACGCAGCCGACGGTCCATCGCTTGAGAACGCTTCCACCGACAGGTAGACAAGTCGGGAGTTGGATTCCCGAAGAGTGTCGGGCCCCAAGCCTCTCTCGGTCATGTATCCGGGACGGAAGTTCTCGGCCACTACGTCGGCGGACGCACACAGTTCGGCTGCGACTCTCAAATCTGCTTCATCGTTGAGGTCGAGAACCATGCCTCGTTTGTTGCGATTGATTGCCAAGTAGTAGGTGGCGTTCTCACCGGCCCACGGCGGCCCCCAAGCACGCGTATCGTCTCCCGATCCGGGTCTCTCGATCTTGATCACATCAGCGCCCATATCCGCCAGGTTCATGGTCGCCAGAGGGCCGGCCAACACTCGCGTGAAATCGACAACGGTGATCCCGTTGAGTGGTCCATCCGGAGTCGTCAACTTTGTATCAACCCTTCTGCTTCATCTCTGAGCGCCCGAGACCTATTTGGCAAAAATCTGAGAATGATCGGCGAACGATTTGAACTCGAGAGCATTGCCGCTCGGGTCGAGCACGAAACAAGTTCGCTGCTCCCCCGGTTGGCCCTCAAACCTGACCGTGGGATTCATCACCCAGCGAGTGTCGGACGCGTGTTGCAGTCGCTCCACCAACTCATCCCAGTCTTGACGATCGAGCAGTAATCCAAAATGGCCGGCGGGCACCCGGTGACCGTCAACCGAATTCGTTGACGGAGCACCGCAATCGGCCGGCGCGAGGTGAGCAACAACCTGGTGCCCTCGAAAGTCGAAGTCGACCCACGTGTCGCTCGAACGCCCCTCCACACAACCCAGGACGCCTGTGTAGAAGCTTCGGGCCGCGTCAAGATCATGAACCGGAAATGCCAGATGAAAGGGTGGATGGGTCACACCGACAGCGTGCCACACCATTGAGCGCGAAACTGTCTCGGCACGCAGATCCCGACCCGCGAGAGATTCCGTTGAAAATCCTCACCGCCAGAGAAGTTCTCGAGTCGAATCGGGCCCGTCTCGAGACGATCGCTCCCGAAGTTCAATGGGTTTTGGCCGAGGCCGACGGCAGCACCGACTCCGACCCCGAGGGGTGCGAGGTTCTCTACTGGTCGAGTGGAATCGACCGTGGTGATCCGCGTGTGAGAACCATGCTTCACCGTTGGAACGATCCGGCATTGCGATGGGTGCAGAGCCCCGGCGCCGGAACCGAACACGACATCTGGCAATCGCTCATCTCTCGCGGCATCACGTTCACCAACGCTTCGGGAGTTCACGGTGAACCAATCGGTCAATACGTGATCAGCTGGATTCTTGCCTGGTCTCAGGGTCTTCAAGGTCAGATCACCAGATCCCGTCATCATGAATGGACCGTTGTTCCGTCCCGCGATCTGCACGATGCCACCGTCGGCATCGTGGGTTACGGCGGTATCGGATCTGTCGTGGCCCGGATCGCACAATCCATCGGGATGCACGTGATCGCCACACGGCGCTCCACCGGCGGGTCCGACCATGTCGACGAGATGCTCACACCTGACCGGCTCCCGGATCTCCTGGCTCGATCCGACTACGTGGTGATATGTGTTCCGGCCAGCAGCCAAACCAACGGAATGTTCGACTCTGAGGCGTTTGCGAGAATGAAACCCGAGTCGGTCCTGATCAACGTCGCACGCGGTTCGATCGTCGATGAGGATGCTCTCACCGATGCACTCACAACCGGTCGAATTCGTGGCGCCACGCTCGACGTCACGATCGAAGAGCCGCTTCCGCCCGACTCATTGCTCTGGGACGTTCCGAGACTGGTGATCACGCCCCACCAGTCGAGTACGTCAGCCCTCACCGCTCAACGGCTCGACGCCCTGTTCCTCCACAATCTGGGCTGCTATCTCAACGGCACCCCAATGCGAAATCTGGTGAATCCGAACGACGCTCTTCAGAGATAGTTGTGGAGCGCTTCACCAATTTCTTCGGGAGTCGTCTTGGGATCAAATCGGGCCACCACGTCGCCTTTCCCGTTGACCAGGAACTTCGCGAAATTCCATGTGATCCTGGAGGAGTCACCCTCTCCGGGTTGTTCCGATTTGAGCCATGTGTAGAGCTCACACTCTTCTTTGCCGTTGACTTTGACCTTGGCGAACATAGGGAAATCGACGGAGTAATTGGTGTCGACAAACTTCCTGATTTCTTCAGGCGTTCCGGGTTCCTGGCCCCCGAACTGATTGCAGGGAAACCCCAAGACCGCGAAGTTGTCGGTGTTGTGGTGAAGAGTACGCAGACCTGCGTACTGGGGGGTATTGCCTCAAAAACTTGCGACGTTGACCACCAGGCACGCCACACCTGCAAAGTCGGAGAAACTCACCGGGTCGCCTTCCAGCGAGTCCATTTGAAATTCGTGGAATTTGGACATCGTGACTCCTGTCGACAAAGTGAGACAATACAGATCGGGAGCGAACTCTGTGTCCAGCGCACTTGGAATCGACATAGGCACCACAAATGTGAAGGCCGTGCTGATTGCTGACGATGGCTCTTTGGCATCGTCGGCATCGCGGGAACTGACCACCATCACCGGCGGTGACTCGGTCGAACAAGACGCCGAAGTGACCTGGCAGGCGGTAATCGACGCGATCGTGGAACTCAGCAATTCACAACCGCAGATCTACGGTCAGGTGAGGGCCATGGGAGTGTGCAGCCAGTACTCCTCGATCGTCGGCATTGACGCTGATGCAAAGCCGGTCACCCCGATGGTCATGTGGGCTGATCAGCGTGGCACCGACCTGTCGTGGGAAATCATGTCTCGCCATGAGGACGCCTTCACGATCTGGGTGGATCGGCACGGCATTCCGCCCGTCGGCGGTGGGATCTCTCTTGCCCACATTCTCCACCTAGAGCACTCTCACAAGAATTCGCGTGCCGTCGATTACTACGTCGAATCGATGGACTTCATCACTGCCCGCCTCACCGGACGGGTCACCGCCACCACGAACTCCGCGTTCATGACCCAACTCTGTGACAACCGCTCGGATCCCGCGCCGGACTATGACCCCGATCTCGTTGCCATGGCCGGGTTGGATCCGAGCCGACTCCCACCGTTGGTTCCCATTGATTCCATCGTCGGTGAGCTCTCCGCGGATCTAGCCAAGACCCTGGGGCTTCCGCCGGGCGTTCTGGTGGCCACCGGCACCAACGACACCGCCGCCGTTGCCATCGCGTCGGGGGCAACAGCCCCGGGGGTGGCAGGGCTTGCGGTGGGCACCACGAGTGTTCTGGTCGACACTCTCGACTGTTTCGCGGTTGATCTCGACCACGAAATCGTGTCGATGCCGGGACCCTTCGGCGACACTCGCTTGGTGATGGCAGAAAACGGCCTCGGCGGCAAGGTGCTTGATCACGTGATGACTCAATTGATTCACGTGAGCGACACGATCGGCGACAGTCGTGCGACAAATCCCTTTGCCTCCGTCGAACCTGCTTTGTCGAAGTCTCCGCCCGGCGCCGGCGGTGTGATGTTTCTGCCTTGGCTGGCCGGATCGATGGCGCCCAATTCAAGTCACGAAACCCGCGGCGGTTTCGTCAACATGTCTCTCGATACCTCCAGAATCGATCTGGTGAGGGCCGCCGTCGAGGGCATCGCCCACAATCTCGGCTGGCTTCTCCCCCACGTCGAAAACCTCACCGGCCGCGCCATCGAAGTAATCCACTTCACAGGAGGAGGAGCGCGAATCGACGGTTTCGACCAGGTGATGGCTGACGTGGTCGGCCGACCCGTGGCCGTCGTCGACACGCCTCATCTGGCAACCGCTCGTTCCGCCGCGTTGCTGGCGCGGCACAGGACCGGCGAGCTCACGCGCGATGAACTAGGTGATCTTGTCGAAACTTGCCCAGCTCGCGATCCGTCTCCCGAGCACCGTTCACTCTACGATCACCGTCAGTCGCAATTCGAGGCCTGCTTCGAGGCGCTACTACCCATTCACACCGCCTTCAGAGGAGCCTCATGAGCCGCACATATCCCTACGCGGAGAAGTATCCCGTCAACCGGGGAATGCCCTCCGAAGGTCGCAGCCGTGACGCGATCGTCGAAGAGCTGGGTGCGATAGCGACGTCGGAGGATGCTCGGTGGGAGACCGGTCAGTGCTCGGGCACGATGTATTGCGGCGACCACGACCACTACGCCTTCATGGCCAAGGTCTACGAGCAGTTCGCTCACGTCAACGCACTTCAGCGCGATCTCTGCCCCAGCGCCACACGTTTCGAGGGCGAGATCATCGCCATGACCCTCGACATGCTTCATGGCGAGGCCGTGAAACATGAAGACCCGAATGATGGGCCGGTCGGAATCATCACCACTGGAGGCAGCGGAAGCATTCTCCACGCGGTTCTCGCTTACCGTGAGCAGGCCAAGAACGAGCGCGGCATCACCAATCCGAATTTCGTCAAGCCCGAGACAGGCCACGTGGCCTTCGACAAATCCTGCCACTTGGTGGGGGTCGATATTCGCAGAGTGCCGGTGAATTCACGCACGGGCAAGGTTGATCCCGCCGATATGGATGCTGCCATCGACGACAACACCATCGCCATCATGGGTTCGGCCTGCAACTACGGATACGGCACGATCGACCCGATCGAAGAACTGGGCCGAATAGCAATCGATCGTGGTGTTGGGCTCCACGTCGACGGTTGCCTTGGAGGTTTCATTCTCCCGTGGGGTCAGGAACTCGGTTACGACATTCCGTTGTTCGACTTCAGGGTTCCAGGTGTCACCACCATCTCTGCCGACACCCACAAGTACGGCTACGGCTTCAAGGGCACGTCTGTGCTCACCTTTCGCGACAAGTCGTTGCGCAACGGACAGTACTTCTACATGACCGACTGGACCGGTGGGAAGTACGCCTCACCTGGCATCGAAGGTTCACGATCAGGCGGACTTCTCGCCGCCACATGGGCCGCCATGGTGAGTTTCGGCCGAGATGGCTACATGCGGTACGCCAAACAGATCTTCGAGACCGCATTCGCCATGCAAGACGCAGTCAAGTCGCACTCTGAGCTACGCCTGATTGGCGATCCCACGTTCTGTTTCAGCTTCACCAGCGATGAATTCAGCATCTATCACGTGAACGACTCACTGGCGTCCAAGGGCTGGCGTCTCAACGGCCAGCAATACCCCGACTCGATACACATGGCCGTCACTCGCCCTCAGATAAAGCCGGGTCTGGTCGACCAATGGGCCGACGACCTCGAAGAAGCAGTGGCCTATGCCCACGAGCATGTCGACGACCAGCCATTCAGCGCGGCGATCTACGGCGGGGTGGAGGGCGGTCCGACTGCCGAATCCGATGAGTTCATTCGCGCAATAATGGCCGACATGATGGACAAGACTCAGGCACTCCCACCGCTATGACCAGGGCTCGGGCGGTTCTTCGACTCGCTGCCGCAATGTCGGCGTTTGCTCTCTTGGCCGCCGCGTGCAGCGACTCCGGCCCTGCGGCCACCCCCACAACAACCACGGTCGTCACCACGACGACTGCGGCCCCGACCACCACGGCAGGGCCGCTTTACCACGCCACTATCCGCCGTACCGAAAACAACGTTCCTCACATCCTCGCCGACGACATGGGGAGCCTCGGATTCGGCTACGGCTACGCGATCAGCGAAGACCACTTGTGCACGCTGGCCGACGTGGTGAACCAGGTCAACAGTGAGCAGGCGAAGTATCACGGCCCGGATGCGTTGCCCCAAGATGTCGTCTACAAAGCAATCGATCTCATGGGCAACGCCAGAGCCGAGTTCGATGCCATGGATGCCGAGCTGCAATCCGTGATTCGGGGGTACGCCGCCGGATTCAACGCCTACCTCGACAAGGTGGGGGTCGATGGGGTGAACGGCTGGTGCAATGGTGCCGATTGGGTACGCCCGATCGATGAGTACGACTTGGCCGCCTACTACAAGAGCCTCACGTTTCGAGCGTCGCTCGGCAACTTCATCGACATGGTCTACACCGCCGCACCACCCGACCCGTCGGCCGAGAATGCCAACGACGAGTCAGCCCTCGGGGCAATCGACAGTGGGTTCGATCAGTTGGCAGGAGGATCCGACCCCACCCAACTTGCCTCCAACGCTTGGGCAATCGGCCCGGATCGTACGGTGAGCGGCGACACCATGATCATGGGAAACCCCCATTTCCCATGGCAGGGTGCAATGCGGTTCTACGAGGTGCATCTCACCGTGCCCGACAAGATCAACGTGTACGGCGCTTCGCTGATCGGCTCGCCCGCCGTGCAAATCGGCTTCAATGACGACGTCGCGTGGAGCCACACCGTGTCGGCCGGAAGCCGCTTCACCGCCTACACGTTGCAGTTGGTGCCGGGTGATCCCACGAGCTACGTCTACGGCAACGACACCAAGAAGATGACCTCGAAAACGGTCGACGTCGAGGTTCTCGACCCTGCGACCGACACCGTGTCAACCGAGTCGCACACCGTCTGGTTTAGCCACTACGGCCCCGTTCTCAATTTCCCGGGAATCGGCTGGTCGGCTACCACCACGTTCACGATTCGCGACGCCAACGCCGACAACGATGAGATCATTCCCCAGTTCCTCGATATGAATCTCGCGGGGTCGATGGACGAATTCATCGATGCTCACCGACAAAACCAAGGCATCCCTTGGGTCAACACCATCGCTGCTTCCGCCGACGGCCGAATCTGGTACGCCGACACCTCAGCCACCCCGAATCTCTCCGATGAGGCACTCGCCGCTTGGCAGGCCAAGGTGGACGCCGGTGGTCTCGAGAAGCTGGCGCTCGATCGAAGAATCGTTTTGCTCGACGGCAGCGACCCCATCAACGAATGGGTCGACGATCCCGGCGCACGAGACCCCGGCCTGGTTCCGTTTGATCGGATGCCACAGCTCGAACGCCGCGACTTCGTGTTCAACGCCAACGACCCGTATTGGATTGCCAACCCGGCGGAGCCCCTCACCGGATACTCACCGCTTCATGGCGTCGCCGAGCGGAGACTCTCGCCCCGCAGCCGAATGAACGCCATTCAGCTCGGAGTAGCCAACGGCGACTCGGGAACCGATGGTCTCTACACGCTCGATGAAGTCACATCATCGGCGCTCGGAAATCGTGTGCTCACCGCCGAAATGTTGGTCGATGGGGTCTTGGGACGTTGCGAACAGGGCGGTGCCAGCGCGCCTCAGGCAGCGATCGACGGTTGTCTGGTATTGGCCAAGTGGGATCGCCATGTCGACCTCGACAGTCGCGGGGCGCTGGTTTGGAGGGAGTTCATCTCCCGCATCGGAAATGACGTCTGGGGTACACCGTTCGACGCTTCAGACCCGATCGGCACTCCAAACGGTCTGGCTCCCGCGGTGGGAGGTGACGACCCGATCCTGGCGGCGCTCGCCACTGCCGTCGAGATTGTTCGATCGGCCGGCTTTGCCCTCGATACCCCACTCGGAGACGCCCAATTTGCCGACAGGGGCGGAATCAGCGTCCCGATTCACGGTGGCACCGGCTCTGAGGGGGTCACCAACATCGTGGTCGGTTCGAACGATTCCACCACTTCAGAGGCCGGAATCGATCGCGGACAGCCGGTCGCTGAGGACACCGACCTCACTCCCGAGGGCTACTCGATCACTTATGGCACCAGTTTCATCTACGCCCTCGAGTTCACCGACGATGGCCCTGTGGCCAAGGCATTTTTGACCTATGGCGAGACCGGCGACCCGACTTCGCCATACTTTTCTGATCAGACGACGAGGTTCTCCGGAAAAGATTGGCGTACCGTCGAGTTCGCCGAAGACACAATTTCGGCGGATGAAAGTCTCAATATCTACGAGGTGACCGGATGACCCAGAGACCATCACGCCTTCGAGTGGCCCTCGAGTTGAGGGCCATGCCCGAACTGATGGGATTCTTCGCGTCGGCTCCGGCGCTGTGGTCGATGCTTCCACGCGGCAAGGGCCGACCGGTCCTGGTGATGCCGGGTTTCATGGCCGGTGACGCCAGCACCAGACCACTCCGAGCACTCCTGCGGGCGCTGGGCCACGACGCCGTCGGATGGGGACTCGGGTCAAATCTCGGACCCACCGACGCGATCCTCGAAGGCATGATCAATCTTCTCGACCGGCTCGACAAGGAAGACGGTCCCGTCGACATCGTCGGTTGGAGCCTCGGTGGAATCTACGGGCGAGAGATGGCCCGACTCGCCCCCGACGCCGTTCGCCAAGTGATCACCCTCGGTAGCCCGTTCCAGATCAGCGATTCCAACGAGTCGAATGTCGGTCCGATGTTCCATGCCCTGAAACGTGCCCACTCAGAGCAGATCATGGTGCCACGCATTGCCGACCACGCCCGCGAGGAGATCCCGGTGCCCACCACGTCGGTCTATTCGAGAAGCGACGGAATCGTACGCTGGAAGCACTGCCTCGATCCGCTCCAGCCGCTCAGTGAAAACATCGAGGTCAGGGGAAGTCACTGTGGCCTGGGTCATAATCCTGCGGCGATCATGGTGATCGCCGATCGGCTCGCACACGTCACCGGACAGTGGCGGCCATTCGAACCTCCCGCATCGCTGAGAAGGCTGTTCCCAGAGCCCGTCGACTACGTCGCCTAGACAAACGCCGGGCCCACTCCCGAGGCGCGCTAGCGTCCCCTCGTGTCAAAACTGCCACCCAAGCACTTGCGGCGAGCGATCACAGGCCCGGGCCTCGCTCTGGCCCTGCTGCTCGCGGTGGTTCTGTCACCGCTGATCATCGTCTTGTTGATCGTGATCGATCTGATCACCGGATCGCGACAGCTTCGGCGCACGAGGGTCTGGCTGTTGGCCATGGCCGCCGCCACCGCCGAGTTGGGTGGCGCGATCTACGGCAACCTAGCCACGCTTCTGTACGGATGGCGGAGGGATCATCCCGGCTGGTTGAGGCTCAATGAGCGCGGCCAGTTCTTTTGGGTCGAGCGCCACCTGCGCAACTTCCGTAGATACGCGGGAGTGGAGATGGAAGTCGAGAATCCCGAGGAGTGCTCGCGCGGCAACGCCATCGTTCTCGCTCACCACACGAGCCACCTCGACGCCGTGATGCCCGCATATCTGTTCGGGCCGCGAGGTGGCCTGCACATCCAGTACACCCTGAAGGACACCCTTCAGTGGCTGCCTGGCCTGGATGTCGTGGGCGGAAATCTTCCCAATGTGTGGATCAACCGTCGTCCCGAACCCGGTTCGCCGATGTTCAAACAAATAGAGCAACTCGGTGCTTCCACCGACCAAGATCATGTGAGCGTGATCTTCCCCGAAGGCACGTTCTTCACTCCGGAACGCCTTGATGCCGGGGCCACAGCGGTGGCGCGGAAGCGACCCGATCTTGAAGACACGATCCGCGCCTTTAAGCATTGTCTTCCGATCAGGCCCTCGGGGGTCATGGCTTTGCTTCGTGGAGCCCCTGACGCCGACCTGATCATCGTCGGCCACGCCGGCCTCGAGGACTTTGTGTTTCTTTCCGACATCGCGTCGAAGATCCCCTCTGACAGGCCATGGAAGATTCACATATGGCGCCACCCGCGCCACACCGTCCCGTCCGACGAGCATGATCTGCTCACTTGGCTCACCGAACGCTGGGCCGAGATGGATAATTGGATCGACGAGCAGGTGAACTCATGAGCGGAAACATCGACGTACTGACCGCCGCCGCACTGGCAGTGCTTGTCCTCATGATCCTCACATGGATCATCAGCATCCTGTTGCGCGATGCCGGGATAGTCGACATCGTGTGGGGAGCGGGCTTCGTGCTGGTCGCATGGGTCAGCTACATCACCGGCGATGGCAACTCCACCCGGTCGAACCTCCTCATCGCGATGGTCGCCGCCTGGGGGGCCCGCCTGACGATCTACCTCTGGGTCCGTAACCACGGCAAGGATGAGGATTATCGGTATCGGGCAATGCGCAAAAGATCCGGTGATGCTTTCGCAATACGGAGTTTTTTCACCGTGTTCTTGCTTCAAGGTGTGTTGATGTGGACGGTGTCTCTGCCGGTTCAGTTGGCGATGGTTCCGGCTTCCCCCGACGTCGGGCTTCTTGGTGTGGTGGGCGTAGCCATCTGGGGCATCGGGTTCTTCTTCGAATCCGTGGGTGATTCCCAGCTGGCGAGATTCAAGGCCGACCCCGACAACGAAGGCCTGCTGTTCGAATCCGGGCTATGGAAGTACACAAGGCACCCCAACTACTTCGGCGATTTCTGCGTGTGGTGGGGACTCTTCCTGGTGACAGCAGAGACCACCGACGCCAGGTACGCCATCATCGGTCCGATCGTCATGTCGATCTTCCTGATTCGAATCTCGGGCGTCAGGCTGCTTGAGCGTTCCCTCGCCAAGAGGAAACCGGGTTACGAGGAGTACGTCGCACGTACCTCAGCGTTCATTCCACGCCCACCACGAAAGATCAGCTGATGGACCAGACGGCGCCGTCGGCGAATCCCGACCTTGTCGAGTTCGCCGTCGAGTTGGCCCGATCCGCGGGTCGACTCACTCTCGACTGGTTCCAATCATCGACACTTGGTGTTGATCTGAAATCCGACGGAACACCGGTCACGGCCGCCGATCTTGCCGCTGAAACCCACATCCGTGACGGCATCTCTCGGCGATTTCCCGACGATGCCATCATCGGTGAGGAGCACGGCGACATCACCGGCACAACGGGGCGCACTTGGGTGATCGATCCAATCGACGGCACCAAGGCGTTCACCAAGGGTGTGCCTCTCTACAGCAACCTCATCGCCATGATCGACCGCCACGGCCCGGCTGTTGGCGTGATCAATCTTCCCGGCCTCGATGAAACAGTGGCCGCGGGGAGGGGGCTTGGATGCACCCACCAGGGACAGCCGTGCCGGGTAAACGATCATTCGACCATCGACGGCACCTACATCTGCACGAGCGAGACCGGATATTGGCCAAGCGACTCGCTCGCTCGAGTGTTGAAGAGCCCCGCATCGCTGCGCACCTGGGGAGATGCCTACGGCTACGCCCTGGTGGCCACCGGTAGAGCCGAGGCCATGATCGACCCGCAGGCGCACCCTTGGGACGTTGCGCCCATGTCGGTGATCATCCCCGAAGCCGGCGGGAGGTTCACCACCACCGACGGCCGAACCGACTGGCGTGGTGGGTCTGGTGTGGCCACCAATGGCGTTCTCCACCAGCAGGTGCTCAACCTGCTCAGTGGAGCCGAAGGTCTCCGGTAATCGCCTTACAGCCCCATGGCAGCAACTGCAGGCGAATCGGATTCGATCAAGCTGATCTGCTCCATCCGATCGCCGAAACGAGTCGCATCGCCGATCCCCTTGGCGTAGGTGGCCTTGCGACGTGCAACCCGGCCTGTCACTTCACACGGATCAGGAACCCGGCCCATGTACTGCGACTCGAGCCCTTCCTTGAGCATGAGCAACGACTCCGAGCGCAACTGCGAGATTCTCGACTCGGTCACACCGAGGAATTCGGCCAAATCTTGCGATGACCGCCCTTCGAGGAAGTAGCCGATGACCACCATGCGATGGCGTTCAGGCAGCAACGAGATGGCATCTCGAAGGTAGGAATGAAGTTCGCGGGTTTCCAGCTCCATCGAAGGCTCGATGGCGGCGTGGTCAACCAGAACGTCAACGAGGGTGAGATCCTTTTCGACCTCGTCCGACGTCTCGTGTTCGAGGGCCAGCACGACGCTTTTGAACATTCGATCCTGCAGACGATGCAGCTCACTGCCACTCATTCCGAGCGCCTCGGACATTTCTTCCTTGTTTGGAAGACGTCCAAGTTGCGTGGCAAGGCTCTGTTCGGTGCTTTCGAGCTTGCGAGCAAGATTGCGAACTGATCGTGGCGCCCAGTCGGCGGCCCTCACCGAGTCGAGGATCGCTCCACGAATCCGCTGAGCTGCATAGCGTTCGAACGGCACACCGCGGCTCTCGTCGTAGCGACGGGCCGCTTCGACCAGTCCCAGGGCACCGGCCCTGGCGAGATCATCACGGTCGACGTGGCGGGGAAAGTGAACTGCCACCTGAAACACCACGTGCTTCACGAGAGGCAAGTTGGCCTCGATCATCTCAGCCAGTTCCGGCTCAATCGAACCGGCCCCGCTTTCCGGTCTCGGCTTGCTTCGTTGGGTCCTGCGCCGTCTGATTGGTCTGACCGTATCGCCCTTGTCCATCGCCCTGATGTCTTCCTGTTAGTGCCGGAGCTCGGACTCCATTTGTCCGAGCTTCTGCCAGCGAGGAATACTTCGGCGCGTTTCGATTTCGACTTTAGACATTTGTCGGAAAGATTCTGATTCCGCCCAAAAAGCAGATGATCAGGTGAAGATCGAAAGACCCTCGAACCGCATCGCCCTGAGGCCGCGTGCACGAAGATCACGCAAAATGGCCAACGGCTGATCCACCTCGGCCAGACCGTAGGCGCCGGGTGCGCATCGCCCCCCCAGAATGTGAACTGCCGCTGCCGCCGCGACCGCTCCGGTGGCGACGGCCGGCCTGTCGACCGCGCCCATCACCACGACTCGACGCTCATTTGCCATCACACCGCGGATCTCCACACGAACCGCTCCGGTTCCGCCCTCGGGATGGGGTTTCCAGAGCATCGGGAGAGGCGAGGTGAGCCGATCGCGGCGCGTGGCCGACACTCTCGCCGTCACTCTCGACGCTCTCGGGAACGCCGGAACCAACAAGAGCGCGTCGGGTAGTCCTCCCCGATAGCAATCGCGTCCGCCGATGGGGTCAGGGAACCACGCCAGCTCACGCCCCGACCCGCCCGGACGTCTCTTCCATCGCCCGTCGCGCCAGTCCAGGCTGCTCGAGCTCAGCGCCCGGTGGTGCTGGCGCGCGCACGCCGGTCCACCGGCGCCCACCTTTGCCACATGAATCTCATCCACCTTGTCGAATTCGCGAGCACCGTGGCGGGCCAGAAGACAGGTCATGCCAGGCATGAATCCCGCCCCCACCAGTACCGGAATGCCGTGATACCTGGCCTCTTGGTCAACGGCCAGCAGTCTGCGAACTTCCGACAGGTCATCGGACGTGGCGACGACGGGGATTCCGGCGTCAACGGCCATTCGCGTCCAAGAGAGCTGGGTTCCCGATGGTGTGGCAACAACCACTACGGCAACATCCGGGCTGAATCCGTTGGCACGGCCGGTCTCCACGCCGGCGCCCAAGGATCTGGCAACTCTGCCCATCCGTTCCTGGTTGGAGTCGAAGATTTCGACGACGGAGACCGCAGGCGACGACCGAAGCTGACGAGCTATTCGGGAGCCGGATGCTCCTGCACCCACCACCATCACTCTCACGGTGTAGCCACCTCAGTCACTCACCGAAGATCTTCGCCGCGGAGCTCACGCCAGCCGCCCGTTTGGGGTGGCACGCCGCCGCTGCCGCGCACGCGAATCGCCGCGGCCACGGCAACTCCGGCACCGATGGCCACGATGCTTCGTCGGATCAGAGTAACCAGTCCACCACCCATGGTTTCCTCCGGTTGATCGGGGCAACTAAGCACACGGGACGTGGGGCTAGCTGGAGTCGAACCAGCGACCTCACCCTTATCAGGGGTGCGCTCTAACCAACTGAGCTATAGCCCCGTGAGGCGATCACGCTACAGGTCGTCGGTGGCGGTCGCCACCTCCGGTTCTTCATCTCCGATGAAGTCTCCGGGCATTGGAATCGCGCTTGTGGTATCCGGCACAGGGCGCGTTTCAGCCTCTGGCTCCGGCTGGGATTCGGCCGGCTCAGATCGAGGGGTGACGGCGCGCCGAAGCACACCGGGGCGTGGCCTGAGCCGCTTGGGACGCGGACGAGCAGTTTCCTCCTCGACCACGGTGAGTCGAATTCCTCCGGTTACGTCGCTGATCAGGTTGAAGAGCACCGCCATCAGCACCGTGAATCCGGCTCCTGCCACCACCAGGACCAGACCCCCAACGGCGCTGGCACGGAATATCTGATCGGCATTGAAAGCAAAACTGTCGAGCGCGAAGAGCTTCTGAATGAAGTTTTCGATGTTGTCGATGGTGCCCGATCCGACGGCGAGGCTCCAAAGGATCACTCCCGCGATCAGCATGATTCCCCACAAGCAGAAATAGAAGATCAACGACATCTTCAATACCGACCACGGCTCTATGTGGCGCACCAATCGACGCACGCGCCTGGCGCGAAGCCGCCCGGCCATTCGTCGATCGATGAAGGTAGGACGCGAAACTGGGGCGACCTTTACGACCGGCACCGGCGCCGGTGTAGGGACCGCTGCTGCCGGCTCCGGCTGGCCGACGGGTTCGGGCTCGC
This sequence comes from uncultured Acidimicrobiales bacterium, assembly GCA_964533595.1. Taxonomy (GTDB): domain Bacteria; phylum Actinomycetota; class Acidimicrobiia; order Acidimicrobiales; family Aldehydirespiratoraceae; genus SZUA-87. Next base: position 19,084 of record CAZHMP010000017.1, on the reverse strand, counting down.
CGGCAGGTTCGGCCTCGGCGGGGCCCTCGACGGGCTCACCGGATGACTCAGGCGTTAACCAGTCGTCGCCGGTTGCCGTCCGGAACAGATCTTCTTCTTGCTCAGGCAGGTTTGTCATCAATCGCGTTCGGCCGACCTCAGGCGGGTTTGGCTCGTCGCGAGTGTACGCCACCGGCACCATCAGACCTCCTCACCGCGGTTGCAAAGACGTTTCTCCGCCGGCTGTTCGTCATGGTGTCTGAGCGGGTCAATCGTCAGTGGGTGCCAGCCACTGCACCTCCGCGGTGGCCCTCGCCGATGCCGTTGCCTGGCCAACTCTCACGTCCACATCGGCGGTGTCGCCGCTGAGATTGAAGCGAAGCAACTCTCCACCATTGCCGGCCGCAATTTCCTCGGCCGCCCCACGACCGTCGACCGCGCCGGCCAATGCGGCGGCATCGGCCGCGGTGCGGGCACGTGCCGCATCGTCGAGGGTGGTGCCAAGCCTCACCAACACGGCGAGCGTTACGACCGTCAACATGACGACCAAGGCCATGAGCGGCAACACCTGACCCGAGTCGTGACCGCGCGGAGAATCTCCATCACTTCGGCGGTTCATCCACTTCCTCCAATTTTGAGCTGTGAGCAGGGGGAAGTGGGGGTGGCGCTGGCGTTAGTCGGCAGGAACCTCGTCGTCAGAGTCGG
>CAZHMP010000017.1:0-18300 GCA_964533595.1 uncultured Acidimicrobiales bacterium | reverse complement strand
AGTCGGCAGGAACCTCGTCGTCAGAGTCGGACAGATCATCATCGGTGAGTCTGACTAGAGCAATCGAGGCAACGACATCGTCGGCATCGGGACTGATCACCTTGACGCCGCTTGCCGAGCGACCCTGCACCGAAATGTCGTCGGCGCGGGTGCGGATCAACACGCCTGCTCTGGTGACAGCAAGAATCTCGTCGTCATCCTCGACGATGAGGGTGCCGATCACCTCACCACGGCCTTCCATGACCTTGATCCCCCGCACGCCCATGCCACCGCGACGCTTGCGCGGGTATTCGTCGACAGCGGTGCGTTTGCCGTAGCCGGCCTCGGTGATGTGCAGCAAGGTGGTGTCGTCGCGGGCAATGTCGCATCCGACGACGCAATCGCCGTCGGTCTTGAAGCGAATTCCCTTCACTCCGGCAGCATTTCGGCCCATCTCCCGAACTTCGCTCTCGCTGAAACGGATGGTTTGTCCGAGCCGGGATGACAACAAGATGTCGTGGATGCCGTTGGTTGGCACCACCTCAACGAGCTCGTCGTCGTCGTTGAGCTTCACCGCGATCAGCCCGGCCTTGAGCGATGAGTCGTATGCGTTGAAACGAGTCTTCTTCACTCGTCCGAGCGCAGTGGCAAAGAAGAGGTAGCGGTTGGTCTCGTAGTCGCGCGTGTCGATGATCGCCCTGATCGTCTCGCCGTCCTGCAACGGCAGAAGATTGACGATCGCCATACCGCGAGCGGTGCGCGAGGTGACAGGAATCTCATGGGCTTTGAGGCGATAGACGCGCCCTCTCGATGAGAAGAACAGCAAATATGAATGCGCGGTGGTCTGGATGAGGTGGGTCACCGTGTCTTCGTCCTTGAGACGAGCGCCGGCCACTCCCCTGCCGCCTCGACCCTGGGTGCGGAATTCCTCAGCCGGGACCGTCTTCACGTATCCCGAGGCCGACATGGTGAAGACCAAATCGTCGTCGTCGATGAGATCTTCGATGTCGAACTCGCCGGGATCTATCTCGAGGCTCGAGTGCCGGGGCTCGGAGAACTTTTCGCTGATGGCCGATATTTCGTCGGCGATCACGCCACGCAGTTTCTGGTCGTCACCGAGAATCGACTCGAGTTCGGCAATCACAGCACGCTTGTCGGCGGCCTCGCCCTCCAGCGTCTCTCGACCCAGCCGGGTGAGTCGCACCAGCTGCATTTCAAGAATGTGGTTGGCCTGAATCTCGGAAAACTCAAACGGCGCAGCCATCAGGGACGTGCGAGCCATGGCGCGATCGGCGCTGGCTCGAATCGCAGCGATGATCTCGTCGATCAGATCGAGCGCCTTGATCAGGCCTTCCAGAATGTGAAGCCGCTTCTGGGCCTCGTCGAGACGGTATTGCGAACGCCTGGTGAGAACCTCTATCTGGTGTTTGACGTAAGCCACGAGGGCGTCGCGCAACGTGAGAGTGCGCGGCACACCTTCGACGAGAGCGACCATGTTTATGGCGAAACTCGACTGCAGGGGCGTGTATTTCCAGAGCTTGTTGAGCACGACCTCGGGATTGGCATCGCGCTTGAGGGTGATGACAAAGCGAGTGTCGTCACCGGCTGAGAGATCGTTGACGTTGGAGATTCCGTCGAGAACTCCGGATTTCACCATGTCGACGATCTTGCGAGCGACTGCCCCCACCGACACCTGGTAGGGAAGCGCCGTGACGACCAGGCTGGTGCGCCCCTTGACCTCGGCAATCTCGATGGTTGCCCTCATCTTCACCGAACCACGCCCGGTTCGGTAGGCCGACTCAATGCCGACGCGACCGAGAATCTGTCCGCCTGTGGGGAAATCCGGCCCCTGGACAAACTCCATGAGTTCTTCGGTGGTGGCGCCCGGGTTGGCCAGAAGATGCTTGACCGCGGCGATGACCTCTTCCAAATTGTGGGGAGGAATATTGGTGGCCATTCCCACCGCGATGCCCTGTGAACCGTTGACCAGCAGGTTTGGGAACCGCGACGGCAACACCGACGGCTCGGTGAAGTCACCCGAGTAGTTGTCTATGAAGTCGACCGTGTCCTCGTCGATGTCGGCGAGCATGCGCATGGCCAGCTGATCGAGACGGGACTCGGTGTAGCGGGCTGCAGCGGGACGATCCTCGGGCGAGCCGTAGTTGCCGTGGAAATCGATCAGCGGATGTCGCAGCGAAAATGGTTGGGCCATACGCGCCAACGCGTCGTAGATGGCGGAGTCGCCGTGGGGATGGAAACGCGCCATCACGTCTCCGACCACACGAGCGCATTTCACGTAGTTGCGGTCCGGCCGGAATCCCTGGTCGAACATCGACCACAGGATTCTGCGGTGTACCGGCTTGAGGCCGTCACGGGCATCTGGCAGTGCCCTGCTGATGATGACCGACATGGCGTAGTCGAGGAAGGAGCGTTCCATCTCCTCCTGGATCTCAATAAGCGCGTGGGACTCTTCTTCGTCACCTGATTCGGGATCGATGTCGATTGGTGGGAGATCACTCATTTACCGAACCAGCCATTCAGAAATCGAGGTTTCGTACTTCGCGGGCATTGGTCACGATGAAATTGCGTCGCAGCGAGACATCGTCGCCCATCAGGATCGAGGTGACTTCGTCGGCCAACGCTGCCTGCTCCACCTCAATTTTCAGCAGGCTTCGGGTATCGGAATCCATGGTGGTGGACTTCAACTCGTCCCAATCCATCTCGCCCAAGCCCTTCAAGCGCTGGAAATCCTTGCTGTAGTTGGGGCGCTCAGCAAGGAATTCGTCCTTGGCGACATCGTCTTTCAAGTAGACGGTGTTGTTGGTTGAGACCTTGGTGGAATACAGCGGTGGTTGAGCTATGTAGACGTAGCCGGCTTCCACCATCTGGCGCATCTGTCGGTAGAAGAAGGTGAGCAACAACGTGCGAATGTGGCTTCCATCCACATCGGCATCGGCCAAGAGAATGACCTTGTGATACCGAGCCTCCTCGATGTTGAACTCGTCGCCAAAACCGGCGCCGATCGCGGTTATCAGTGCCTGAACCTCGTTGTTCTTCAACATCTTGTCGACGCGGGCCCGTTCGACGTTGAGAATCTTGCCGCGGATCGGGAGAATGGCCTGGGTTTCGGGATCCCGGGCGCGCACGGCCGAGCCTCCCGCCGAATCGCCCTCAACGATGAACAATTCGCGTCGCGCGGGTTCCTTGGCCGAGCAATCCTTGAGCTTGTCGGGCATTCCGGCGCCGTCGAGCAGTGACTTCGACCGGATCGCCTTGCGAGCGTCGGCGGCAGCCATTCGCGCTCGGGATGCGCTGATCCCCTTTCCGACGATGCGTTTGGCTTCGGCTGGATGCTCCTCGAGCCAGTCGGCCAGTTTTTCGTTGGTGACCTTCTCGACCAGGGAACGCATCGAGACATTGCCCAGTTTGGATTTCGTTTGACCTTCGAATTGTGGCTCGCCGATACGGGCACTGATGATCGCCGTGAGACCCTCGCGAATGTCTTCTCCCTGGAGGTTGGGTTCTTTCTCCTTCAGGAGACCCTTCTCGCGGCAGTAGGCGTTGACCGTACGAGTGAGTGCCGTGCGGAATCCCTGTTCGTGCATTCCACCCTCGAGCGTGGCGATGCCATTGGCAAAGCTGTGAAGCCCATCTGAGTTGAAGCCGGTATTCCACTGAAAGGCAATCTCGACCTCGTGCGCATTGTCGACAATGTCTTCGCTGCCGGAGAAATAACCCACGTCGGCAAAGAGCGCCTCCTTGGACGCATTGACGTGTCTGACAAAATCGATGATTCCCCCGTCGTACTTGAAGACGGTCCATCCATCAGCCGCGCCGACCGCGTCGGGCGTTTCGTCGGATTCGGCGGCCGAGTCTGGTTCGGCGGTGGCCTCTGATTCCGCTTGTTCTTCGAACTGCTCGACCGTTTGATCGCCGACCAACATCGGCGGTGGTGTCTTTGAACCCGGCCGGAGATCGCGAACTCGTATCTCTAGACCGCGATTGAGAAACGCCATCATCTGGAACCGCTCGAGAAGCGTCTTGAATCGAAACACAACCTCGTCGAAAATTGTGGGGTCGGGCCAGAACCTCACGGTTGTACCGGTTCGAGCCTCACCGTTGACCACAGGTGCGTCACCGATCGGGCCAAGTTTCTCGGAGAGTTCGCCCCCGTCGACGAACGCCATCGCATAGCGCTTGTCGTGACGATCAATCTCCACTTCGACTCGGCTCGACAGGGCGTTGACGACGGATACACCCACCCCGTGAAGACCGCCCGAAACCTTGTAGCCCTGACCACCGAACTTGCCGCCGGCGTGCAGGATGGTGAGCACCACCTCTGCCGCGCTCAGGTCGGGATATTTCGGATGGGTCTTGACTGGGATTCCGCGGCCATTGTCGACAACCTCACAGCCACCGTCGGCAAGAATTGTGACGTCGATACGAGTGCAGAAACCGGCCATGGCTTCGTCAATCGAGTTGTCGACAACCTCCCAGACGAGATGGTGCAGACCGGTGATGCCCGTGGAGCCGATGTACATGCCGGGTCGACGGCGAACCGCCTCGAGGCCCTCCAGAACGGTGATGTCCTGGGCCCCGTATGAAGAATCAGTTTCGGAAGTCAAGCTTGACGAGTCCCTCTTTGGATGTTTCGGGTCCGAATTTTCGGGCGATGCCGGCCCGTTGTTCGCGGTCATTTGATGACCATGGGCGAGGCACCGCGAGTGACGAAGCAATTCTTCGCCGGATGGGTCGGGTCGCTCGATGAGCGCTGTTCGACAAGCCCTTTCACGGTGCCGAAATTCTACCACCTGAGGTGCAATTATCCGCGGCTGTCGACCCTCACGCGAATGTCGGTGATTGTTGATGTTTTTGTGATCTCACCAACACGCGAAACGACCTCATTGTGCAGCCACTTCAGCTCCGCAGCCCAGGCCGGATCATCCGCCGCAACGATGATCGTGTCGCCCTCGATGGCGGTCGGTCTGGAGTGAGCAGCCAGGTCGACGCCAACGATCTCGCCCCAACTTCCGAAGATCACCGACAGCACGTCTCTGGAGGGGGCGCGCATGGTTGCGAGGAGGTGGTCGAGAGCCGTCGAAAGTTTTCGGGGGTGAGAGTTTGCTTGGCCGGTCATCATGACTCCACCCTGATTGTCCCACGATCCACCCGGATCACGTGATCGGGGGTCGCACCCGGTGGCAGTCCGGAAGCCGCTGTGAGAAGCCGCTGAGCCGGAGGTAGCGCGTCCAGGAGGGCCTTGGCTCGGCCAGGATCAAGCTCCGAGAAGACGTCATCGAGGAGAAGTACCGGCGAGCGACCGATCTCTCGGCCCACGGCATCGACCGCCAAACGCATCGCCAGGGCCAACGATCTCTGCTCACCCTGCGAAGCATGGGTTCGCGCCGGCACTCCACCAATCGACAATTCGATCTCGTCACGATGCGGCCCAACCGTGGAGACTCCGCGTCTGAGATCAATCTGTCGAGACGACGCCAAAGCCTCGGATAGCTCACCGTTCCAACTCGAGACGTAATCAACGCCTATTTCGGCAGATCGCTGCGCGACGCGATCGTAGGAGTCCCGCAGATTCGGTCTTATGGCGTCGAGTAGATCCACGCGTTCGTTTCGCAGCGACTCACCAACCTCGGCCAGCTTTGAGTCCCACACATCGAGCGTATATTCGGCGTCGGCGTCCAATCGACCGCCACTGGACCGCAACAAGGCATTGCGTTGCTTCAGAACCCGGTCCAGATCCGATCTGAGCGCATCATGGCGAAGATGGCGACTTACCAGTGCATCGTCGATCCAACGCCGTCTGAGGGCCGGTCCGCCTTTCACAAGTGAAAGGTCGTCGGGCGAGAACACGGTGACCTGAACCACGCCCAGGAGGTCTCGGCGGCGTTGAACTCGTTGACGGTTGACCTGAACGCGGTTTCTTCCGACGCGGGGCAACTCTGCCTCGACCAACTGTTCGCGGTCATCGTCGGAGTTGACCGTTGCTCGAATCACAGCCGACTCGGCTCCGAGACGAATGAGGGCGTCGTCGGAGACGCCCCGAAAGCTTCCCATGCCGGACAGCCAGCCAACCGCCTCGATCAGATTGGATTTGCCGTGGCCGTTTTCCCCGACAATCGCGGTGAGCCCACCTCCGAACTCGATGTCGGCCAATTCGTAGTTGCGAAAGTTTTCGAGATGAAGTGAGAGCACCAACACCGGTTGGGGCCGGTCAGCTCACACGAACCGGCATGAGGAGATACAGAAAGTCCTCATCCTCCACCGAACGAAGGAGGGCCGGCTTGAGTTCATCGACGGTCTCGAGAGTGATCTCATCACCGGGGGCAACCTCGATGCCGTCGATCAAATACTCGGGATTGAACGCAACCGTGAGATCCTCACCCTGATAGGCCGCCGGCATCGACTCGTGGGCCTGGCCAACGTCCTGAGTGACCGCAACCAGCTCCAGGCCGTCGGACGACATCGACAAGCGAATGGGCGTGGATTCCTGAGCCATGAGCCGCACCCGCTTGACCGCATCGAGCAGCGACCCACGATCAATGGTGAGCCGATTGGGGTGGTTGGTGGGGATCAGGCCGCGATAGTTCGGAAAGTCGCCCTCGATCAATCGGGTGGTGACCGATACATTGTCGACCTCGAAGCTGGCTTCCAGGGCACCCAATCTGAGTGTGAGATTCTCGCTGTCGCCGATCAAGCGACTCAGTTCCAACAGGGATTTGCTCGGCACCAGGACTTTTTGGCCGTCACCGAGAATCGACGTGCCGCTCAAATCGCAAACCGAAAGCCGATAGGAGTCGGTGGACACCAGTCGCAGGCCATCGTCTTCGGCTGCCATGAGCACGCCGGTGAGAATCGGTCTGGCGTCGTCGGACGAAGCTGACTTGACCACCTGTTGCAGAGCTGCCCTGAATGCGGCGCCCTCGAGAGTGACGGCGTCACCGTCGGGGGCGCTGATCTCGGGAAAATCATCAGCAGGAATCGTACGAATCGCAAACTCGGAAGGCGCCGACACGATGCTCAGTTCGTCGTCTTCCATGGTGACCTCGACTGCACCCGGTCGCAACGACCGAACAATGTCGGTGATGAGCTTTGCCGGTGCCACGACTACTCCATCTTCAGCTCCGGCCACGGTGGTCTTGACGGTGATGGTGAGGTCCAGATCGCTGCCGGTGATCGTGAGAAGATCGCCCGACAAGACGAGTTGCACTCCGGACAACACCGGGAGCACACCCCCTCTCGTACTCACGGCACGCCCCGCGGAGATGAGAGCGTTCTGGAGGATGTCTCGTTCGCAGCGAAACTTCATTCCCATGGTGCTGTTGCTTCTTCCAGTTGAATGTAATCCAGGTAATAGGAGTTCATAGGGCTTGTGGATTGTGGATGATGGCGGGTTTGACCTGCAATCACAACGATCGTGCGTCCCCAAGATGTTCAGTGTGTGTCACAGATTCAAGTGCCGCTGATGTAATTTGGTGGACGCCGGCTCGGTTGTGCTCCTCGCGTCCACTGTGGGTGAGCAGGCTTTCCACAAGTGTTTCTACAGCACCTCGGGTCATGAGGGGTGATTCAGCCTGTGCTGAAGCTCGGTGACCTTGTCGAAAATCTTCTGCCGCTCCCCCATTCGAGCCTCGATCTTTCGGACCGCGTGCATCACGGTGGTGTGGTCGCGATTACCAAACGACTTGCCAATTTCGGGGTAAGACATGTCGGTGCTGTTGCGGGTGACGTACATGGCGACTTGGCGAGCATCCACGAGTGGCCTCTGACGACTCCCGCCAGTGAGTTGGTCGATGGTGAAACCGAACATCTCAGCGGTGAGCTCGATGATGCGCTTGGCGGTGACCGGAGGCTTGGCCGACTTGCTGATGAGATCGGCGAGAACCATCGATGCCAAGTCGGCGGTGAGACGCTGGTGGGTGAGGTTGGCGAACGCCGTGACCTTGATCAGAGCGCCTTCGAGTTCACGTATGGAATCGGTGATGTTCTCGGCAATGAATGTGAAGACTTCGCTTGGAATCTCGAGGGTGTGAGAGCCCGCCTTCTTGTGAAGTATGGCCAACCTGGTCTCGAGATCGGGCGGTTGGATATCGGTGATGAGTCCCCACTTGAAACGACTGCGAAGTCGGTCTTCCAGGGTCGGTATGGCATCGGGAGTGCGATCGGATGACAACACGATCTGTTTGTTGTTCTGGTGCAGTTCGTTGAAGGTGTGAAAGAACTCTTCTTGGAGCCCGTCTTTGCCTTCCATGAATTGAATGTCATCGACGAGCAACACATCGTTCTCGCGATATCGGCGTTTGAAGTCGGGCAGATTGTTGGTTCGAATAGCTTCCACAAACTCGTTCAGGAAGGTCTCCGAAGATACGTAGCGAACTTTCGACTCCGGGTAGTGGTGGGCCACGTAGTGGGCGATGCCTCGGAGCAGGTGAGTTTTGCCGAGGCCGGAGTCACCGTGGATGAACAGCGGGTTGTAGCTCATCGCCGGCGTTTCGGCGACGGCCAGAGCGGCGGCGTGAGCGAATCGGTTGGACGGGCCGGTCACGAAATGTTCAAACGTGAATTTCTCGTCGATGCTTTCCCGATTGAGACCGTTGATCACCGCGGGTGGCGGCTTGGCCTCGTAGCTGAGGTCAGGAGCCGGAACATCGAAGGCAACGTCGTCCCAGTCGGTTTCGATCTCCACTCTGACCTTGCATGGATTGTCCGACTCGTCGATCGCATCCTGGACCAAGCCCATGTAGCGACCTTCGATTCGCTCTTTTTGCAGGCCATTGGGCACAACCAGCACCAAGTCACCTTCGTCGAAGGCCACAGCGCGAGCTCCGCTGAAGGTTGTGCTCCAGACCGCATCACTGACTTGAGCGCGAATTGATTCCGAACAATTTCCCCACAGCCGGTCGGCGTCCTCGGATTCTCCCACTCGTATCAATCCTGTCTCCACAATGTCGTCCACAGGTGTGGACGAGGTAAGGCGAGTTGTTTTACTTCCATCCGAATGCGCACGTCGTCAAACTCGCTCGACATCGTCCACCGATGGGTTGGCGAAGGTAGCAGTGCTGTGGAAAGCCGCAACTCGGGAATTTGGCACATATGGAAAAGCCTGTTCAGAGGCACTTTCGAGCTGTGTAATTACATCATTGGAAGATCCATCACATGGTTGTCGTTCTCGACCCATTTGGTTGATCTCGCCAAATCAAGTGCGCCAACCTCAAATATCGCATTACGTCAGTTGGTTGCCGCGGTGATGATCCGACCATACCGTTATGCGCTGACGTCAACGGTTTCCACAACCTGGAAACCGATTTTTGCCTGCGACAGTGTCCTGTCGGAGGTCTTCCGGAGGAAGATATGAAGCGCCCCTACCAGCCCAATACCCGCAAGCGGAGCAAGAAGCATGGCTTCCGTTCCCGTATGAGCACTCGCGCCGGCCGTGCTGTGCTTCGGTCCCGTCGCCAGAAGGGCCGCGCCCGCCTGTCGGCGTGATCCACAGTCTTTCGGATCGCCGTTCGTTTCAACGGCTGCGATCGCGTGGAGTGAAATCCGGTCGAGGTCCCATAAGGATCGTCCACCTGTCCATTCCCGATGATCCGGTACGAGTAGCGTTTGCCATCCCCCGATCGGTGGGTGGTGCTGTGGTCAGAAACAGGATCAGACGACGGATCAAAGCCGTGCTGCGAGAATTGTCCATGAAATCATCAGGTTCATTGCCCGGAGGCGACTACCTATTTCGTGTCACCGCGCCCATTGATCGCTTTGACCACGGCGCGTTGAGTCGGACGATCGCCGACTTGGTTTCAAAGGATCGTCCATCATGACGCCGGCGGCTCGCCTCCTGCGAAAGGCGGTACGCGGCTACCAGCGACTGTTCGCCGGCCGGCCGTCGCCGTGTCGCTACGAGCCGTCGTGTTCTGCCTACGCCGTTGAAGCCGTGGAGGCCCACGGAGCTCTAAAGGGCGGATGGCTAGCAACAAAACGAATTTGCCGATGTCACCCTTGGGGTGGCCACGGATGGGACCCGGTCCCTGGAGCCAGGGAGCATAAATGTTCGATCTGATTTTCGACAGCATCGCCGGATTGGTGGCGTGGTTCTATTCGATATGGCCCTCATATGGCATGTCGGTGGCGTTTTTGACGCTGGCAGTGATGGTCTTCGTCACGCCACTCACACTGAAGAGCACCAAGTCGATGCTGCAAATGCAACGGCTGCAGCCAGAACTGAAGGCGATCCAGAATCGTTACAAAGACGATCGCCAGAAGATGAACGAAGAGTTGATGAAGTTCTACCAGGAGAACGGAATCAACCCGTTGGGCGGCTGTCTGCCGATGCTCATTCAGATGCCCGTGTTTCTGGTGTTGTTCAGGGTGGTGCAAGGCCTCACTCGTAGAGCCACCGACGTAGGGCAACAGTTCGGTTGGACCGCCGGTGGTGGTACCGGCGCCACCACCATCCCATCAACCGAACGTGTGTTCGATCCAGACAATGTGAGCGTCACGAGCGACTTGTTCAAGAGTCTTCACTCCCACACCGAAATGGTGTCTTGGGGAATCGATCTCTCACGATCGGCTCAGCAGGTGATGCGCGACAGCATCGTCGACGCACTCCCCTACTTCGTGTTGATTGCCATCGTGCTGGTGAGCAGCATTTATCAACAGCGACAGATTCAGGGCCGCAACACGGGTGCCCAGGTAAATCCGCAGCAGCAGATGATCATGAAGATCATGCCATTCATGCTGCCGGTTTTCAGCTTCACGATGCCGGCTGCCTTGGTTGTGTATTTCGTGATATCCAACCTCTACAGAATCGGCCAGCAGGGTTACATCACGCATTCGCTTTACAGCGGCGAAGAAAGCCTCGGCGCCCAGGTGGCCAAGCAACGCAAGTCCGAATCTGGAGGCAAAGAGTCTGGTGCGAAGGAGACGAAGGGTCGGGCGCAAGAGGCCAAGCCCGGTCGTGGTGGGGCGAGCACGGGCAAGAAGGATCTGTCGGCCAAGAGGCTGAAGAGCGATCGTGCTCCCAAGGAAGAGCCGGGCAAGTCCAAGCCGGGCAAGTCCAATAGGGCCAAGCCGTCCAAGTCGAGTAGGGCCAAGCCGTCGGCATCCAAGGGCAAGGGCGGTCGTCGCTCCCCCGCCGGTGGCGCCAAGTCATCAAGTCGTAAGAACAACAGGGGCGGCACTACGGGAAAGGCGCCAACAAGGGCCAAGGGTGGGCGCACCACCGAGCCCGGCAGCCCCCAGCATCGCAAACGCAAGAAGTAGGACCCGTCGTCGACCCCAGATGGTGTCGGCCTTCCAGACGAGTCAGTTGAATCAGGGAGGAAAGAAGTGGAGTGGGTAGAAGGCATTGGAGACTCAGTTGAGTCGGCCAAGAGCATGGCGTTGGAGGCCCTCGGGGTCCACGAAGATGATGCCGAGTTCGAAGTTCTGGCCGAGGCAAGGTTGGGGCTTTTCAATCGAGTAAAGGAAAAGGCGCGGGTGCGTGTGCGGGTCAAGCCGGCCACGCCCAGGACCAAGGACGATCGCAGACGCCGTCGGGGACGTTCGGGCAACAAGGACTCGAATGGGTCGGCAAAGAGGGGAGACAAGTCCCAGAACAACGGCGGAAGGAACCAACGAAAGTCGTCTGGTTCGAAACCTCAGTCAGGCCGAAAGCCCGGCGAGTCGTCAGCGAAGAAGAAGTCCGGTGGGCAAACCGGCAAGAATGGCAAGAAGGATGGTGGCAGGAACGCCGCCCCCAAGTCGAAGGACAAGAATATGGAATCAATGACACTGGCCGAGCAGGCCGACGTCGCCGAAGCGTTCGTCACCGGCTTGGCTGCCGAATTTGACCGGACTGTGACGTTTGAACGTGAGAACGTCGATGAGAACGAGATTCGAATCACGGTTGGCGGCGAGAACCTGGGCCGCATGATCGGCCGCAGAGGTGCCACGGCCAATGCCATCGACGAGCTGGTGCGAACTGTGCTGCAGCGTCAGGCGGGAGGCGGACGTGATGGTCGAGTGAGGGTGGACATCGGTGGAGTGGCCAGCCGCAGGGAAGAGGCACTTCGTGCTTTCTGCGTCAAAGTCGCTGGTCAGGTGCGTGAAACCGGCAAGGAAGTTGCCCTGGAGCCGATGCGGGGGTCCGACCGCAAGACCGTGCACGACGCCATGTCGTCCGAGGATGGGGTCGACACGATTTCTGAGGGGGAGGATCCCAACCGGCGGGTTGTGGTTGTCCCTTCGGGTAATGACGACTGAAAAGTTCCTGACTGATCTCGCAGCGGCTTGGCAGCCGGCTCGGGACATGGGCGCCCTCGGGGGCGCGAGTGTTGAAGAACTACGTGATCATGCGGCCGGGTTTATCCCGGCCGCTTTTCGCGTCCATCCGCCGGAACAGTGTCTTGACGTGGGTACGGGAGTGGGCTTGCCGGGAATTTTCTTGGCCTTTGCTCTCCCAAATAGTGAATGGACGCTTGTCGATGCCAGCGAGAGGCGGTGCGAGATTGCCAACCGTGCGGTTGTTGCGGTGGGTCTTCAGGATCGTGTGAGCGTGGTCCACGGTCGGGTTGATGTGCTCGGTCGCTCGGAGACTCACAGGAGATGTTTCGATTATGTAGTGAGCCGGTTGTTTGGACCCATGTCTGAGACGGCTGAGTGCGGGCTGCCTCATTTGCGAGTGGGCGGATCACTTGTTGTTTCCTGTGCCGAAGAAATGGTTGCGGTCTGGCAACAGGAGAATCTTGCGATTGTTGGTGGCCGATATTTGGGTTCGTGGCATACCGATCGCGGCGTCTACGTTCAGATCGAGGGTATTCAGGGTCTCGAAGATCGGTTCCCCCGCCAGCCATCAGCTCGCCGTCGCTCTCCCCTATTTCAATCTTGAGTTTCGTCTGCAGTTGTTTCACGTGAAACAACTCGCAGTCCGAATTGCCGATTGGTAAACCTCGCGGAGGGTCCTTGCAACCGATTGACGTATCGGGAATGATTGCCTGAAACGTGAATCGCTATGCCGGAGGCTCAAGAGAGTATGTCCAAACAGACGGGCCCGCGCGTATTTGCGGTGGCAAATCAAAAGGGTGGTGTGGGAAAAACCACAACCACGGTGAACTTGGGTGCGACCATCGCCGACCTTGGTAAGCGAGTCATGGTGGTCGATCTTGACCCTCAGGCCAATGCCACCACGGGACTCGGACTCGATCCGAGGCAGCTCGACAACTCGATGTACGACGTCCTGCTCAGGGACTTGCCGATGGAAGACGTGGTTGAGCCCTCGGAAGTGAAGAACCTGTTCGTTGCTCCAGCCAATCTGGATTTGGCTGGGGCGGAGATTGAGTTGGTCCCTGCCTTCAGTCGGGAACGAAAGCTAAGAGCGGCAATCGAATCCGTCGGGGATGATTACGACGTATTCTTGATCGACTGTCCCCCGTCGCTCGGCCTTCTGACCATCAACGGGCTTACGGCCGCCACGGAGGTCCTCGTTCCCATCCAGACCGAGTACTACGCCCTGGAGGGATTGGGGCAACTGCTCCGAAACGTCGACCTGGTGAAGCGCGATCTAAACCCCAGGCTGGAAATCACCACCATCGTTCTGGTGATGTACGACGCCCGCACCAAGTTGTCGAGTCAGGTGTCAGAGGATGTAAGGGAGCATTTTGGCGACATAGTCTGCCGCCAGGTGATTCCTCGGACGGTTCGGCTCAGTGAGGCCCCCAGCTTTGGTCAACCGATCACTATCTACGATCCAACTTCGCGAGGAGCGATCGCCTACCGAGAATTGGCAAAGGAGATTATCAATGGCGCGTCGTAGTGGACTCGGGAAGGGTCTCAGCTCACTCATCCCGGCCGATTTGGAGGGAGACGGAGCGGTCTACCGAGAGGTGGATATCGACTCGGTCGTACCCAATCGGTATCAACCGAGGGAGCACTTCGATGAAGAGTCGCTGACCTCCCTGGCCGCGTCAATATCGGAAATCGGCGTCATACAGCCCATCGTGGTCAGAGAGTCCGACGATGGGGGATACGAACTAATAGCGGGGGAGAGGCGCTGGAGGGCGGCACGTCGGGCAGGAATTCCGTCCATTCCCGCGCTGATTCGCGGGGTCGATGACCTCGCAAGCCTCGAGACCGCGGTGGTCGAGAATCTCCATCGGCAGGATCTCAACGCGCTCGAGGAAGCCGCCGCATACCAACAGTTGATCGAAGACTTCGGGCTCACCCAGGAATCGGTGTCGAAGAGAGTGGGGAGATCGCGTTCTGCGGTAGCCAACTCAATTCGTTTGCTGCAGCTTCCCCCGTCGGTGCAGCAACTAGTGATTGAATCACAGATCTCAGCCGGGCATGCCCGCGCCTTGCTGGCTACTCCGGATCGGGAACTACAGGAAAATATGGCCGCCAGGATTGTGGCCGAAGGCCTCACCGTGCGACAGGTGGAGGAACTCCTCAAAGCAGACGATGATGTTGAGGAGTCGCCACCCGAGACAGAAGAGCCAGACGATGAGCCGCCATCACCAGCGGCGGTTCCGGAAGCCGGCGTTCTGGAGTTGGAGGAGTTGCTCTCGGCCAGACTTGACACCAGGGTGAAGGTGAAATTGGGGAAGGGCACAGGGCGTCTCACTGTTGAATTCGCCGATCTCGATGATTTGGAGCGGATCTATCGGATCATCACACCACCGGGAACCGTCGTCTAACACTGCGCCACGGTAGTGTGACATATGTCACATGAGGTTGACCCTCAAGTAGTTATCCACGTCTATGGAAAACCTTGTGGATAACTCTCGGGTCAGTCTTTTTGGAGCGGATCGGCACACCAGCGGGTGACAGCTCTACGCAGACCGGCCACGATTGCGGCTGAATTTTCGACAACCAGCGCCGGCGGGCCGACGCGACACCAGATTGCCGGCATTCGAGTCTCCCGCAGGATGGGTAGGCGAAGTCCCGCCACCGGTAGGTCGGAGATCAAGACCTCGCCGAGTTCCTTGGCACAACAACCGGCCAATGATCTTCCACCCGCGGACTCAAATCCGTCGGTCGCGAAAAATGCCACCGAATGATCGGTGGTCGCCAACGTGACCCCCATGTAGACCTCACCGTCCCATGAGTTGGCTGACTTGGCCTGCACGGACAGGTCCGGATAGTGCAGAGCCAAAACCTCGGCCCCGTCGACCCGCAACCGGCGAGAGAGGCTGTCGACCACTGCCGGCAGCCCGCCGGACTCGCCGATGACAAGTCGTCTTCCGCCGACGCTGCCGGTGAGACTTCTCAGCGATTCGTCGGCACGCACCTCGGCCACGGTCTTGGATCCGGCGGTGCGGCCTCGTAGGTGAGCCAGGCAAGTAACGGTGTCGCGTCCGAGAACGCCATCCGGCGTGAGAGCCTGATTTCTCTGGAAGTCGCGCAGGGCGGCCTCGGTGTCCGGGCCAAATATTCCGTCGACCCAGCCGGCGTCGAAACCAAATGCCCCCAATTGTTGTTGCAACTGAGTGACGTCGTCTCCTCGAAACATCGGCGAGCGGAGGTAGATCATTCGGTCGCCCAGCTGATGGTCGGCCTCCACCAGGGATGCCCACGTTTGGGGGCCACAAATCCCGTCGACCACGAGCCCATGTTTGGTTTGGAACTCGCGTAGGGCTCGCATGGTGAGCGAATCGAAAACATCGAGATCTTCGAGACCAACTGCCCCCATCGAGATCAATCGACGGTGGAGGTCGCGAACAGATGGTCCGAGATCTCCCAGGCGGAGGGGGAGTCCTGGGGTGGTCACGCAGCTGCAATCAGAGTCGCGGTCATCAAGACAGATCGTACAACCCCATTGATGGCGCGGAACGACCGGCCCTCGGGCCGGCCGTTACAAACAACTGAAGTGCTGGGGGAGAGCCAGCGAGGGGAGCCGGGCTCAGATGAACTCGGCGATGTCGTCAAGCAGGGCCTGCTTTGGCTTCGCTCCGACAACTCGCTTCACTGGCTGGCCGTCCTTGAACAAGATCAGCGTGGGAATGCTCATGACTTCGAACCGTCGGGCGACGCCTTGGGCCTCGTCGACATTGAGCTTCGCGATCTTGAGTGATCCGGTCTTCTCGGAGGCGATCTCCTCAAGCACCGGCGCGATCATCTTGCATGGACCACACCATTCAGCCCAGAAATCGACAAGGACGGGCTCGGAGGAACCCCCGACCTCCTCGTCGAAAGTGGCATCGGACAGGTGGGTAATTGCGGCGGACATTTGTCAGTCCCTTCCTAGACAGGCACGTGCGTGCATGGTGGTGAACAACACTCGACCGGGGTTTGCTATTCCGCGGTTGACTCTACATGTGTCGAATGACACCGGAGGATGGCGAGGTTCCAACTCACGCAGGGGGGTTGTTCTCGAGCCAGCGTTCGGTCTCGATTGCCGCCATACAGCCGGAACCGGCAGCGGTGATTGCCTGGCGGAAGTAGTCGTCTTGGACGTCACCGCAGGCGAATACGCCGTCGACATCGGTGCGGGTGGAGTCTGGCTGGGTGGTGAGGTATCCATTCTCCTTCAAGGCCAATTGGCCCTTGAACAAGTCGGTGTTGGGCCTGTGGCCGATGGCGATGAACACGCCGGTGACCGGGAGCAGCGAGGTTTCACCGGTTTGGGTGTCAGACAGACGCAGCCCGGAGATGGACGACTCGCCCTCATAGCTGTCGACCACGGAATTCCAGCGGAACTCGATCTTTTCGTTGGCGAAAGCGCGGTCGCGCATGATCTTTGATCCCCGCAGCTCGTCTCGACGGTGCACGATCGTGACCTTGCTCGCGAACCGAGACAAGAATTGAGCTTCCTCGAGCGCTGAATCACCACCGCCGATCACGGCGATCTCCTGATCGCGGAAGAAGAAACCGTCGCAGGTGGCGCATGTGGAGAGGCCGTGACCGATCAACTCGGCTTCGCGATCGAGCCCGAGCATGAGCGATTGGGCACCCGTGGAGATGATGACGGTGTGTGCACGGTGGGTGGGTTCGGCGGTATCGGGATCACCCACCCAGACTCCGTAGGGGCGCGCCGAAAAATCGACACGCGATGCCTTCACCGTCTGTATCTCGGCACCGAACCGCAGGGCCTGATTTCGGAAGTTCTGCATCAACTCCGGGCCCATGACACCGTCCGGGAAACCGGGAAAGTTCTCGACATCAGTGGTGAGCATCAGTTGACCGCCGGGCTGATCACTCGTCGAGCTCGGTTCGCCCTCCAGCACCAGCGGCGACAGGTTGGCGCGTGCGGTGTAGATGGCGGCGGTGAGTCCGGCGGGACCGGAACCGATGATGATGACCTCGCGTACATCACTCATGATGTCTCCTAGCTGTTGTCCGGTCTTTCAACCGTTTGGATGGCCCAGCGATTCCCGACAGATCAGACAAATGCGTCGACTATTGCCACCACGACCACGGTGGTGATTATCACAACGTCGACCACCACCGCGAGGTACAGCCTCTTGGGAGCGCCCGACCCGCCCCGCGAGCCCCACGCGCCCAAGCCGAGAATTGTGAGGAGACTTCCGATGAACAAGTGGGCGGACCATGTGGCGTCGCCGACGCCGGCCCCGATCGGCAGGTACGCATCAGCGAGCCTCACCATGATGGCAACGGTGAGAACGCTTGCCGTGATGCCCAGAACGATCGCCACGAGTCCGTAAACGAGACCGCGAATTGCCATCACGGCGTTGTCGGTGGTGTAACCCTTGACCGTGTCGACCAGGTCGGCGACCTTGTCGGCTGCTTGTTCGGGCCAATCGTCGGGACCGATGGTTAGGCCCTTCTTGGCGGTGGTCGAATTGTGAGCGCCCGGGTCGTCGGCCATGGCGTGGGATCCTACCTCTGTCGTTGGGACCTCGCCCCTACGAGCGGTGTTGGCGTCGCCGGAGCGAGCCACTCAGGGTGCCACCTCGACCAGGCGAACGCCTTCACAAGCTGATGCGTCCACCAGTAATGCCACGGCCCGGCCGGGCTCGAGCTGAATCAACGCCACCAGGTCGGTGGTGCCGTTCACGGATACGAGAGCGAAGTCGGTGAATGAATCTGGCGCCGGTGTGGAACTCAAGATTGTGTTGTTGGAGGCGAAGTCAGCGAGCAAGTCGGCACATTGCGGTGAGATCTCGGACGGGCTTGCGCCGGATGACGATTCCGAAGGGGGAATTGGTGCGGAGCCATACCGTGTCGAAAGCTCCCTTCTCAGCGACTCGATGTCGGCAAAGTCGGGAAGTCGATCAGGCAGAGGGTCGAATTCGGCCGCATTCGCCGGGGGCAGTCCGGGGGAAGTCGACAAGTCGGCACCGTCGGCGATCGCAGCGGCCGGGGCGGAGTCGG
>CAZHMP010000016.1:0-42599 GCA_964533595.1 uncultured Acidimicrobiales bacterium | reverse complement strand
TAGTCGAATGTCGGGTCGTAGGCGTCCTTGAGCAGCAATCCGATCACGACGCCAACCGCTACAAACGAGCCGATCGATGCCAATAGCCGGTGGTGTGGCTCGTCGACCGACGAGAGGTAGGCAGCTATCAGCGCAAAGACCGCTCCACCGATGATCGGCGTCCAAAGAAATGCCAACAGTGTTCCGATGGAATCCTTGCTGGGTCCCAACGCGGTGAGCAGACCGTTTCCGTCGAGAACAACCATGAGAACAAACCCAACGACCGCCCCGGCAATCGCATTGAAGCGTTTCCAATTAGTGGCGACCTGATTGAAGAGGAGATTGGCCCCCACCCACAAAGCTGCACTGGCAGCCACCGCTATGACGACGCTGACCAGCGTCTCGACAATCTTGCCCACGTGGACCCCTCCCGATCGACTATCGGACTCCAGACTTACTATCACGCGAACGGGGGCGCTGCAGTTTCCTGCAGCGCCCCCGTTGGCGAATCAATCAGTTGAGGTTCTCAGCCTGCCGGCCAAGAGGCCTCAATGGTGTCGGCGGCTTCTTGAGCCGTCTCATCACCGTTGACGAATGAGGTGCCCTCGGTCCAGAAGGTGCCTGCACCGACATCTGCGGGCATCAGGTCGGACGCATCGAATCGCACAACTTCAGCGCTGCTGAGGATCCCGAGGAATGACTGCTCGAGGCCCTGATAGATGCTCTCGTCCTGGCCCTTGGCAGCGGACAGGAATCCAGAGAGACCGCCGCCCTTGAGAGCGGTTTGTGCGGTCTGGCGAGCCTCGGCGTAGGCAGCAGTGGAGAAGTACTCGAGCACTGCCTCAGTGGCCGGGTCAGCGTTGAATCCGGCTGCGAGGGTGCCGGCACCCAGCACTGGCTTGTCGCCATTGATCGACGGGAAGTAGAACACGTCGACGGCGCCGTCGGAGCCATCGGCGTAGACGGTGCCCTCAGGGAAGAACGCGGCGTAGAACGATGCCTGACGATGCATGAAGCAGTCGCCGTTGACCAGCGGTTCGCCGTTGTCCTGGAAGGCCGTGGCGGCAATCGATCCGCCGGAAGCGAATACCGCGCCATCGGTGCCCCACAGGTCGCCGACCATGTTGAATACGTCGACAACACGGGAATCGTTGAACGGAATGTCGTGAGCAACCCACTGGTCGTATACGTCGGCGCCCACCGTGCGGAGCATGAGGTCCTCAACCCAGTCGGTGAATGTCCAACCGGTGGCCTGACCAGACTCGATACCAACACACCACGGGGTGTTGCCGTCGGCGATCATCTGCTTCGACAACGAAACGAGATCGTCCCATGTGGTTGGAACTTCATAACCGGCAGCAGCGAAGGCGGCCGGCTGATACCACACGAGCGACTTGAGGTCGGTCTTGACCGGAACGCCATATTGAACACCGTCGACGTTGCCGAATGTGGTCCATGCGTCGGACCAATTGCTGGCCGTAGCGGCCGCGGCCGAGTCGCCGAGCGGCTTCAGCGTGCCGGCACGAGCGAAGTCGGCCAACTTGCCGGGCTGCGGGAAGATCGAGATGTCGGGAGGATTCCCGCCCTCTACCTGGGTGTTGATGTTGGACTCCCAATCGGCATCACCGGTGTAGGTGATGGTCATACCGTTGGCGGCCGCGAAAATGTCGAGCGCCTGCTGGATGGCACCGGCTTCTTCCTCAGCGCGTTCCGGACCCGTGACGGTGACGGATGCACCTTCAAGCGGGTTGCTCGGAGCGGCGGTGGTTGCCGGGGCAGCGGTTGTGGCTGTGGTGCTTGATCCACCATCATCGCCGCATGCCGCGGCGATGAAGGAGAAAGCCATCACCACAGTGACGAGCTTCAGCCATTTCGACTTCATATTTTGTTCCTCCAGAGGACGCGCCCGACCGTGCGACCGGGCGGCATTGACGAGGCACCCGAAAAGGGCACCGTTGTAAACGCTTACATAGATACCAATCGTGGTCAAGCAATTGGTCGCATTTTCTGGGCCTTTTGGCCCACTCTCAAATCACGCTGAACCACGAAGGACCAGATCGGATTCGATCTGCAGTCGCTTGGGCGCGTCCGCGATTCCTTCGAGCACATCCACCAGTCGGCGGGCGGCCACGACGCCGTGCTCACCGACGTGTTGGTCGATGGTGGTGAGGTCCATGATCTCGGCGAGGTAATGACCGTCGACACCAATGATCGCCAGTTCGTCGGGGGTTTTGATCCCAAGTCCATGGGCGGCGGCCAGTGCCCCGAACGCCATCTCGTCGGAGATGGCAAATACCGCCGATGGTCGATCCTCGAGTCCCAGCAGCAGAGCCATGGCTTCTCGGCCGCCTTCTACCGAGAAGTGTCCCCCGCAGTCGAGAGCCGGATCTGGGTCGAGGCCATGTGATTTCAACATCTGCCGATAGCCCTCGGCTCGGTCGTTCGGAACCGTGAAATGCAACGGATCTTCGGACTGGCCGGTGAGAATACCGATCCGCGTGTGTCCCCGATCCAACAGGTACTCGGTGGCGATTCGACCGATGGCGACGTTGTCGATCACCACAGAATCGAAGATCGGACAAGAGAACCCGGTTGTGAGCACCTGAAGATCGGAGCTCGCCAGCATGTCGATTTCGTATTCGGTCAGTGGGAGATCGACCATGATCAAACCGTCGGAGCGGCGCGACGCCGCCGCTTCCCGAACGAAGTCGGTCCGTGCTGTCGGGCTTGGCACGGCCGAAATCGACAGGGAGAAGCCACACTCGGCAAGCACGGCCTCGGCACCAGCGAGAACCTCCGAGAAATACCATGAGTTGAGTACGGGCACTGCAATCTGGACATTGCGGCTACGCCCGGACGCCAGGTGTCGTGCACTCGGATCGGGACGATAGCTGAGCGTCGATGCTGCGTCGCTCACCCGCTTCCTGGTGGACGATGCAACGTTCGGCAAACCTCTGAGCGCCCGGCTCACGGTGGCGACTGACACTCCGGCCGCGGCGGCTACATCCTCGATCGTCGCTCGGCCCCCCCGGCCGGTCGGATCGGTCATCTCGACGCCGGTGCGGATCGTTTGAGAATCAAGGCTTCGTCGGTTGCCAAAGCGAGATCCTCGACTCCACCACGACGATCTTCATCAGTTGAGCCGTACACGCATTCCCACTCGCCCCCCGGATGCCACGATGCCTCGTCGGATCCTGCGTTCAGAACAAACAAGTGCTCGCCTCGGGTGAATGCCACCAGACCCTCAGGCGGGTCGAGCCAGACGACAGGGTCGGACGAATCTTCGATCACCGAACGCCTCACGGCTATGAGCTCACGAACTCGATTGAGATGAGATCGCGGGTCGGCCTTCTCGGCTTCAACACTCCACTCGAATCCATGGCCGACCGGCAACCACGTGTCGGCAGCCTCAGAGAATCCGAGATTCGGGCCGGCACCCCAAGGCATCGGAGTGCGACACGGGTCTCGACCGACCGATGCCTCGTTGCGCGTCGCAACCGGGTCGGTGAGCCGATCAGGAGGAACCACACCATCGTCAAGACCGAGTTCCTCGCCCTGGTAGATGAACGGGATTCCCGGCAGACCCATCATCATCACGCTCAGCGCCAACGACCTTCGACGACCGAGATCACCCCCGCCGTACCGGGCCACGGGCCGCGATTCGTCGTGGCTGCTCTGCACCCAACCAACGCCATCAGGCACCGCATCTGCGGCCGAGGACAAAGTGCGCCGGATGGTCGGGGCGTCCCATGCCATGTGCATGGTGGTGAACCAGAACCCGGTGTGGAGCCCGTCGCCGGGCAGCATTTTGGCGAGATCGTCGGAATCGAGAACGTAGGTCTCGCCGATCAGCGCAGCATCGTATGGTTCGACGATGGTTCTCCATGATCGGTAGATGTCGAGTGTCTCGGGCTGCGTGAGGTCGTATCGGTGGTCCATGCACGCGAAGCGGTAGCGGGCATCGGTGACACCGTCGAGCGGCATCAGCATCGGGTTGTCTCGAAGCTGCTCGTCCTTGATCATCGCGTGAGCGACATCGATTCGGAATCCGTCGATTCCTCGATCAAGCCAAAATCTGAGGATCGTCTCGAACTCCGATCGAACAGCCGGATTGCGCCAATTCAGATCCGGCTGTTCGGGCAAAAAGAGATGCAGGTAGTACTGGCCGCTGGCGTCATCGAGAGTCCATGCCGGGCCGCCAAAGTGACTCATCCAGTTGTTTGGCGGGCCGCCGTCATCGGCTGGATCTCGCCAGATGTAGTAGTCGCGAAATGGTCCATCACGATCGGAGCGCGCCATCTCAAACCACTTGTGGGCGCTGCTCGTGTGGTTTGGAACTATGTCGACCACGACCCGCAAACCGAGTTCGTGGGCTCGCTCGACCACCTCATCGAAGTCTGACAATGTGCCAAATACCGGTGCCACACCGCAGTAGTCGGCGACGTCGTATCCGTAATCGGCCATCGGCGATGGGTAGAACGGCGTGATCCACACCACGTCGACGCCGAGCCAAGACAGATGGTCGAGATGATCGGCTACACCGCGAAGATCGCCAATGCCATCGGCGTTTCCGTCACCGAAAGACCGAATGTAGACCTCGTACCCAACCGAGTTGAACAACCAACGTGGTGATCCTTCACCGCTCACGGGACTCTCTCGATCGTTCAAGGGACAGTGGCTATCGCCCCTTATGTAAGCGCTTGCAGCGCGTGGCGTCAACGCCTCGAAGAGACTTCCCGCGCCGCGGTACCTGCGTGGTAACTCGACCGGGTGAGTGGAGATGACTCCACGTGCGGAATTCCCATTTCCTCGCCGAGGTGTTTCCAGAGCTCAAACTCGCTGGGCTCCCACCACTTCGCCACCGGAAGATGGTGTGAGGTGGGCCGCAGGTATTGCCCGATCGTGACAATGTCGACGTCGACGGCGTGCAAGTCGGCGAGCGTCTGGACAACTTCAGCGTGTGTTTCGCCCACGCCCACCATCAACGACGATTTCGTCACAAGACCAGCCTGCTTGGCTCTCGACAGCACCGACAGGCTTCTGGCATAGCCGGCGGAAGGCCGCACTGCGCGCTGGAGCCGGGCGACCGTCTCTATGTTGTGGTTGAGAACGTCGGGTGATGCGTCAAATACCGTCCTGAGCGATGAGGGGTCGCCCAACATGTCGGAAATCAGGGTCTCAACCGACGTATCGGGGCAGGCGTCTCGTATCGCCTCAACCGTGGCGGCCACTGCCGACGCCCCGCCATCGCTGAGATCATCTCGCGTCACCATCGTGACCACCGCGTGGGAAAGACCCATCCGCTCCACGGCCTCGGCCACGCGACTTGGCTCGTCGGCGTCGGGCGCCAACGGATTGCGCGTATCGACCAGGCAGAATCCGCAAGCCCGTGTGCACCGCTCGCCGAGAATCATGAAGGTGGCCGTGCCTTCGTTCCAACACTCTGATGCGTTCGGGCACCCGGCCTCTTCACAGACCGTGACCAGTTGAAGATCTCGCAGCGTCGAACGGGTGCGGCGAAATGATTCGCCGTGGTCCAATCGCACCTTCATCCATGAGGGCTTGCGAGCCTTGAGCCTGACCGGATCGTTCGATCCCACTCCCGCCTCAGCCAATCGGCCCAACAACCGCACGGATGTGCCATCGGCCGAGTCGCCGTATCCGATTCCATCACGACCGACCGGGCTGCCCGGACCCTCACCTCTACTGAAGGGCGAGAGATCGGATTTGTCGGACCGCCATGCGACATCTGCCCGCTCGATTCGGCCGTGCGTCCCCCACCTTTGCGAAGCTCTCGCCGCCATGAGGTCGACCACCTCACGCATCGACACTTGAACACCCTCGGCTTCGAGGGAGGTGACGGCCTTGTCTGCGATTCCGCACGGCACAATCCGGGAGAACCACTTCATGTCGGGGTTGATGTTGAGAGCGAATCCGTGCATCGATCTGGCCCTCGACAGTCGCACACCGATGGCCGCAATCTTGCGCGGTCTCGGCCCATCAGCGTCGATCCACACTCCAGTGCTGCCGACGATCCGGCCACCGGTGAGTCCCAAATCCGACAGCACATCGATGATCAGCTGCTCGACGCCGTCGACATAAGCCACAGTGTCGGCCATTCCGCCACCGCGTTTGCCCGGCACCGTGAGTATCGGATACCCCACCAACTGGCCCGGACCGTGATAAGTGACATCGCCGCCTCGATCGGCCTCGATCAGGTCGGCGCCCAGCTCCTCGACATCCACCAACAGATTGGCGGGATCGGCCCGTCGGCCGAGAGTGACCACATTCGGGTGCTCGAGCATCAGGAGGTGGTTGTCGCTCGACGCGTTGAACAGTTGATGCTGAAGCGCCAATGCATCGCGGTAGTGAACCTTGCCGAGCCAGCGAATTCGAAGGGTCGGAGCCGTGGTGGTCGTGATGGTCGTGATGGTCAGCGGACCTCAGCCTCCCAGTCGCGTGTCTCGATGATCTCCCGAATGCGATGCATGAAAGCAGCCGCATAGGCACCGTCGAAGGCACGGTGGTCCCATGCCATCGCCAACACTCCGACCGAATGAATTGCGATTGATTCATTTCCGAATCCGTCGGTGACTACCACCGGCTTGCGCTGCACCCCATCGGTGGAGAGGATCGCCACCTGGGGCTGATTGATGATCGGGAACTGCAACATTGTGCCGTACTGACCGGCATTGGTGAGCGTGAATGTGCCGCCCGAAAGATCGTCAGGCACGAGTTGCCTTGTGCGAGCACGCCCGGCCACGTCGACGATGTCACGAGCCAACTGGCGCAGGCGTTTGCCATCGGCGTTCTTGATGACAGGCGCCAACAAGCCGTCGAAATCGATGTCGACGGCGATCGCCAAATTCACTTCGTCGTGCAAGACCAAGTGGTCCCCCCCGAAGCTGGCATTGAGACGAGGGAATTCGCGCAACGCATCGACGACGGCGCGTGCAATGAATGGAAGATAGGTGAGGCTGAACCCCTCATCGGCCTTCCAACCGGCCTTTGCCGCGGTGCGAATCTTCTCCACCCGTTCGAAGTCGATCTCCATCGCGGTGAGCACATGAGGAGATGTCTGCTTCGACATCACCATGTGCTCGGCGGTGCGCTTTCGGATGTTGTTGAGCGGCACGATCTCGTCGCGTTGCCCGACCGGGATGACCGGCAGAGGGGCTTGGTCCACCACGGCCGGGGCCTCGGCACGCGCCGCCGGAGCCGGTGCGGCAGCCGCTTGTTGCGCAGCGGCGGCTGGTGACGGCGCCGGAGCCTGAGCCGCGGACTGAATCACATTCTCGACATCGGACCTGGTGATTCGTCCGCCCAGCCCGGTTCCAGCGATCGTGTTCACATCCAGATCGTTATCAGCAATCAGACGACGAACGACGGGAGACAGGACACGGCCACCGGCCGGAGGTTGCGGGCTCGGTGATTCCTGCTGCTGCTCAGGTGGCGGGGGCGGAGGTGGCGGTGGAGGTGGAGGTGGCGCTTCGGTCGGCGCGGCTGCAGGGGCATCGACGGCTGGGGCCTCCGGAGCAGGTGCTGCACCAGATTCGACCACGCGAGCCAAGACTTGGCCCACCTCAACCACGTCGTTTTCGTTGGCTAAGATCTCCTGCACGACCCCGGCTACCGGAGACGGGACCTCCGAGTCGACCTTGTCGGTGGAAATCTCGAAGAGAATTTCGTCCATCTCCACCGTGTCACCGACGTTTTTGAACCACCTTGTGATGGTTCCTTCGGTGACGGTCTCACCGAGTTGGGGCATTGTCACATCGGCCATCAGAATGTGGTCCTCGGTCGTGGGGTCTCGTTGGTCTGCACTCGCGAATAAACATTCATCCGTGCAGTGATCTTCCCGTGAGCGAGAGAATTGTCTCGCCGAACAATTCGCTCATGGTGGGGTGCGGTTGGATGAATGCAGCGACCTCGTCAACGGTGGCACCCCAGTTGACTGCGAGATATCCCTGCCCAAGTTGCTCGGTCACCCAGGGGCCAACCATGTGAACGCCAAGAATCCGGCCGCCCGTGCCGTCGGGGAGCTTTTCGGCGATCACCTTCACGATTCCGTCGGTGTCACCAACGATCTTGGCCCGCCCGTTCCCCATGAATCGGTGGGAGGACGTGACCACGTCGAATCCGGCTTCGATGGCGGCCTGCTCCGTGTATCCGGCGAAGGCCACCTCGGGGTGGCAGTAGATGCACCACGGAGTGCCGGCATGGTCGAGAGGAACGGGATCCTCGCCAAGAATGTCCTTGATTGCGAGCATTCCCTCGGCGAAACCAACGTGGGCGAGCTGTGGGGTCTTGATCAAATCGCCAACCGCCCAGACGCCGTCCTCCCCGGTTCGGCAGCGTTCATCGACATCGATGAAGCCGCGCTCGTCGACGACGACAGCAGTGCCGGACAACCCGAGCAGATCGGAGTAGGGACGGCGGCCGACGGACACCACTACCAATTCCACCTCGACCGACTCGTCTTCGCCGAACGAAACCGTGGTGGACGATCCGGATGGATCCGGAGTGTGTCCATGGACCATGACCCCGGTGCGCACCTTCATCTTCCGCTTCTTGAACGATCTCTGCACGACTTTGGCGGCATCGGCATCGCAGCCGACCAAGATTTGCGGTAGGGCTTCGAGAATCGTCACGTCGGTTCCCAGATCCGACATCATCGACGCGAATTCGCAACCGATGGCCCCGCCGCCTATCACCACGGCTGTTGCCGGCAGTTTCTCTATCGACAGCATTTCGTCGGAGGTGACGACCATCGAGCCGTCAACCTCGAACCCGGGAATCGTCCGTGGTTGCGATCCGGTTGCCAGGATCACGTTGCTCGCGGTGATGGTCAGATCTCCAGATTCTCCACCGGCCACCGTGACCAAATGATCGGCCCCGAGCGATCCCGAACCGTTGTAGACCGTGACTTTCTTGCCTTTCAACAGGCCAGTGAGCCCACCAACCAACTGGTCGATGATCGATTGCTTGCGAGTCATGGTGACCGACCAGTCGACTTCCGGATCACCAGCGTTGACGCCGAATTGTGCGGCATCACGGACGGTTCTGTACACGTGCGCCGTTTCCAGGAGTTCCTTGGCTGGGATGCAGCCGACATTGAGGCAGGTGCCGCCGATCCACCGGTTTTCGACCAAACCCACGTCGAGGCCCGCACCGGCGCCATAAAGGGCAGCTGCATATCCAGCAGGTCCACCACCAATCACGATCACGTCGTGTTGCACATCAGACACGGGCATCTCCTTGGTCTTGGCGACTCTATCGACTCGGTCTGTTCCCGTCATGGGTCAGGCCAGCATGGCAAATTGCACCGCCGACGCCATCAGAATCACCATTCCGCAGAGCAAGGCGAGGAATATCAGTTTTCGGGTACTCATCTTTGGTTTCCGTGGCTTTTGTGATGACGACCATTATCTCACTGCCTGATCTACCATTGTGCGCCTTGCGCAGACTTATTCCCCTCTCGATCGTGGTGGCACTGGCCGCGTCAGCGTGCGCGTCCTCCGGCACCACCGACATTGCGGCTCCCCAAGGTCCAGCCGCATCGACCGAACCCGTATCTGCATCACCCGAACCCACATCGTCAACCGCATCAACCAAACCCGAACCCGCATCAACCGAACCCGCAGCCGAGAATGCGGTCGATTGGCCTTATCAGTTCACCGCCACGACTGTCGGCGGGGATTCACTCGACACCGGCGACTATGCGGGACAGGACATCGTGTTGTGGTTCTGGGCGCCTTGGTGAACGATCTGCATCAGAGAGTCCGGTGCGGTCGCATCGGTGCAGCAGAAATACGGTGACAAAGTTGCCTTCATCGGAGTGGCCGGCCGGGACGACGGTGGCGCCATGACGCGATTCGTGGCCGATTACGGCGTCGGCGCCTTCCCCCATGTCGCCGATATCGATCTCGAGATTTGGCAAGCATTTGGTGTCACCAGCCAACCGGCGTTTGTTTTCATCAACGACGACGGTGCGGCGGACGGCATCATCGGCGGTTTGGGTGTTGATGGCCTGACCAGCCGGGTCCAGGACTTGATCGATTCATAATCCGCGAATCCGTGGATGACTGGACACTCCAGCAAACGACCACGTATCGTGGTCAATGATCACACTTTCGGTGACCTTCCGTCTCTGGTACAAATGATCGCATCAACATGTGGCAAAGTGAGCATGAGAGGATTATGGAGTTGCCAGACAGTGGCGGGATCGACTCCCTGCGAGAACTGAACGATCGGGGGACGGCGCCCCTCGACCCAGCGGCGCGCGCGTCGATCACCGCGCTCACACGAACGTTGGAAGTATTCGACCCGCCCGCCGCGCACCGTGCTGCTCTCAGGGCCTTGCTTGTGGACCGACTCGCGGTTGCGGCCGAAACTCCGATCAACGATCGCGTCGATGCCATATGCGCAGCCCTTCTGGGAGAAGTATCGATAGTTCTCACCCACGTGCGCCCGGTTGGCACGTCCGATGTTGTGCCCGACCCAGCCGCGGCGGTTCTGGCGGCCAGCGTGCTCGCCCGTCTTCCCGGAATGGCCGGCGCGGCACGCGCCATCCGCCACCAATTCGAACGGTGGGACGGCAGCGGCGGACCCCATGGGTTGCGCGGCCCCGATATTCCGCTCTCATCGAGGCTCCTGTCGTTGGCCGCAACGCTGGTCGGTCACCCTGCGCACGACGCTGCGCCAAATTGGACGGCACGTCGACGAAGAGTTGAAGAGTTGCTCGGCACCACTCTCGATCCGGATCTCTGGGAGGCCGCCAGCCGCGATTTCGACACCGGACCGCCGATCGAATCCAACGTCACGCTCGACACCGCCATCGAATCACTCCATCGATTCGTCACCCCTCAGCACGCCTCACCTGTGGAGGCCCTGATCAGCATCGGGGCGGCCGTGAGAGCGGTCGGACAGATCCATGACGTGCTGCAGGTCATCGGCGAACAGGCACTGCCGGCCGTTGGAGCATCCACCTTCTCGGTGGCCAGGATTGGACACGACCACGCCCACTCACACGTGCTGGTGAACGTCGGGCATCTTCCCGAGGGAGTCGAGACGTTTCCGGCGATGGAACAACACACCGAGGAGGACCGGCCGGGGCTCAGCCTCATCCTGGCCGGTGAGGGTTACATCCGATCAGTTGACGAGGGCCGAACCGACGATCCCACCACCGCTTCATTGCACACTCGCGGTCTTCGTTCCGAGGCCGCATGGCCCATCAGCATCGGAAGCGAGATATGGGGTTTCGTGGTGGCAACGACCAATGCCGACCATCGCAACCTCGACCACGACGACCTACAGACTCTCCGACTGGTCGCCACCCATATTGGCGCCGCAGTTTCCCAAGCCGAGCGATTCGCCGAATTCGAGGAACTTGCCTTCACCGATCCCCTGACGGGTCTCGGAAACCGTCGAGTTCTCGACGTCCGACTCCGGGACATATTCAACAAGCCAACCGTGGATCGCCAAGACGTAGCACTCATCATGTGCGATGTTGATGGCCTCAAGATCGTCAACGACACTCTCGGCCATTCGGCCGGCGACGAACTTTTGAAATCAGCCGCCAATTCCTTGAAGGTCGCGGCCGAGTCGGTTGACGGCAGCACTGTTTGTCGGATTGGCGGAGATGAATTCTGCGTGGTGCTCGACGGAGGTGGAATGCTCTCGTCGTATCCGATCGTCGACCTCGCGCTTGATCTGTTCAAGAAGTCGGGAAGCGATCGGTCGATGTCGTGTGGCGTGGCACTGGCCACCCCGGAAGTTCAGACGGCCAACGAACTCCTCCGCCGAGCTGACGTAGCGCAATACGAGCAGAAGCGCATCCGCAAGGGTTTGCCTCCGATCACGGAACTCCACGCCGACACCGATCGGCGCCGCACCCGACGCGACCCATGACGCCAAGTTCAACTGATTTCAGCGCGATCTGCGGGCCCTTCTCACTATCCAACCGAGCGCCTCACTGAGAACTGCCCCGGCGAGCGCGGCAACGAAGATCACTGCCCAAAGCGGTGCCGAGCCGTCGATCCACAACCAGCTCACGGGGGTGGAGTCGGTGTTCTGGACGATGAACAGACCCAACCCAATGGCAAGAAGAGCGGCCACAATCGGCCCCACAATTGACCGATCCGACGCCTGGTTGACCGTTGGTTCCTCTGACATCTTGCCTCCGCAGCTTCTCGACCGATTCACAGAATAGACGAATGAAGCGTGACACCACTTGCTGACTAGGGTTGGCCGTTCACGGCGCGGCCAGAGGAGCAACACCATGGGATCACAAAGCGTCTCGGTTTCAAGAGTCATTGCCCAACCCGCCGACAGGATCTTCGACCTCTTGGCCGATCCGGCTGCCCACCAGAGAATCGACGGTTCGGGCAGTGTCAAGTACGAGGTCGACGGGCCAGATCGACTGGAGCTCGGATCGAAGTTTCGAATGGGCATGAAGCTCGGTGTCCCCTACCGCATGACTTCAACGGTCAAGGAGTTCGAGGAAGACAAGCTGATTGCGTGGGCACACTTGGGGCGTCATCGGTGGCGCTACGAGCTCGAGGCGGTGGAAGGCGGGACCCGCGTCACCGAAACATTCGACTGGTCATACTCATTGTGGCCAAAGGGGCTGGAGATTCTTGGTTACCCCAAGAGACATCCCGCGTCGATGGAGCAAACCTTGCGCAACATCGAAAGTATTCTCGCATCCAACGAGTGATGCCTCATCAGGTCACTGCTCGATGGTGACGACTCCATAGAACGCCACACGATCAGCTACGGCCTCGGCACCGCTCTTGGGATTCGGGTAGTACCAGGCCGCGTTGTCCGCGCGCTTTCCGTCAACCTCGATGTTCCAATAGGACGCGACTCCCTTCCACGGACACGATGTTTGTCGCGAAGAATCGCTCAATCGACTCTTGTCAAGCGACTCGACCGGGAAGTAGGGATTTCCCTCAACCATCTCGATGTCGTCGCTCTCCGCTATCACAACTCCGTTGAAAACTGCACGTGCCATTGACGCCTCCTCGGCCTACCCAAGTGAGAACACACAGCGGTTTGTGTTCATTCCGCTGAAGGTCGTGCCAAGGGAATGCGGGGGTTGTCAGATTTCGAGCTGCCATACGCCGTCGGGCATCACCCGCTCGAGATCGGACACGAGCCTTCCAATCCACGGATCGGACGGGTCATACACGACGACGGCTTCATTGGCGACCCGGCTCATCCATGCGTTGCGGCGAGCCAACGATTGGCCGGCCTTCTGCGCAGTTGGCGGAGCAACCTTCTCGAGAAGCACGACGGCGTGAGAGCTCGTTTTGAGTTCCGCGAACCGTTGCCGGGTCTGGTTCGGCCACTTGGAATCGGGTTCCGGAAATGGGAGCACCGCCACGAAGGGAACACCCACGTCCAAGGCAGCCTGGGCCGCCAAGGTCTCCGCGCCGAGCCTCAGACCTGTGAGGACGACGAGATCGGGGTCCAACTCTTGCTTCGCTGCGAATATCTCGCCCAGCCTGCGTTTCACGTCGTCGCTGACCGGGTTATCGATGTAGCCGCCGAGGGCCGGCGGTTGAGCACCGAACGCGGCAATGGATCGACCGTTCGGTGTCCAGTTGGAATCGAGGTTGCCCTCCCCGGGTGACTGCGCCAGCGCCGCCTCCACCGCCAATTGGTCGGCGATCTCATTCCACTCATTGCCGGCATGACCCTTGACCCAGCGAAACTCGATTTCTGTGCTGCGAGCCCGATAGAGCTCAACGAGGGGCTCCCAGAGGTCTCGGTTGGCGACCGGTTCCTTCTTGGAGTTGCGCCAGCCGCGTTTGATCCATCCTTTCCACCAACCGTCCCTGAAACAATTGACCACGTAGGTCGAATCGGATACCACGACCACATCGCCCGGCAGCTCCGTGAGCGCGTCGAGCACCGCCGACAGCTCCATTCGCTGGTTGGTGGTTTGTGGTTCACCTCCATTGGCGCGTCTCCCGCCTGGCACGACCCATCCCCAACCGCCGGGACCAGGATTGCCCTTGCAGGCACCATCGGTGTAGACGACCGTGGGACTCGACGTACTCAAGCGGATTCCACGAGCGTGAGGACCTCATCCATGAGCGCTCCGACATCAGGATCAATGGAAATTGAATTGGCCAGGATTGCCACCGAGATGTCGAGATCAGGCACATATCCAACTGTGCTTCGGAACCCCGGCACGCCTCCACCCTTGTTGAAGAACTGGTGACCGTCCCACTCCCCGATGTCGAGACTGAGCCCATACGGTTCAAAATCGTTTGGCGTGGTCATTGCCTCGATCGACGAATCCGTCAGGAGTGTGCCGTCGAACAGCGCGGCGAACAGTACGGCAACGTCCTCGGCTTGGGACTGAAAACCCCCGCCGGTCCAGCCGACCGATTCGAGGGCAGCCTGGGGCACCGCCAACACGTCGTAGTAATCGCCGATCGTCGCCTCTTCCTTCATGGAAGCGATCGCCGGCAACCCGCCAAGAACCTCGCCGAGGGCACCGACGGCATAGCCATGAACGACCGGCGTGGGCGGATTCTCGGTGGGCGGAAGAAATATGTGCTCGAGGCCCACCGGGGCAAACAGACGATCGCGAATTTCTTCGCTGGCCGGGCGGCCCGAAACGGCTTCGATAACGAGACCCGCGGCAACCGGCCCCACCGTGTTGTAGCTGTAGCCCTCGCCGGGCACGAACAGCGGCCCCTGTTCAAGACCCCAGGTAATGACCTCGTGGGGATCGAAAGTCTTGTCGAGGCGGTGAGAAGTCTTCTCGTAGAACCCGAGGTCCCAAGCGAACTCCTTGAAACCGTCGGTGTGACCGAGGATTTGTCTGACGGTCACCAAACTCCCGTAGTCGACTCCGTCGATGGTGTAGCCAGGAAGCCAATCACCGAGATAGTCAGACACTGGATCGTCCAAACCCACCAATCCGTCCTCGACCATCTGCAATACCGTCGCGGCGGTGATCGTCTTGGAGATGGAACCAATTCGAAAGTAATCGTCTGTGGTCAGATCCGTGCCAGTCGCAACATCGGATGTGCCGCGCGCAACAGTGATCGTGCTTCCATCACCAAATCGCACTGCAAGACTGAGTCCGGGAACTGCCAGATCGCGGTCGGTCATCCAACTGTCGACCGCCGATGTCAACTCGCCACGCAAACCCTCTCGGGGGTCGACCGTTGTCGTGGTGGCTGCGGCTGTGGTGGAGGTGGGCGATTCCGTGGTCGTCGATGATGTGACCTCCGCAGTCGTAGTGGCCACTGTGGTGCCAGCGAGTTCGACCGATGCCGCTGTCGAGGCGGGTGTCGTCGACGATCCAGATCCACCAGAACACGCCGCGACGATCAACGACACGAATACCAATATTGTCACCAGACGCTTCAAGCTAGACCTCCCAGTCGAGGCCCATTGTCGCTTGTTGGGGCCAAGAATCGAAATCGGACGCGACGCGATCATCTGGTCTGCGTGGAAGTAACCGCCACGAAATAGCAGATCAACTGCAAAGATGAAAGAATGGCTGACCGTTTTACCCGCCAACTCCCCGATCTCGACCCGACAGAGACAAAGGAATGGATCGAGTCTCTCGATGCAGTTGTCGCGGCCGGCGGCAAGACAAGAGCCCGGTTTCTTGTCTCGAAATTGCTGGAACGAGCCAACGAGCTCCATGTGGGTGTGCCGCCCACTACCTCCACGCCCTATATCAACACGATCCCAGCGGAGGAACAGGCGATCTTCCCCGGTGACGAGAAAATCGAACGTCGCATTCGTGCGTTCATACGTTGGAACGCAGCCGCCATGGTGATCCGAGCCAACAAGACAGCCGACGGAATCGGTGGACACCTTTCCACTTACGCCTCGTCTGCGTCGCTATATGAAGTTGGTTTCAACCACTTCTTCCACGGCAAGGATTCCGGGTTCGCAGGTGATCATGTCTACTTCCAAGGTCATGCCGCGCCTGGGGTGTACGCCCGAGCGTTCTTGGAGGGTCGCCTCTCGGAACAACAGCTCGACAACTTCCGAATGGAAGTCGGCGGCAACGGACTTTCCAGCTACCCCCACCCGAGGCTCATGCCCTCGTTCTGGGAATACCCCACCGTGTCGATGGGGCTCGGACCACTCAACTCGATTTATCACGCTCGCTTCGACAAGTACCTGCTGCAACGTCGGATCGAGGACACATCCCAGTCCAACATTTGGTGCTTCCTGGGCGATGGCGAGTGCGACGAACCCGAGGCGCTCGGGGCGATCTCGCTGGCTGGACGGTCCGATCTCGACAATCTCAAATGGGTCGTCAACTGCAATCTGCAACGCCTCGACGGACCAGTTCGCGGCAACGGAAAGATAATCCAGGAGCTCGAAGGGGTTTTCCGAGGCGCTGGATGGAACGTGATCAAGGTCATCTGGGGAAGCCGTTGGGATGAACTCCTGCAGCGGGACGTGGACGGCGTGCTTCTCAACAAAATGAACAACACCGTCGATGGCGAGTTCCAACGCTACGCGGTGGAGAGCGGCGAGTATGTCAGGGAGCACTTCTTCGGTCCCGACCCGCGACTTCGTCAGCTCGTCGAGCACCTGTCAGATGAGGATCTCAAGCAACTCCCGCGCGGTGGCCACGACTACCAGAAGCTCTATTCGGCCTTCAGGGCCGCTAGCGAGGTTCAGGGTCAACCAACAGTGATTCTGGCGAAAACCATCAAGGGGTGGACCCTCGGTAAGGGATTCGAAGGTCGGAACGCCACCCATTCCATCAAGAAAATGACCAACGCCCAACTAGTCGAACTTCGCGAGCGCCTCCATATGGAGGAAGATATTTCCGACGAGTCTCTGGCCGACGGCTGGCCCCCGTATTTCAGACCAGACCCGGATTCGGTCGAATTGCAATACATGATGGAAAGACGACGTGAACTCGACGGACCGCTCCCGTCGCGACGAGTCCGCAATCGTCGGCCAATCAACTTGCCATCGCCGGCGATTTTCCAGGATCTGCGCAAAGGCTCCGCCGGTCGAGCCGTGTCGACCACAATGGCCTTCACCGCGCTTTTGCGTGATCTACTTCGCGACGAGGACTTCGGACCACGGGTCGTGCCGATCGTGCCTGACGAAGCCCGCACATTCGGCATGGACAGTCTCTTCCGAGAGTTCAAGATCTACGCGTCGCGCGGCCAGCTCTACGAACCAGTCGACCACGAATTGCTTCTGTCGTATAGGGAAAGCGAGGACGGACAAATCCTCGAAGAAGGCATCACTGAAGGCGGTTCCACAGCCAGCTGGATTGCAGCCGCCACCTCCTACGCCAACAGCGGCGTGCCGATGGTCCCGTTCTATACCTTCTACTCCATGTTCGGATTCCAGCGAGTTGGAGACATGCTGTGGAGTGCCGCCGATTCGCGGGCTCGTGGCTTTCTCATGGGCGCCACTGCCGGCCGCACAACCCTTCTTGGTGAGGGTCTGCAGCACCAGGACGGACACAGCCACTTGTTGGCAACCACCGTTCCCACCTGCGAGGCCTACGATCCGGCGTTCGCATACGAACTGGCGGCCGTGGTCGATGAGGGCCTGCAGAGGATGTATCCACCCAGCGCAGCCGATGGGGAGGACATCTACTACTACATCTCGATCTACAACGAGAACTACGAGCAGCCGCCCAGGCCAAAACACGTCGCCGACACCGATATCACCAGCGGGCTCTATAGGTGGGACGACGGACCCGACATTGGATCCCGGAAGGCCACGATCCTGTTCTCGGGTCCATCCCAAGGTTCGGCCAGAGAGGCACAAGCGCTGCTCAGTGAACATCACGATGTCTCGGCCGAATTGTGGAGCGCCACTTCCTACAAGCGACTCCGTTCGCAAGCTCTCGATGCTGAGAGAAGAAACCGCATCAATCCGGGTGCCCAACCCGTGGTGAGCGACGTCTTCAGGAAGCTCTCCCACTCCAAGGGACCCATCGTTGCGGTCACCGACTATCTCACAATGGTTCCCGATCAGATCGCTCGCTGGACGCCACGGCCACTTCACGTGCTCGGAACCGACGGATTCGGCCGATCCGACACCCGCGAGGCGCTGAGGAGCTTCTTCGAAGTGGATGCCTCCAACATCGTGGTGGCGGTGCTTTCCGCCCTGTTCAGCGGTGGCGATGCCACAGCCGATGAGGTGGCCGCAGCTGTCGAGCTTTACGGCATCGACCCCAGCCGACCGGATCCGGCAAGCGGAACGCTCACCGACATTTGATTCAATTGGCTACGCCTAGGCTCCTGCAATGTCCAAGGGAACCATGGCTGTCACCGGTGATGCCGAGTCGGACCGGCTCGTCAATCGCGATCCGCTTGCACTTTTGATCGGAATGCTTCTCGATCAGCAAGTGCCAATGGAGTGGGCGTTCAAGGGTCCACTGCGCTTGACAGAACGTCTCGGACAAACTCTCGACGCCCACGCGATAGCGGCGATCGAACCGAGTGAGTTCGCGGCGATCGTGAGAACAAAACCCGCCATTCACCGCTTCCCTGGCTCGATGGCGACGCGGATTCAGGCTCTGTGTCAACATCTCGTTGACGAGTACGACGGTGATGCCGCCGCCATCTGGCGAGGCGTTCGTGATGCCGACGTCATCTACCAAAGGCTGCTGTCGTTGCCGGGCTACGGCGAGGAGAAGTCACGGATATTCGTAGCGATTCTGGCCAAGCGGTTCTCCAAGGCCCCTCATGGTTGGCAGGTGGCGGCGGGCCCCTTCGCCGACGACCAACCCCGATCGGTTGCCGACATCGACGGGCCAGAGTCATTGGCGCGGGTTCGCTCCTGGAAAAAGGCGCAAAAGGCTGCCGGAAAGACAAAATCGGAATAGGCGGCCAGCCCACTCAGTCCGAGTCGGCGTGATCGGACGACCCCACCAGCTCGGATCGCTGCCGATCGAGCCATCCGAGAAGCACAGCAATCGCCCGCGGATCATGGCGAAGGTGATGAGCTCCGCCGCTGATAATTCGCAGGTCGGCAAGTCCGTGGCTGTCGGCTAGCACCCGTGCATCGAACACAGGCACGCTTTCGTCGTCGCTTCCGTGGAGAATCAACAATTCTCGTGGTGCCACCCGTATCGCAGCGTCCGTCGCCTTGATCTCGCGCAGCCCGGACGACCAGTCGTCGAAGGACCGCGGGAACTCAGAGTCGCGAACAATTCCGATCTCACGCGACAGAAGCAGCAATTTCCTCGGGTTGCGAGCCCAGTCATCGAAGTCGGCCGGAGCGGCCACCACGGCAACGCCGTTGATCAACGGATCGGCCGCAGCGGCGGCCAGCGCCAGGGCACCACCGGTGCCAAACCCGAGAATCCACACCCCATCGCATTCGACCGACTCGCGCAGATGATCAACAGCTCCCTGTAGATCGCGAAGCCAACCGCCCAGAGAGAAATCTCCTCTCGATTGCGACACGCCGCGCCCCGAATATGTCAACACGACCCATCCGCACTCGGAGGCAAATCTGTCGGCCAGCTCCGGCAGGGTTGACGTCGAATTGATTCCCCCGCCAACCTCGGCTGGAAACCCATGGGCGATCACCAACCCGGGCTGTGAGGTGGGATGGATTGTCGTCGGCCTTGAGAGGTGCGCTTCCAGGTCATTTCCATCAACTACGAAGCGGCGATCCATGGCGCGCAGGCTATCCCCGGACGCGCTGGTGCCGGGGACGAATCCCCGGCACCAAACGTCAACTACTGGAAACCCGGGGTGACCATTCTGGGCCGAGGTGACACTGCTCGGCGGTCTT
Source organism: uncultured Acidimicrobiales bacterium (assembly GCA_964533595.1). Taxonomy (GTDB): domain Bacteria; phylum Actinomycetota; class Acidimicrobiia; order Acidimicrobiales; family Aldehydirespiratoraceae; genus SZUA-87. The sequence goes on along the minus strand of CAZHMP010000016.1, from coordinate 22,853 downwards.
CCCAGGGGTGGAGCTGGCGTGAATTCGCCAGTAGGTCCAGCGGCCGTAACTAGCGGCCAGCCACCTCCAAGGTCACAGAACTACTACCAGTCAGTTGGACCACCTCCTCTCTCTTGGTGACCCAATTCAAACACACTTTGATCACCTATGAGGGATCATTTGCGGGGTTCGATTCCTGCTCGAGCGCTCCGATGGCCTCGAGATAGCGCATCTGAAGATCAAGGATGCAGACGACGTCGATCGGGTCCGGGCCCCCAGAAGTGAGCGATCTGGCCACCACGGCATCGATCGCAGCATCCTCGGCCGCTACCCCGCCGGTGTCGCCGGACGCGTCGCCACCGATCTCCTCACCGTGCTTCGATGCCATCCCGAGGTCGGAGAACCACTCGAGATGCCATCGCAGAACGTGCCCGACATCGTCGTAGCTCACCCGGGCCGTCACCTCGTGGGGCAATCGATCGGCAATCCATTCGACCGCGGCGGGAAGTTCGTAGACGGCCGGCCTGCTACGGCCGGCCGTACCGGCGACGACCCGTCCAACTGCGACCAGAGCTATCGCCACCACCAGTACTGCACCGACGACCAAGAAGATGAGAGTCATCGGTGCGAATACCGCGACGAATCTCAGATGCCGATGCGCTGCGCCAGCAGCTCACGATGATAGGTCGGGTCGCCAAACATCAACTCTGAGGACTTGGCCCGCTTGAAGTAGAGATGGGCCGGGTGTTCCCAAGTGAATCCGATACCGCCGTGAATCTGGATGTTTTCTGCGGCAGCGTGGAAGTACGCCTCGGAGCAGTAGCTCTTGGCCAACGAAGCAACCTGGGGCAATTCCTCGTTCATTTCGGCGGCACACCATCCGGCGTAGTAGGCGGCGGACTTTGCCGACTCCACTTCGAGCAGCATGTCGGCACACTTGTGCTTGATCGCCTGGAAAGACCCGATCGGCCGACCGAACTGGACTCGTACCTTCGCGTACTCAACGGACATGTCGAGGCACATCTGTGCACCACCAACCTGCTCGGCGGCAAGGGCAACCGCAGCCAAGTCGAGAACCTGTTCCAGAACGGACCAACCCTCGCCTTCGTTCCCGATCAATGTGGCCGGCACGTTGGCGAATTCGAGCTTGGCTTGCTTGCGGGTTTGATCCATTGTCGACAGTGCGGTGCGGGTGAGGCCCTCGGCCGCCGCGTCGACGGTGAACAACGAAACTCCCTTGTCGGTACGGGCGCCCACCACAAGCAGATCGGCGATGTGGCCGTCGAGCACGTATGACTTGGTGCCGGCAAGGCTCCACCCGTCACCCGACGGCGTGGCCTGCATGGTGACCCCGGACTCGTCCCACCGACCGTTTTCCTCGGTGAGCGCGAGTGTGGCGATGGTTTCGCCGGCGGCAATTCCCGGGAGATGAGCAGCCTTGGCCGCATCGTCGCCGGAAAGCAAGAGGGCGTTGGCGGCGAGAACGACCGAGGAGAAATAGGGCGCACAAATCAGAGAACGACCCATCTCTTCCAAGATCACGATCAGTTCCACGAAACCGAACCCTTGGCCGCCGTATTCTTCGGGAATTGCGATTGCCTGCAATCCCATCTGCTCAGCCATCTGATTCCAGACATCGGGGTCGTATCCCCTCTCGGTGTCCATCTGCTCGCGCACTGCAGCCTCTGATGCCTTGTCGTCCAGGAAGCTCCTGACGAATTCTCGAAGCTGTTCCTGTTCGTCGCTGAAAGCGAAGTTCACGATTGTCTCCCGGGGAGTCGGTCGGCGTGCAAGTTGCACGATTTTCCGAATCTACAGTGCTCGGCCGCCTATTCACAATCGTGTTGTGTACACAGGTGCTACACTCGATGAATGGATTCGGTGGGAATACGAGAACTTCGCAACCAAGTGGCTGCCGTGGTGAGACGCGCCGGGACCGGCGAACGACTGGTGATAACAGTCGACGGCAACCCCGTGGCACAACTCGGCCCCGTCGAACCGGCCGGCCATCCCACCATTCTCGACCTGGCAGCTGCAGGGTTGCTTCGACTTCCCGGTCGATCCGATCATCCAAGTTCCCCCAACCCCGTAGCCATTCCGGTGGACGCTCGGCCCGAACGCGTCATTGCGGAGTTACGCGGCAACCCAACCGGGCGAGCGCGACGATGACGCTCGCGCTCGATTCATCTGCGCTGATACGAAGGTACGTTCCGGGTGCTGAGCGTGGACTGGTTCTGTCGGCGATGGAAAACGCATCGCAATGGTGCGCCAGTGAGTTGGCCCGCACCGAAGTGATGATGGCGCTTCACCGACTCGCCGGCAGCAACGTGGCCGCCCAGGATCTGTGGGCCGCAGCCCGTGCCGACTGGGATGCGTTCGTTGTCGTGCCGGTCGACAAGAGATGCTTGGCCGCGGCCACCCAAATTGGTTCCGCCTACGGCCTCACCACCGTTGATGCCATTCACCTTGCCGCGGCGGATCGACTACCGAAACCCATTCGATACGCCACACTTGATCCTGGCCAAATCCCAGCGGCAGCAGCGCTCGGATTCGAGGTCGTTTCACCGCTCTCCACCTGATCCGCCGACACCGACCAGTCCCAAATCAACTCAGATTGTGACTTGGCGATTCATTTCTCCTATGGCCGTAGTAGGAAACCCCTCGCGCCAATACACTCGGCGACATGCCAGCAGAGCCCCTCTTCGAGATAACCGAGCTCCGCGCCCGCACCGTCGAAGGTGGCGTCGAAATCCTCAAGGGCGTCGACCTCACGATTGAGGCCGGTGAGGTTCACGCCCTGATGGGACCAAACGGATCCGGCAAGAGCACGCTGGCCTCGGTTCTACTCGGCAGCCCCGAATACGAGGTCACCAGCGGCACCATCAAGCTGTTTGGAGAAAACATCACAGACTGGCCCGCCGATGTACGCGGCAAAGCCGGAATGTTTCTCGCCTTCCAGTATCCGCAGGAAATCCCCGGCGTCTCGGTCATCAACTTCATGCGTCAGGCATTGTCGGCACGCAAGGGAATCGACCTGTCCGTCCTCGAGTTGCGTTTGTCGATCATGGAGTGGATGCAGCGACTGGAGATGGATCTGTCCTTCGCCGACCGCCACCTCAATGAAGGCTTCTCGGTCGGCGAGAAGAAGCGAAACGAGATTCTTCAAATGGCGATTCTCGAACCGGAGATCGCCATTCTCGACGAGACCGACTCAGGCCTCGATATTGACGCTTTGAAGATCGTCGCCAAGGGCGTTCAGGAAGTGCGCGTCGAACGACCCGGCCTGGGAGTGCTTGCCATCACCCGCTACCAACGACTGCTCACCGAACTTCGTCCCGATCGCGTCCACGTTCTCATCGATGGTCACGTCGCCGAGTCTGGCGGCTTCGAACTCGCCGAACGGCTCGAACACGAAGGCTACGATCGGTTCGACAAGTGAGCCTCCGACCCGACATAAAGAGCGACTTTCCGATCCTCGATCATCCCGTTGGCGGCAAGCGGCTGATCTACCTCGACTCGGCCAACACCTCGCAGAAGCCGAGGCAAGTCATCGATGCCATGTCCGGCTACTACGAGTCGACCAACGCCAATGTCCATCGTGGTTCCTACCAACTCGCGGTGGAGGCCACCGAAGCTCTCGAAGGCGCCAGATCCCGCGTCGCCCGATTCATCAACGCCCCGTCGGTCTCCGAAATCGTTTTCACAAAAAACTCAACCGAGTCAATGAACCTTCTCGCCCGCACGTGGGGGAAGGCAAAACTCGAAGCCGGCGATGTGGTTGTTCTGAGCGAGATGGAACACCACGCCAACATCGTGCCCTGGCACATGCTGGCAGCCGAAAACGGCATTGAACTCCGGTGGATTCCTGTCGACCCACAGGGCTGCCTCGACCTCAGTTCCCTCGACCGGTTGCTCGACGGTGCCTCTCTCTTGAGCATCAGCGCCATGTCCAACGTGCTGGGCACCATCAACCAGGTGTCACAGCTCGCTGCTGCAGCCCATTCCAAAGGCGCGCTGGTGGCCGTGGACGCCAGCCAATACGTTCCCCACGTTGCCACCGACGTGCAGGACATGAATGCAGACTTCCTTGTCTTCACAGGCCACAAACTCCTCGGGCCGATGGGCATCGGAGTTCTCTGGGGCCGCCGCGAGCTTCTCGATGCCATGCCGCCATTCTTGGGAGGCGGCGAAATGATCCTCAACGTCACCAAGGAAGGGTTCACCACCAACGAGGTGCCGTGGAAGTTCGAGGCCGGTACCCCAATGGTGGCTGAGGCGGTCGGCCTCGCGGCAGCAATCGACTACCTCGATGAACTGGGAATGGACGCGGTGCGCGCCCACGAGACCAAGCTCACCGCCTATGCCATGCGAACGCTCACCGAGCGGTATGGCGACACCATCACCATCCACGGCCCATCCGAACCCGCGCAACGTGGCGGTGTGCTGTCATTCGAATTCGGAGACGTGCACCCCCACGACGTGGCGCAAGTTCTCGACGAGGCCGGAGTGTGCGTGAGGGCCGGCCATCACTGTGCCAAGCCGCTAATGCGCGTTCTCGGGGTACCCGCCTCAACTCGAGCATCGCTCTACATTTACAACGACGAGTCCGATGTAGATGCTCTCGCCGATGCACTCGAAAAAGCCAACGACATTTTTTCGTTCTAGGAGCAACCGACATGCCAGGGCTTGAAGATCTCTACCGCGAGATCATTCTCGATCACTACCGCTCCCCGCGGAACCGCGGGGAGCTCTCCACCCCACCGGCCATACGTGCCGAAGGGTTCAATCCCTTGTGCGGCGATGAGATCGTCGTCTTCATCGATGTCGACGACAATGGCGTCATCGGCAATGTTGCGATCGGGGGCCAGGGTTGCTCCATCAGCCAGTCGTCCGCCTCCATGATGTCCACCGCCATCAGGGGGCAAACCGTTGCTGAGGCCAGGCAAATCATTGCCTCATTCAAAGCGATGATGTCGATACACGAAGGCGAACTAGGCGGCGACCAGGAAGAGGAACCAGACGGGGACCAGCAAGCCGATGAACCGGTGGAGCTGGGCGATCTGGAAGCGCTCCGAGGCGTGGTGAAGTTCCCCGTTCGAATCAAATGCGCCACTCTCGGCTGGAACACGTTGGCGCAGGCTCTCGATGAGGCGCAACCGCCGGAATAAAACTCAATCGGTTGCCCGCCGGGGCAGTCAGTCAGCCAGCAGGCGATCGACCGCTTCGACAAATGCCGCGTCGCGCCCGGAAATTCCCCCGGCTTCGTGATCGGTGACCCGAATCACCACGCGCGACCAAACGTTGCTCCACTCAGGATGATGAAATCGCTTCTCGGCGATCAGAGCGACACGGGTCATGAACCCGAACGCTTCGACAAAGTCGACGAATTCAAAGGTACGGCGCAGTGCGTCATCGTCGATCTCCCAAAGCGGGTGTTTGCTGAGCAGCGCGGAGATCTCGTCGTCGCTGAGTAGTCCTGTTGCGGTCATGGTTGTGCAGTCCTCTCGTCAGGCCAATGGATCCGCAAAGGGATCCTCGTGTAGTCCGCCACCAACCGGCGCTTGAACTGGTTCAACCTTGGGGTCGACCCAGCGCTCGTAACCGGAGTCTTCCAGCTCGTCGGCCAGTTGGGGTCCTCCCGTCTCGAGGATCCTCCCGCCTGCGAATATATGCACTACGTCCGGGTGAAGCCGTTCGAACAATCTGCTGTACCGCGTGATGGCTATCACACCGAGTCCGGATTCCTTGGTTTCCGCCTCGACTCTGCTGCCAACCGTCCTCAGTGCATCGACATCCAGGCCGGAGTCGAGCTCATCGAGAATCGCAAATTTCGGTTTCAGGACCCCGAGCTGAAGAGTCTCATTTCGCTTTTTCTCACCGCCGGACAAGTCAACATTGAGCGCACGTTCAAGGAACTGTTCGCCGAAACCGATCCTTGTTGCTTCGTTCTCGAGCGAGGAGTAAATCTCATCCGGGTTCGACGACGTGCTCCGAGAGGCCAACAACATGTCGGCAAGTCCCACACCGGGCACCTCCGTTGGGTATTGCATCGCCAGAAACAGTCCCGCTTCGGCCCGCTGCCAGGCTGGCATGTCGAGCAACTCCGCTCCATCAATCTTCGCCGAGCCTCCCAAGACCTCATAACCGGGACGCCCTGCTATGACATGTGACAGCGTTGACTTTCCGGATCCTTTGGGCCCCATGACGGCGTGAACCTCACCGGACCTCACTACGAGATTGACGCCCTCCAGAATCACCTTGCCGTGCGCCGAAGCCCTCAGGTCTTCGATCACCAGTTCGCTCATGACACCGAATCGCCGAGGCGCAGCACCTTGTGGCTACTCACCTTCGACTCCCGCACTTGTGGCAGCAGCCATTCGAGAGGCCAACGCCGAACGCAGCGAAGGCACGGCGGCCGGCACGGGTAGCGCTCGCAGGACCTCGTCGAGAAATCCACCGACGATGAGACGCTCGGCTTCGGCGGTGGGGACGCCGCGGCTCTCGAGATAGAAGCGCTGGTCTTCATCGACCGGACTTACCGACGATGCGTGGCTGCACTTCACGTCGTTGTTCTCGATCTCCATGTTGGGCACTGATTCCACCCACGCATCCGGACCGAGCTTGAGGTTGCGATTGGTTTGGAAAGCATTGGCGCCTCGTGCCCCTGGGCGGACTCGAATCAGACCCGTATATACGCTGCGTGATCGCCCACCCACCACACCCTTGAACAACAAGTTGGAGCTGGTATCGGCTCCGACGTGGTCTTGGCAGGTGCGGAAATCGAGCGTTTGATCGCCATCGGCGAAATACAGGGCCTGGAGATCGCCATGGGCGCCGCGACCTATCAGCCGGGTGTCGGCTCTGGTGCGAGCGTAGGCGCCGCCAAGACCTGCATTTGCCGCCGTGAGAGTGGCCTGAGCACCGATGCGGGCGACTTGACTGCCTATCTGCCACGCGCTCGTGGACAATTGCTGAATGTTGAGATACCCGAGGCGCGCTTCGTTGTCGATGTCGAATTCGGCCACCGGGCAAACAAGCAACTCATCTCCGGCATCTGAGGTATGGCGTTCGAGAACGTTCACATGCGAACCCGGCTCGAGGCGAACAACCAAGCGAGGGAAAATCGCCCCACCGTCGCCCGCGGCGTGATTGCTCACAACCACCGGCCGTTCGATGGATGCTCCACGGGGAATGTGGATCAATACCGGATCGGGAGCAAAGGCGTCATTGAGTCGAGTGAAATAATCTGGCGCACCGTCTACCACGTGTCCCAGTAGTGCAGACCCGCGATCGTTCTCCATGAGAGATCCGATGGTGGCGCCGGAGGCTTTGAAATCGTCATCCATTTCGACGGTGACAACACGCCCGTTGACCACACGCACAATGGCCGCCGGCTCCACATGAAGTGGCACCATTGGCGGGTCGGCCAGTCCGGACGCCGGGCTGAAACTGCCCAGATCGAGCTTGTCGATCGGGCTGTATCGCCACTCTTCGAGCGCGGTGGATGGGGGTTCTTCAGCGGCAAGCGCAACGGCTGCGGAACCGCGTCGTTCGATCATCCAGTCTGGTCCGTCGACTGCCCTGGCAGATTCGGGGGAGAAGTTGTTCACTGATGATTTCACTCCGCAACAACCGGCCGAAGTGGCTGGAAACAGGGATTTACCCTATCGACGTAGTGGTAATGGCCCAACGCAAGGACTTGCCAGAGAGGGTTCGACAAGTACCGCCTGGGGTCATCCTCCGTTGCGGTAGCGCTTCCTGAAGCGGTCGGCGATTCCACCACCGGATTCCTTGCTCCGACTGCTGCGCTTTTTGGGCTTGTCGGTGCCCGAACCACGTCGCAACTTTCCCCTGAGTCCACGACGCCGGCTGCGCTCCTTGTCGAGGTCGGCCATTATCGAGGGTGCGGCACCGTTGATGATGTCCTCGGCAGCATCAAGCAGTGCGCCGATGCTTTCATCCTCGCCCACGCTCTCGGGTTCTGCCGGTGTTTCCGGGGTGACCAGCGAACCGTGGCTCCAATTCACGTCGGCCAGGCGGCGGGTGTATTTCGGACAGTCAGCCGGGCACCGCCACGGTGCTTCGGGCGCCAAGTCCAAGTCGCACTTTCGAACGGTGTCGCCATTCGGGTAGCTACGCGACTCGAAGTATTTGCAGTCCTGTCGCATTGGCATTCGAACATTGTGCCGTACGCGAGCCCAGTATCGGTCACACCCGCGCCGATTCAGCCAACGCTGCCTTCCATTTGCAGCTCGATCAGCCGGCTCCACTCGACCGCGTACTCCATCGGGAGTGTGCGAGTGACGGGCTCAATGAATCCGTTGACGATCATGCCCATCGCCTGTTCTTCGGTGAGCCCGCGGCTTTGCAGGTAGAAGAGTTGTTCATCGGCCACGCGAGACACCGTTGCCTCGTGCCCCACCACCGCGTCGCCGGATCCGACTTCCATGTATGGATAAGTATCCGAAATGGAATCCTCATCGAGGATCAACGCATCGCATTGGACGTGGCTCTTACAGCCGTGGGCATCGTCTTCCACTCGGACGAGTCCTCTATAGCTGCTTCTTCCGCCACCCTTGGAGATCGATTTCGACACGATCTTCGAAGTGGTCTCCGGCGCAAGGTGGGTCATTTTCGCGCCCGTGTCCTGGTGTTGGCCGGGCCCGGCGTAGGCCACTGACAGCACCTCACCGGAGGCCTTCGGGCCGGCCAGCACGACAGCCGGATACTTCATGGTGAGCTGAGAACCGATGTTGCCGTCGATCCACTCCATGTGCCCTTCGGCTTCCACCCAGGCCCGCTTGGTGACCAGGTTGTAGACGTTGTCGGACCAGTTCTGAATTGTCGTGTATGTGACTCGCGCCGACGGCTTCACCACGATTTCGACCACCGCTGAGTGCAGAGAATCGGATGTGTAAGTGGGAGCAGAACAACCCTCGATGTAGTGAACCTTGGACCCCTCGTCGGCAATGATCAAAGTGCGCTCGAACTGACCCATGTTCTCCGCGTTGATCCGGAAGTAGGCCTGCAACAGCATTTCGACTTCCACTCCGGGCGGCACATAGATGAACGAGCCACCTGACCAAGCAGCCGAGTTGAGCGATGAGAACTTGTTGTCGTTGGGGGGAATGATCTTGCCGAAATACTGCTTGACAATTTCGGGGTGCTCACGCAGGGCCGTGTCCATGTCGGAGAACAGGACGCCTTGCGCCTCGAGGTCTTCACGGTTGCGGTGGTAGACGACTTCGCTTTCGTACTGAGCCTTAACACCTGCCAGGTACTTCCGTTCGGCTTGGGTTATGCCCAACTTCTCGTAGGTGTCCTTGATGGCGTCGGGAACATCATCCCAATTGTCGGAAAGGCTTTCGGTGGGCTCGATGTAGTAGATGTCGTCGAAGTCGATACCCGACGTGTCGCCGCCCCACGACGGCATCGGTCGACGATCGAAACACTGCAAGGATTTGAGGCGGAAGTTGAGCATCCACTCCGGTTCACCCTTCAGCCGCGAAATCTCGCGCAGAATGTCCTCGTTCAAGCCCTTCTTGGGTTTGAACACGTAGTCCTCTTCGTCGCTCCATCCAAGCTTGTATCGACTCAGATCAACGCCGATATCGGCAGAGGCCATCGGAGCATCTCCATGAATAGCGGGGAAACCAATTTCTACTACGTGGATAGTAACAAACCCCGATGTCGGATCGTCACCGCCCGGACGGCGACAAATCGAGAATCAGACAGGAAACAGTCCCTCGAGAACGGCAATGGCCATCCGGTCGAGTTGGTCCGCCGTGTCGCGGTGAATCTGACGATTTCGCCCGTGAGGATCGGAGACTTCATCCGAACCACTGCCCAGCAGAGCATCGTCAGTGCGGCCGGCGGCCACCATCTCCACGATGGCACGCGGCCCGGCACCCAACGCCAGCCCACCCAATCCGCTGACAAATCCACCAACGGTGTGAATTCGCGATGCAGATTCAGGACTGGCCAGACTCAACCTGCGAGCGTGTGATCGTTCCATGGTCAGAACCAGGTCGGCAGCTCCAACCATCTCGCCATCCGCGATCCTGCTCCTGTGCGGCTCCGGGTCGAGGTCGCGCTCTTTCATGATCTCGGCCATCGTCGGCGAGACGGACTCGCCATCGAAAAGAAAACCCGCCGATGAAACCTCGATATCGAGGTGCCGGCGCTCGGCGATTTTCCGGAGCATGGACTCGAGAATCGGCGAGCGACAAATGTTGGCCGTGCAAACAACCAATATTCGGAAGCGATCGGCCTTCAATCTTGGTCCGCCCGGTGGAGGTCGGCCCGATACTGATGACCTCTGTTCACGTACTTTTGAGCGTTGTCATCGTTGTCGCCTTCACAAAGTGCGTCGGGTCGAATCTTTGCCGGCACCCCGAGAGCCATCGCCAACCTGGGAACCACCACCCCACCCGGAACAAGCGCCGCGGCTCCGACCAACGCGTGCGACTCGATCAATGCGTCGTGCAATACGATTGCCCCCGACCCCACAAGTGCGTGATCGTCAACCCGACATCCTTCCAAATGGGCCAAGTGTCCGATTGTGCACCAGTCCCCCACGACCGTCGGGAATTCCTCGGTGCAGTGAATCACTGCGCCATCCTGCACCGATGTGAACGATCCGATGTCAATCCGATTCTCGTCACCGCGCAGCACCGCGTTGGGCCAGACGCTGGATTGTTCACCTATCACCACGTTGCCGATGATCGTTGCCTCGGGGCTCACGTACGCGGTCGGGTGTATGTCGGGTGAGTGTGCCCCGAGCGCGTAGATCGTCATGCGTCAAGCTCCCCGAATCGCCCGTAGCCACCCTTGAAGAAGAGAAGTGGGCCATCGGTTGCGTCGGCGCCGAGTTCTTTGACCAGACCGACCACGATGTCGTGGTCGCCGCCATCGTGGACCGCGTGGATTTCACAATCGATCCAACCGATCGACCCCTTGATCACCGGTGAGCCCGTCGATGCCGGATGCCATTCGACTCCGGCGAACTTGTCGGATGCCTTGCTCGCGAATACTCCGCACACGTCCTTTTGATGATCGCCGAGAATGTTGACACAAAAATGCCCGCTGCCGGCGATTCGCCCCCACGTCGAAGAGGTTTTGGCCGGACAGAACATGACGAGTGGCGGATCTAGAGAAACACTTGCGAACGAGCCGATCGCCATTCCCACCGCTCCGTCATCGTCGACACTCGACACAACGGTCACTCCGGTCGGGAAGTGGCCAAGCACCCGTCGAAACTCGTTTCCATCAATTGCCATCGCTGAGGTCCCCTCTTGTCGCGCGCCGTACGGTAGCGGACCGGATATGGGGCTGGTAACCGTCGGAGTCAGATCCGAGGTTCAACCACTAGTTTCATTCCCTCGGCTGCCGTGACAACGGATTCAATCCCGCGGGCGAAGGCGGAGCTGAGAACGTCGTTTCGCATCTGATCAAGCCACTCATCGTCGTGACCGGGGTCGTGGTGGAACAACACCAGTTCACGGGCGCGACTCTGTGCCGCCACCTCTATCGCGTAGTCGATGGTGCAGTGACCCCAATCGGAACGCGGCGCAAATTCCGATGAGGTGAACTGCGCGTCGTGGATCAAGACATCCACGTCCTCGCACAGTTTCAACACATCGGGGGCGACCCAGGTGGAGTCCTCGGCTGGCTGTTGGTGATCGGGGACGTAGGCAATCGACACCCCTCCGAGAGTGACCCGATATCCGTGGGTCAGGCCGGTGTGTGGAACCGCAGCAGATCTCACGACGGCGTCACCGATCATGAACTCCGCACCGTCGTCGTGATGAAACTCGATGGTGGACAACAGATCGTCGAAATGGATCGGAAAGAACGGTGGTGCCATGAAACGGTCGAAAGCCGCTCCCATGGATTCGCCAAGGTGGCCCGGACCGTAGACGTGCATGGTGGTGTCGGGCCGGTGGAGAGGCAGAAAGAACGGCACTCCCTGAATGTGGTCCCAGTGCATGTGGCTCACGAGGGCATGGATTTCGAGGTCGGGCTCATCGACGATGTCGCATCCCCACAGGCGTAGCCCGGTGCCGAGATCAAACACGATGGGGACGTGCCCGTCACGGTGCAGAGAGACGCAGCTGGTGTTGCCCCCGAACCGGGCCAGGGCCGGGCTACTGCACGGAGTTGATCCGCGGACGCCATGGAACGCCAAGCTCACGGCCCCTCGCGATGATTCCCCCATGGGCGGCGAAGATAGCTCCCACAATGCAATTCGTCGATAGTGGTGTGACAAATATCTCAATTACCAAATCGACAAATTCACATACGAACCGTCGCTGTGGAAGAGTTCTTCCATGTCCCAAATGCCCGAAGGACCAGCCGCTGCTCCACCGCTCCCCGACGGCCTGGTGGTTGTGGTGAAGAAAGATTGCCCAACCTGCGTTCTCGTGTCTCCTGTGCTCGGCGATCTGGCCGAAAGAGCCGGCGCCACAGTGATCACCCAGGACGACCCATCATTCCCGGCCAACGCTGAATGGGTGATACACGATGCCGAACTCGAGTTGTCGTGGCACCACGACATCGAGACGGTTCCAACACTCTTGAAGGTCGCAGACGGACGTCCAACCGAGCGCATCGTCGGATGGAATCGACTCGAATGGGAAGACTTCACAGGACTCGATCACCTCGGAGCCGACCTGCCCGACTGGCGACCCGGATGCGGTTCACTCAGCGTCGACCCGACACTGTCGGATCAGCTCGCGGTCAAATTCTCCGGCTCCGTGATGAAAAGTCGACGAGTGGAGATCGCCGCACTTGAGGATGTGTCGGAGTCGATGTTCGATCGAGGCTGGAGCGACGGCATGCCTCTTGTGCCGCCCACCGAGGCACGCGTAATGAGAATGCTCGCCGGCACCACCAGGTCTCCCGATGACATTGTTGCTCTGGTTCCTCCAGATCTTGTGGAATGCAGCGTCGAGAAGGTGGCAGTCAACGCGGTGATGGCCGGATGCCGGCCCGACTATCTGCCCGTGGTGATCGCCGCTCTCGAAGCGGCATGCACCGATGAGTTCAACATGCACGGCCTGCTGGCCACCACCATGCCGGTCGGTCCGGTCATCATTGTCAACGGCCCCATCCGCCAACGCATCGGAATGAATTCCGGGATCAACGTCCTTGGCCAGGGAAACCGAGCCAACAGCACCATAGGCAGAGCCTTGCAACTGGTGATCCGCAATGTCGGCGGCGGCCGCCCTGGCGGCGTGGATCGAGCAACCCATGGCAGCCCAGCAAAATATGGTTTGTGCTTTCCCGAAGACGAGGAAGGATCCCCGTGGGACTCGCTCGCTGAGAGTCGCGGGTTCACCAACGGAGAATCCACCGTCACCCTCTTTCCTGGTGAGAGTCCTCGAATCATCGTCGATCAGATCTCACGAAGCCCCGAATCTCTCACGAGGCATTTGGCGCTGGCCCTCAGATCCAACATAAGTCCGAAGCTCGCCATGATGTTCGACTCGATCCTGGTGCTCTCGCCAGAACACATGGCGCGCTACCGAGATGCCGGCTGGGACCGCGAGCGGTTCAACCAGGAGATCGCGGAGATGCTCAACTTGCCCGGCGAGGAGCTGGTTCGGGGTGCAGGCGGCATCGAGGAAGGATTGCCCGAGACGTTCGCCGCCGGTCCCGTGCCGAAATTCAGGCCCGGCGGTCTTCTCGTCGTCCACGCGGGCGGTGGAGCCGGGCTATTCTCCTCAATCATCGCCGGATGGGTCAACGGCAACACCGGCACCGACCCAGTCACCAGGGAGATAAAGCCATGACAACGGTCCTCGACCCCACCGGCGAGCTTTCACCACAGGAACGTCAACGCGTCCCGCGGCCAGAGTCGCTCAACGGCCTCACCGTCGGACTCCTCGACATCTCCAAGCCTCGAGGCGACGTGTTCTTGGATCGCGTCGAGGCCAAACTCACCGAACTCGGAGCCAAGGTCAATCGTTACAGGAAGCCAACGTTTGCCAAGCCCGCTCCAGTCGACTTGCGCCACGAAATCGCCAGCCAGTGCGATGCAGTTATCGAAGCGCTCGCCGATTGAGGTTCTTGCACGACGTGCAGTGTGCACGACATCAACGATCTTGAACGAAGAGGAATCCCGGGCGTGTTCACGGCCACCGTGCAATTCAGCGACGCCGCCGACACTCAGAGCGCCGCTCTCGGGCTCGATGTGGCCAGGGTGCTGACACCGCACCCGATTCAGGACCGCACCGACGAGGAAATGAAATCGATCGCCGATGAGGCAATCGACCAGCTGATTAATGCGCTGACCGGCCCATCTTGATGGGCCGCAAGGCTCAATTGCTTAAAGCACCCATGGCCCTGCGTCCGTAGAGACCACAGACCCTGCAACCAGGGTCGTGGTTCGACAGACGGCAGATGTGACGATGAAAAGAAACGAGGTCAACGACCTCGAACTGGGTCTATGGAGGCTGTTCCTCAGGACACGCCTAATCGGGTTGTTCCTGCTCGGCTCCGTAGCCCTGATTCCGGCGATCGGGGTGGATCGCCGGATCGGGCTCTTCACGATTCTCGTGGGCATCCCATTCGTTCTTGGCGAACTCGGGATACTTGTCAGGACCCGCCGCGTGCCTTGGATGACGCCTGCGATCGATGCAGCTCTACTGGCAGTGGCCATCAGCCTCGATCCACAGATCGCGCCGGTGGTCGGGTTGATTCTCATGGGATCGAACAGCCAGTCCGCGATGGTCGGTTGGAGATCCACATTCTTGTCGGGCCTCATTGGCTTGCCGTTCCTTGCCGTCGCGCTGTTCCGGTACTCCCCGGCAAACGCGACCGTGTTATTGATCGCATACGTGATCACATCGGCTTCAACCACAATCTTCGTGTCGATCATCGCCGGCTCAGAACGTAGGGAGCGCCGTAGTCGCGACCAGTTGCTGCAGGGGCTCGACGCAATCGTTTGGGAGGCCAATCCCTACCCATTTGAGCAGATCCGTGTTCGCGGTCGCACTCTCGACGTCATCGGGATTTCGGCCGAGGCGCTGTCATTGCCTGGCGCCTGGCTCGAGCGGCTGCCGGCGCTCGACAGGGCGCGCGTCTCAGCCATGTCGCGGGCTGCCATCGACAATGGCGACGACCACGAAATCAACTTTCGTGTGGTCAACACCAGCGGGGAGATCCGCCACATTCGTGACCGTGTACGGGTTGAAACCGACGAATCGGGTCGACCGATTCGAGCGCGCGGTGTTGCCGTCGACATCACCGAAGAAGTTCGCGTTGGTGAGACCAACCGAAGTTTGGCGGAACTAGTGGAACGGGTTCCGGTCGGCCTGATCGTGGCCCGACACGACAAGGTCACGGGTGAGTTCACCACGGTTACGGTGAATCCTGCATATGAGCAGATGACCCGTCGCGGCGCGGTCGACCTCGTGAACGCATCAGTGGTTGATCCCCTCGATGAGCCGGGGCGCAGCGAGATCGCAGCCATCATGAAGCGCACCGTTGAAACAGGTCTTGGTGGCAGAGTCGATGAAGCGGCGAATCTCCTCCCGGACGAGACGCGGGTGTTGACACTCGAATCATTCCTGATCTCACACGACCTTGTCGGTGTGAGCCTCACCGACGTCACCGACTCGGTGGCCGCATCACAAGCAATCAGACATCGCGCGCTTCACGACGGTCTCACCGGTCTGCCAAATCGAGCGCTGTTCGAGGACCGCCTCGCGCACGCTCTCGAGACCTCTCATCGCACAGATCGCCGAGTCGCCTTGCTGGTACTCGATCTCGATCAGTTCAAGGAGGTCAATGACACGTTCGGTCATGCCCACGGAGACCACCTTCTGGTGGAGGTGTCCCGCCGACTCAAACTGGCTCTCCGCTCGTGTGACACCGTGGCTCGACTCGGTGGCGATGAATTCGCCCTCCTCCTGAGTGAAGACGTCACCAGGCAGAGCGCTGTGTCCGCGGCCGAGAGAGTGATGGATTGTTTCGACAGACCGATCGATCTGGCCGGCATGGCGGTGCAATGCGGCGCAAGCATTGGATTGGCATTCCATCCCGACGACACGGGTGAGGTTCTGTCACTCCAACAGCGAGCCGACGCGGCAATGTATGTCGCAAAGCAACGTGGCGGTGGCATCTCGATCTACGAGCATCACCACGGTCACGATCAACACGAACGTCTCGGCATTGTCGGCGAACTGGGAAGGGCAATCGATGACGACCAGCTGGTGGTGCACTATCAGCCGCTGATCAACCTTGCGACCAATCAGGTCGACCGAGTCGAGGCTCTCGTTCGATGGGATCACCCGACGAGAGGTCTGATCTCGCCGGCCAACTTCATCGACGTGGCCGAGGTGTCGGGAATCATCCGACCCCTAACCAGATATGTGATGAGACGGGCCATCAACGACGTGTCCGATTTCCGGAGAGCAGGTCACGAGATAGGTCTTGCCCTCAATATCTCGGTGAGAAATCTCTACGAACCATCCTTCGTGAATTCGGTTCGGGACACGTTGGCAGCAGCAAACCTGCCGGGCAGCAACGTCACCCTCGAGATCACGGAGACACAGGTGATGGACGATCCGATCCTGGCCCATGACGTGCTCGGCCGACTCGGATCAATGGGGGTCAAGGGATCGGTCGACGACTTCGGCACCGGCCATTCCTCGCTATCCAACTTGCAGAGCCTGCCCGTGAACGAGATCAAGATCGACCGGTCGTTCGTTCTGGGCATGGCGACGGGTGACGATGCGTCGGCCACCATCGTTCGATCGATCGTGGCACTGGGGCACAATCTCGGACTCGATGTCGTTGCTGAGGGAATCGAGACCCAACAAATGCTCGATCGGCTCGTGGAATTGGAATGCGATCGCGCCCAGGGATTTCACCTCGCACACCCGATGTCACGCGCCAACCTCTCGTCGTACCTCGACAGTCTGCGAGTGCCTTCAGAAGCCTGACAGGAGTCGTCGACGGTTGTGCGGATGAGCCGCTCACCGCCTACGTTCGGTCAATGACCCAATTGCCGACCGAAGACGAACTCGGTGCCGCCATCGATGCGATGCAGATGATGGTCGACACCGGCCTTGATTTCATCTCGATGGAACCGGTCGACACGAATCAGGTCATCGCCTACGACCTGGCCCACGCCGCTTCGGGGGTGGCTGCGGCACGTGCTCTGCTCTCATACGCAGGTCTGGGCGAGTCCGAGCGGCGTCTCGCCGTTGCCTTCGTGGCCGATACGGCCCATGACTTGGTCGGGCGCGCCCTGGGCCGAGAACAAGAATGGGGTCTCACCCCCAACTATTCGGAAGTACTCGGGCCGGTCCTTCGCTCGGGCCGAAATCCGGAATTGCTTGCATCCCTAGCCGAGGGAACGTCATCGCACCTGGATGAGGACTTCGAATTGGTCGCCGAAACGTTCCGCCGTTTCGCCGACGACCGACTCATGCCGAGAGCTGCGCAGATCCACCGATCGAATTCCGATGTTCCTGAGGACTTGATCAGGGAGCTTTCGGAACTGGGCGTGTTCGGATTGTCGGTGCCAGAGGAGTACGGAGGTTTCGCCCAAGGGGGCCAGCACGATTATCTGGGGATGGTCGTAGCCACCGAGGAATTGTCTCGAGGATCACTCGGTGCAGGCGGCTCACTCATCACCAGACCGGAAATCCTGACCAGAGCGCTCGTGGCTGGTGGCACCGAAGAGCAGCGTGAGAAGTGGTTGCCGTTGATGGCTTCGGGAGAAGCCATGGTTGCGGTCGCCGTCACCGAGCCGGATTTTGGGAGTGACGTCGCTGCGATCAGGTGCTCTGCGACACCGACTTCGGGCGGCGGCTGGCTCATCAACGGGACCAAGACCTGGTGCACATTCGCGGGTCGAGCCGACGTGATGATGCTTTTGGCGAGGACCGATCCGAAGTCGACCGATCATCGCGGCCTCAGCCTTTTCGTTGTTCCCAAGCCCACAAGCGAGGGGCATTCGTTCGATCACCGACAACAAGACGCCGGCGATGGGCGCATGCAGGGCCGGGCGATCGACACGATCGGCTACCGGGGTATGCACTCCTACGAGGTGTCGTTCGACAATTGGCGAGTTGAGGGCGATTCCCTCGTTGGAGGGCCGGATGGACTCGGACGAGGGTTCTACCTCCAAATGAACGGTTTCGAGAACGGACGTCTTCAGACCGCGGCGCGAGCGGTCGGGGTGATGCAGGCGGCCTACGAGGCAGCATTCGCCTACGCGTCGGAACGTCGAGTGTTTGGCAAAGCTGTCGGCGACTATCAACTCACCCGGGCAAAACTCGGTCGGATGGCAATGCTGGTGCAGGCCTCGCGACAATTTGCACTGCACGTGGCCAAGCTCATCGGTGCCGTAGACGAGGGATCGGCCGTGCAGGCATCGATGGTGAAGGCCTATGCATGCCGGGCCGCCGAATGGGTTAGCCGCGAGGCCATGCAGATCCACGGTGGCATGGGATATGCCGAGGAGTACGACGTGTCTCGCTACTTTGTGGATGCCAGGGTTCTGTCGATTTTCGAAGGAGCCGACGAGACGCTTTGCCTAAAGGTGATCATCCGCCGATTGCTGGCAGATCGGTCGCCATCAGCCCGCTGATTTCGTCCCCCATGAACAATCCGTCCATCGGGCCAAGGCGCGACGAGACCACACCCGAGGTTCGCTCGACGGAGCGTTTCAACTCGTCCAGGGTTGATTGGGGCAGATCGTCTCTCGGCACGATGGGATCAGCGACCCTGATGACGTAGCCGTGGTGACGATCGACCCAGGTGGGAACGTAGTGCAGCGACGTGGCCACAATTCGCCCGTCGGAATTCTCGTTGAGATCCACGGTGACGATCATGCCGTCTTGAGTGGCAGTGGTCTGACAGCAGCCGGCCGACTGGTTGGATAGGAAATTCCCCAGGCCGTACACCACCCATTCGTCCCCAACCTTGTCGATGGGCTGCACGACGTGGGCGTGTGATCCGATGATCAAATCAACTTCGTCGGATGGAAGAATCTGCTGCAGCCACTCCTCCTGCTGGGAACTCGGTCTGGAGCGGTATTGGTTTCCCCAATGGAGACTGACCACAACAAACTCGGCGCCTGCCTCGCGTGCCGAGGCGGCCTCGGCGATGATCTTCTCTGGGTCAATGAGATCCACCAGATACTGCTTCGAGGCCGGTAGCGAGAAACCATTGAGTCCGTAGGTGGCCGAGATGTGAGCGATGGTGATTCCGTTTACCTCATACAGCACCGGCGCCAGATCCGCCTCGGGCGTGGTTGCCATCCCTGCCGCGGTGAGTCCCACCTCTTCCATCACCTGCAGGGTGGAGGCTATGCCGGCTTCCCGCTGGTCGTAGGAGTGATTGCTGGCGGTGGAACAGCCGTCGTAGCCAACCGCCTTTGCGCCTTCGGCATACGCCCTCGGCCCGTTGAACACCGGGAAACTGCTCAAATGCTCGTTGTCGGGCGATAGAGGTGTCTCCAAGTGACAGATCGCCAAATCGGCTCCGGAGATGATCGGCTCAACTTCGGCGAACAACGGCCGGAAGTCCATACCGTCAGCTGAAGCGGCGTCCGCCGCAGTGACCACTGGACGGTGGGCCAACAAGTCGCCGGTGAACGCGAGGATCGCCGATCTAAGTGGCGGGACAGTGGTTGTGGTGCTGGTGGTCGTGGTGCTGGTGGAGGTGGTCGACGTGGACGTGGATGTACTCGTGGTGGTGGCGGAGACGTCGTCTCCCTCGATGTTCGCGGCCGCTGCCGTCGATGAACCGTCAGTCGAGTTCGGCTCGACCAACACCCAGGCCAACGCTCCACCGGCCACGAACACCGCCACGAGCAACAGTGCCCTCAGTCTCGTGATCCTCATCTGAACAATCCAGTGGCATCCGGACAGTCAGAAGCAGCCACCGCCTCGGCAACCGGCAGGAGCCCCGTTGGGCCGCATATCGAATCGACCCCAACAAGAGGCACGATCTCAACATCGCTCAGCCACGGTTCGGTGGTCACCGGCAGTTCCAGCATTGCTTGCCACATTCGCACGGGAAGGAATCTTCCCACACCTGCGACAGCCCAAACGTCGATGCCGATGTCGTGACCAACGGCGACGGCCGCTCGAGACCCGGATCTGGCCAGCAGGCCATCGGGTCCGGCAGCATTGGCCTCGACCAAAACGAGGTCGCACGCGGCCACAGCCGCACCAACACCCCAGTCGGGCACGTCGACACAATTCAGATCGCGGCGCTGCAACTCACTGAGAAGTTCGAAACCATCACCGGCCGCATCGACCACCATTGTTTCCACATCGGGGCGGCTCAACACGGCTCGTGCCACGTGGTCGGATGTGCCGATCACCAAAATTCGCGAGTCGGCCGGCAATGCCGCACCCAGCTCATCAGCTGTGCGATCGGCCGTTATCGCCTTCACGGCATCCCTCGCCTCGCGCACCGGATCAGCCCCGGTGATCATGCGCGCTGCCAACCAGACCAGAGGACCACATCCGGGGTGACGACGCAGCAGCTGGCGGCACGCGGTGAGAAGTTCGTTGGAGTCACCGGCGAACGCGGCTAGAGCTCCAGCGGCCTCGCGCACCAGCGGCTCGGCCGGCGCACCGCCGGCGCGGGCCACATATCGGAGGCGTTCGATCGGATGCACCCGTGAAAGCGTAGCGACGAGCTTCTCATCACCGAGCGGAATATGACCGGACCGGCTCGGTCTGCGCTAGCTTGGCCGACCGTGGTAGTGCAATCAGCCGATATTCAACTCTCGTCGCTTTCAGGTGAGGATCGCCCGCTCTCCGACTGGCTCACAACCTTTCCGTTGGTGCCGGTGGTTCTCGATCCGTACACACATGAGAGCGCATGGATTCTCGACACCGCTCGACGGATACTCACGACGTTCAGCGGAGCTGACTGTCGTGTCTGTTGGATCGTCACCAGCGACGCCGAGGATGCCCGACGATTCTTGGGCCCATACGGCGAAGAATTCTTGTCGTTCGTCGACCCAACCGCGTCCGCGGTTCGGGCATTGGGAATAGAGGCGACCCCGGCATTTGCCGTTGTCCGCCAGGACGGCAGTGTGCCGGCAAAGGCCGAGGGGTGGAGTGCCGAATCCTGGCGCGAGGTAGCAGAGTCGATCGTCTCTCTCACGCAATGGAGCCGACCCGTCATCCCGGACGCGGGCGATCCCGTGGCCTTCACCGGGCATCCGCTCCGAAGCTGAATCCCCAACACGTCTGCTCGACAGCGGGCAGGTAGGTTGGCGCCATGTCCGAGTATGCATATTCCCCCCTACTCCCCCTCGGCGCCGACGACACCGAGTACCGGCTCGTCACCACCGAGGGAGTGTCCACATTCGACCTCGACGGCCACACCTTTCTCAAGGTTGAGCCCGAAGCCCTCACCCGTTTGACGAGAGAGGCGATGCATGACATCGCCCACTATCTGCGGCCGAGCCATCTGTCGAAACTCGCCGGAATTCTCGACGACCCGGAAGCATCGGGAAACGATCGATTTGTGGCAACCGAGCTGCTGAGAAATGCCAACATCGCTGCCGGAGGCGTGCTGCCGATGTGCCAAGACACGGGCACGGCGATCGTCATGGGCAAGAAGGGAGAACAGGTCGTCACCTATTGCGACGACTCCGAAGCGATCTCTCGCGGCGTGTACGACGTCTACACAACATCGAATCTGCGCTACTCACAGGTCGCTCCGGTGTCGATGTTCGAGGAGTACAACACCGCCAACAACCTTCCGGCGCAGATCGAGATCTACTCAAAGCAGGGTGCCAGCTACGAATTCCTCTTCGTGGCCAAAGGCGGAGGGTCGGCCAACAAGACCTATCTCTTCCAGAAGACCAAGGCGCTCCTCAATGAAGAGTCGATGCTCGATTTCCTCGACGAATCGTTGCGATCTCTGGGCACGGCCGCTTGCCCGCCGTATCACCTGGCGCTGGTGGTGGGTGGCACGTCTGCCGAGTACAACCTCAAGACCGCCAAGTATGCGTCAGCCCATTATCTCGACTCGCTTCCCACCTCGGGGGATCGCGCCACCGGCCACGGATTCCGCGACATCGAATGGGAGGACCGGATTCTCCAGCTAACGCGCGAGATGGGTATCGGTGCACAGTTCGGTGGCAAGTACTTCTGCCATGACGTTCGCGTGATTCGTCTGCCCAGGCACGGCGCCTCCAATCCGGTCGGACTGGCCGTGAGTTGCTCGGCCGACCGGCAGGCACGTGCCAAAATCACCGCCGACGGGGTCTTCCTCGAACAGCTCGAAACGGATCCGGCACGGTTTCTCCCCGACACATCCGAAGACGATCTGTCGGACGAGTCGGTGGCAGTCGATCTCAATCAACCAATGGAGGCCATCCGTAGCCAGCTTTCGAAGTATCCGGTCAAGACCAGACTCTCGCTCACCGGAACCGTTGTCGTGGGCCGCGACATGGCTCACGCCAAGATAAAGGAGCGCCTCGATGCCGGAGAGCCGATGCCTGAATACCTGCGCGACCATCCGATCTACTACGCGGGCCCGGCCAAGACGCCCGACGGCTACGCGTCGGGTTCGTTCGGACCCACCACTGCCGGACGAATGGATTCCTACGTCGACCCCTTCCAGGCCGCCGGAGGTTCACTCGTGATGTTGGCCAAGGGAAACCGTTCCCAACAGGTCACGGATGCCTGCGCCAAATACGGCGGCTTCTACCTCGGCTCCATCGGTGGCCCGGCCGCCAGGCTGGCCAAGGACTCGATCCGCAGCGTCGAGGTGCTCGAATACCCAGAGTTGGGAATGGAAGCAATCTGGAAGATCGAGGTGGAGAACTTTCCTGCCTTCATAATCGTGGACGACAAAGGCAACGATTTCTATGCCGAGGTGTCCAC
>CAZHMP010000015.1:23648-43686 GCA_964533595.1 uncultured Acidimicrobiales bacterium | reverse complement strand
GTGATAGCCAATTTCGAAGGGCAGTTGGCCGACCCGATTATCTCGCTCGCTGTTCGCCCCGGATTGAATCTCGACAAGCCGATCGAGAAGGTTGATGACTTGTCGGTTCAGTTCAATCTCTCGATTCCCAACAAGCAGTTCGCTACAACGCTGTCCGATCAGCTCGGGATGATGGGGTCGCCCAAGTGGCTCGAGGCGGCCAAGGACGATCAGTCGCTCAACCAGCAGCCGGTGGGCACCGGTCCGTTCCTCTTCGACAGCAGGGTCCAGGACGAAAGCACGCGAGTTGTGCGCAACCCCGACTGGTGGCAGACCGCCGAGTACGGCACCCCGGTGTATCTCGATGCCATCGAGTTCTTCCCGATCACTGACGCATCCAGCGCTGTGGCCGGGTTGATCGGTGATGATCTCGACACCATTGGCACCACCGAGGCCAACGCCATTCTGTCGGTCCGCGATGAAGGCGACAATTTCATTCGGATTGAAGACGATCAGGGCGAGGAATCGTTCGCGATGATGAATACCAGCGTCGCTCCCTTCGACGATCTGAGAGCAAGGCAGGCGATCACCTTTGCCACGCCTCGCGCCAACTACATCGAATTCGCGGGAAGCGGATTCCTGCGTACCGCCGACACGTTCTTTCCCCCCGAACTGGTGTGGAACAACCCCGACGTGGTCCAGGAAGCCGACATGCCCGAGAAGGCGGGGCCCCTGGTTGAGGCCTATTGCGCTGACGTTCCAGATAGTTGCACCGACGGTCGAATCAACATCGACTACGAGTATTTCGGACCGTCGGTTGACCAAGAGAACATCGCCGACATTCTCGATGCCGGTTGGGGCGATTTCTTCAACGTCAACCGCATGGTGAAGTTGCAGGACGATCTGGTGACCGACGTTGCGTTGGGTTCCTACCAGATAGTTGCGTGGCGGCAGTTCGGGGCTCCGGACCCTGCGGCGGATCGAGTGTGGCTGGCTTGTGATTCGATCAGCTTCGTTTCGCTCAATTGGCCCCGTTTCTGCGACCAGTCACGCGAGGATCTACTCAACGAAGCTCAGGCCACCACAGATCTCGATACGCGGGTCGCACTTTGGAAGGAAATTCAGCAAAAGGTGCACGACGACTACACGTACGTCTTCTTCACCCGCACACTTTGGATGAATGCCTTCAACTCCAAGGTGAGGAATCAGTGCGGAGCGTCGACACCGGACGGGGTTCCGATGTTGTGCACCAACGTTGGTGGAATGTTCTCCCACCAGATGTGGATCGATCAGAGCTGACCCACGGTCGTCATGAGACCGCTCCGGGAGGGGCGGTCTCATGACGATTGGGCAACGATTCAACTTTTTATTGTGTGCTGACTTGCGCTGGCGCCACTTTTCGAATCATTGTTCAAGCTGATGTGGCGCCAGTCACAGCCGACAGCTTCTGTCTTCCTGGAGGAATCAGCAATGTTCAACCGATCGAAACGCGTCAGCGTGTCGAAAATTGTCGCCGGCTTGCTGGCGATGTCTCTGATCGCAGCTGCGTGCGGCGACAGCGGCTCCGGCACCTCGACAGCAGCGCCAACCACGGCTGCCGCGGCAACCACTGCCGCACCAGCCACCACGGCGGCGCCACCCAAGGAAGATGCCACGAGTGGCGCCACGGCCGACAAGGGAGATTCGTCGGCAGAAAGCACCGTGACCGACGTAACTCGCACGGTCGAAGGGGCCAAGACAGGTGGCACCTTGCGGTTTGGTTTGAACGCCGATGGCGATGGACTCAATCCGACGGTCAACCGACTCGCAGCATCGGCCTATCAGATCGGCTACGGCGTTCTCGAACCGCTGTTCTACTGGGACTCCACCGGCAAGACGGTCCCCTACCTGGCCGAGAGCGGAACGTCATCGGAAGACGGCATGACCTTCACCATCAAGCTCCGTCCCAACATCACTTTCACCGACGGCACGCCGCTCAACGCCGATGCTCTCATCGTCAACACCAATGCCCAGCTCGCGGATTTCTTGATCTCGCTGGCAGTTGCGCCGGCGCTGAATCTCGACAATCCGATCGAGAAGGTTGACGACCTCACCGTGCAGCTCAATCTGGCCTTGCCGAACAAGCAGTTCGCGGGTGGACTTGTCGGCCAGTTGGGGATGGTGGCTTCACCGGCTTGGATCGCGGCGGCGACCGAGGATCAGTCGCTCAATCAGTTCCCCGTGGGCACCGGCCCGTTCCTGATTGACGAACGTGTTCAGGACAGCATCACTCGCCTGGTCAGAAACAACGACTGGTGGCAGACCCGCGACAACGGCACTCCGGTGTATCTCGACGCCATCGAGTATTACCCCATCACCGACGCACAGATCAGAACGAGTCAGCTCTTGGGGGGTGACCTCGACGGGTTCCACTCCACCTCACCAGAATCTGTGGCCACAGTCCGCGACGAGGGCGACTCCTATGTTCGCATCGAGGACGATCAGGGCGAGGAGTCTTTCGCCATGATGAACTCGTCGGTGCCACCGTTCGACGACATCAGAGTCAGACAAGCCATCACTTTCGCCACGCCTCGCGAGAACTACATCGAGTTTGCCGGTGCAGGAATTCTGCGTGAATCCGACACGATGTTCCCGCCAGAGGTCATCTGGGACAACACCGATGTTGAGCAGGAAGGCGACGTGCCGGAGAAGGCCGGCCCTCTGGTGGACGCCTATTGCGCGGATTTCCCCGAGAACTGCAGCGACGGTCGCGTCAATATCGATCTTGAGTACTCGGGCCCGTCGGTCGAGCAGGAGAATATCGCCGACATCTTGTCAGCCGGTTGGGGCGACTTCTTCAACGTCAATCGCGTTGTGCTGCTCGAGGACGACCACATCACCAACGTGGCCCTGGGCAACTACCAGATAGTCACCTGGAGGCAGTTCGGTTCGCCGGATCCGGCATCCGACCGGGTCTGGCTGGCATGCGACTCGATCGGTGTTCTCTCACTCAATTGGCCTCGATACTGCGATCAGTCGCGTGAGGACCTGCTCAACCAAGCAAGGGCTTCCGAGGACCTCGACGAGCGGGTCGCACTCTGGAAGGAGGTGCAGCAGAAGGTCCACGACGACTACCTCTACATCTTCTTCACACGTTCTCTCTGGCTGCAGGCATTCAGTGATTCCGTTCGCAACCAATGTGGCGCGACGTCACCGGACGGAGTTGAGCTGCTCTGCACCAACAACGGGAAGATGTTCGCTCAGAGTATCTGGCTCGACAACTAACCCGAGCAGTAGTTACGTAGGAGAGCCCAAGACGTTCTAGGAAACTGATGAGATACGTATTACAACGGATCGGACAGCTCATCATGGTGCTGTTCGCCGTCACCGTCATCACATTTGCATCCGTGAACGTCTTGGGCGATCCACTTACCAACATCCTCGGACCGCTGGCCAGCATTGACTGTTCCGATGTCAACGCCGGCTTGGTGGAGGACACGTCCACACGTGGAGGCACCAGTGAGGGTGACTGTGCGGTGGTCGCGCGCACCCGTGAGGAGTTCAATCTCGACAGCGCGCTACCGGTTCGGTACGTGCGCTGGGTGGGCGACATCTCCACGGGGAATCTGGGAACTTCATTCCAGAATCAGCTGCCGGTCTCCACGGTTATCAAGAACAAGTTTCCTGTCACGATCCGATTGGTGGGTGTGGGGCTGGTCCTCTCGCTCGTGCTGTCGATTCCGTGGGCGTTGTTGTCGGCCTACCGCGCCAACCGGCCATTCGACAATGCTTCCACCGTCGTGTCGTTCGGTCTGCTGGCCATTCCCAACTTCGCGATGGGAGTCATCCTGCTCTACCTCTTCGCGGTTCGATGGCAGTTCTTCCCGACCAGATACAACCCTGACGGAATCTTCAATCAGCTCAAGTCTCTGTTCTTGCCCGGGATGACATTGGCGCTTCCGTTGGCTGCCACATATCAGCGGCTGCTGCGAACCGACCTCATCACCACGCTGCAGGAAGACTTCGTACACATGGCGCGAGCCAAGGGCATGCCGGCCCGAACGATCATGACTCGTCACGCACTTCGACCGTCGTTGTTCTCAGTGTTGACTGTGTTCGGCATAAACACCGGTGCACTACTCGGCGGAACTCTCGTTATCGAACAGATTTACTCGATTCCCGGGATGGGAACCGAGATTGTGTCGGCCATCGTGCGCGACGACACACCGGTCGTTCTCGGGATTGTGGTGATCATTGTGACCGGATTCGTGGTGGTCAATCTGGCTGTCGATCTGTTGTATTCGGTTCTCGATCCGAGGGTGCGACGTGGCTGACCAGGACAAAGTGCAAGTTGAGGTGGCAATCGATGACATCGTCGAGGATGTGTCGGCCGACACTGTCAAGCGCAAGCTGGGGGTCGGCTTTTGGATTGCCGTTTCATGGTTGGTGCTGATCACCTTGTTGGCGGTATTTGCCCCGCTCTTGCCGATCGACGGAGAGAACGTGATTGGAGCAGGCGGGAAACTTGATTCGCCGAGCATGGATCATTTCTTCGGTACCGACAACAACGGGCGCGACGTGTTCGCCCGCACCATCTGGGGGGCACGTGTGTCGTTGTCTGTCGGGTTCATCGCTATTGCCGCTGGGCTGCTCATCGGCGGACCGCTCGGGATCATCGCCGGGTATTTCCGAGGGAAAATCGATGCGGTGATCTCGTTCGTCTTTATTTCGTTGCTTTCCTTTCCGAGTTTGGTCCTGGCTCTGCTGATCGTCAACAGTCTTGATCGGTCGCTCAAGGTCGTTGCCATGGTCTTGGGGATTCTCGCGATCGCCCCGATTGGCCGACTGGCCCGAGCCAACTCCATTGTGTTCGCGGAACGGGAGTTCGTTCAGGCCGCCAGAGTCATCGGAGCGAAGGACGCCCGCATCATGGTGCGAGAGTTGCTCCCCAACGTGCTGATTCCGATGGGGGCATTGGCTCTACTTGGTATGGCGGTGGCGATCGTGGCCGAAGGCGGCCTCGCGTTCCTTGGTCTTTCGGTGAAAGAGGGCGCCACCTGGGGCAAGATGATTCTTGCGGGCTCCGATATTCGAACGTTGCGCAAGGGCACCCACGTGGCCATGGCCCCGATCGCAGCGATGTTTCTGACGGTATTGGCGCTCAACTACGCCGGTGATCGAGTGAGGTCGTATTTCGATGTCCGCGAGACGGCGTTCTAGGAGCACCGATGCCTGATTCCTTGCTGAGCGTCAATGATCTCTGCGTCCGATTCCCCACGGACCGTGGAGTGGTGCAAGCGGTCAATGGCGTGAGCTTCGAGCTCGCCCAGGGTCAGACGCTCGGAATCGTCGGCGAGTCGGGTTCGGGCAAGTCGGTCACCGCCAAGACGCTGATGAATCTTCTGCCCAGGTCGGCTGAAGTCGATGGATCGGTGGTGTTCGACGGTCGAGATGTGAGAGAACTCTCGAGGCGAGGCGAGTCTCACTTCTGGGGAGTCCAGATGACGATGGTCTTCCAAGACCCGATGACATCGCTCAATCCGGTGAAAAGATGCGGGGAGCAGATCGCCGAGACCCTTCGCTACCACCTTGGTCACGACAAGAAGACGGCTATTGCCGAGTCGATCGACCTGTTGGAACAAGTCGGGATTCCTGAGCCGTCAAAACGTGTACGTCAGTATCCCCACGAATTGTCGGGAGGCCTTCGCCAGCGCGTGGTGATCGCCATGGCGCTCGCGTGTCGACCGCGTCTCTTGATCGCCGACGAGCCCACCACCGCGGTTGATGTGACCGTCCAGAAATTGTTGCTTGACCTGCTCGATGATCTACGGCGTGACCGTGGCATGTCGATGATCTTGATCACCCACGACCTTGGTGTGGCCCGAGGCCGCTGCGACGACATCTCGGTCATGTACGCCGGCCGAATCGTGGAACGAGCCGACGCCGAGACCTTGTTCACCGACTCTCGCCACCCGTACACCGACGCTCTGCTGCGGTCCATTCCCAGAATCGATCAGCCGAGCCACACCAGGCTCGACCCGATCCCTGGTCGACCCCCTGAGCTCATCGACCCACCAGAGCAGTGCGCCTATGCCCCGCGTTGTCGCTACGCACAGCCCGATTGCATGTCGGCAATTCCTGAACTTGGCGGGTTGTCGGGGCTCCACAGTTTCGCGTGTCAGCATCCGTCCAACACGCCACGCGGTGAGCAGGCTCTGGCCGCCAACCTCGAGGCGGGGCAAACCGCGGCCGGTCTCCACATCCACCCGATCGAGGAAGCAGCCCACTGATGGCAGGCACAGGATTGGCCCCGTTGCGTGATCGCCCCGACGTGCTTCTGAGCGTTGAGGAGCTCACGGTCGAGTTCCCGGTGGGCCGCCACGAAGTGGTTCACGCCGTGTCGGGAATCAGCTTCGATGTAGCCGATGGTGAGACCCTCGGCATCGTTGGCGAGTCGGGGTGCGGAAAATCCACTGTCGCCCGCTCGATCGTTCGCCTCAACGACATCCGCGGCGGCAAGGTGCTGTTCGAAGGCAACGATCTGGCGTCACTCGACGGCGAGGAACTTCGCAAACAGCGCCCCAACCTTCAAATGATCTTTCAGGACCCGATCTCGTCGTTGAACCCCCGCCGCAAGGTACGAGACGTCATCAGCGAAGGGGTGCGAGTCTGGGGTGGAGGAAAAGGAGCCTGGTCCCAGGGCCGGATCGACGAGTTGATGCACGCAGTGGGCGTCGATCCCAAGTTCGGCGACCGCCGACCCCATCAGTTCTCCGGTGGACAATGCCAGCGAATAGGAATCGCCAGGGCGCTGGCGATGGACCCCAAGGTCTTGATTTGTGATGAGCCGGTTTCGGCTCTCGATGTATCGGTGCAAGCACAGGTCCTCAACCTTCTCGAGGACATGAAGAAGCGTTATGGGCTCACGTTGTTGTTCATCAGCCACGACCTGTCGGTGGTGAAGAACGTGAGCGACCGAATCATCGTCATGTATCTGGGGAAGGCGTGTGAGATTGGTACGGCCGACGAGCTGTACGAGCACCCGCGTCACCCCTACACGCGAGCGCTCTTGGCATCAATCCCCGAACCGGCTGCCACGGTCGACGTTTCCGAGGGAAACATCGACGGCGAATTGCCGTCACCCATCAATCCGCCGGAGGGGTGTCGGTTCAACACCCGCTGCCCGCACGCCGACAAGATCTGTTTCGAGGTCGAGCCGCAGATGGAAGCGGTCGGCGACGATCACTTCATCGCGTGTCACCACCCGGTGGCCGTGTCGATCACTACCTGAAGTCGATCAGTATCCGCGCCAGGTCGTGTCGGACGAGAACGGATCCGCATCGCCGGTCAGTCCGACGCGCCCCTCGTCGCGCAACTTGATCAGGTGGGCCAGAACGGAACGCGTCGCGGGCTTGTGCAGTTCGGGCCTCACATCGGCGTACAGAACTGCCACGATCTCGTCGGCACTTTTTGACCCAACGGCCAACTGATCGAGAATTTGTGCTTCGCGGTCGAGACGATGCTGAAGCAGCGCCGCGACGTAGTTGTGAGGTTCATGAATCGGCGGGCCGTGGGTCGGATAGAGCACCCTGTCGTCACGATCGAGAAGCAGTCGCAACGATGCGAGATAGTCGGCGACGTTGCCGTCGGGTGGCGGGATGATCGTGGTGGACCATCCCATCACGTGATCTCCTGACAACACCGCCCCCTCTTCGCGGACCGTGAAGCAGAGGTGGTTGGAAATATGGCCCGGAGTGTGGAGTGCGTCCACGGTCCACCCCGGGCCGGTGATCACGTCACCGTGCGAGAGCGTCTGATCGGGAACGAAATCGACGTCGGAATGAGTTGGTTCATCTCCCTCATTTCCGGCATCGGTTGGATGCGGTCCGAATCCCAGTACGGAAGCGCCGGTCTCCGCAGCAATCCTTGCCGCGCCGGGGGAGTGATCGCCATGCGTGTGAGTTATCAGTATGTGCGAAATGCTCTCGCCCCGCAGATTCTGCAGAAGTGCGTCGAGATGGGCTTCATCTTCGGGTCCGGGGTCGACGATGGCAACACTGCCTCGCCCGATGATGTATGTGCCGGTGCCGCGAAACGTGAACTTCGACTCGTTGGCGCAGACGATTCGCCGCAGAAGTGGGGAGACATCCACCATCTCTCCATGTCGCGGGTCGAAGTCGGTCTTGAAGTCGATGGCCACGGGCCGACCCTAATCTTGACGCAGCGCCCGTACGAGTCTCAGGTGGCACACTCCGATTCACCGATATCCACTTCATAGGGGCCGGTCTCGCCGTAGTCGACATAGAACGACTCGTCCTCTTCAAAACTCGGGAACCTGTCGAGATCACGAAGCTCATCGGCGATGGACGATGGCCCACCGGATCTGTCGAGCCACGACCGGAACGACTCACCGGCTCGGCGTTCATCGGAGAATCGCCGCACCACTCGCACGGCTGCTTCGGCAGCGTTCTTGGCCGGTAGGCGCAGAGCTTTCTGAGCGAACCAGATTCTTTCCTGGCCCACGTAACCGCCCACGAGCATTTGGTATCCGGGGGCTGATCTGCCATCGACGCGCCGCTCCGCACCGAAGAAGCCGATGTCGGCGGTGTGATGGTGTCCGCACGAGTTCGGACAACCGGAGATGTTGATCCGCAATCCACCCACCTCGGCAAGCCCCTCCGCCTCGAGACGATCACCAATGGCTTTGGCCAAACCTCGAGATTGGGTGACGGCCAAATTGCAAGTGTCGGCGCCGGGGCATGACACAACGTCGCGCACGAGCTCGGCGCCCGACACGGCCATGCCGATCAGGACGAGTCGTTGGTAGAAACGAGGTAGATCAGACTCGTCGAGTCCTCGGTAAACCACATTCTGACGGTTGGTGAGCCTCACGTCTGCGTCGAACTCTCGTTGCAGGTCTGCCAACGCGTGGAATTGGGACGCAGTGATGTCGCCCAACTGGGCCCAGGCGTAGGCCGAAACCTGGCCGCTGGCGATGCCGCGGACCACGTTGGCGCCGAACCAGCGGTCGTATGGAGACGGCCCGCCGATGCTGACCGGCGTGCCCTGGCCGACTTCGGTGACCATCGCATGACTTCCCACGCCGGCTGGTTCGTCGCCCATCACGTCGACTTCGGCCGGCAGCCCTCCCGGCCAACTGGCGGAGGCAAGCAGAAAGCGACGTGTGGCGAGTATCCGACGTTTGGTTTCATCAAATCCGAGTTGATCGACCACCCACTTCATGCGGGCGCGGAGTTTGTTGTCGCGGTTACCGGTCTGATCGAACACTCGCAGTATCGACTCGATCGTGGGAAGCAGCTCCTCTCTCGGGGTGAAATCCTCGAGGGCGAGGGCCGGGTAGGGCGTTGTGCCAAGACCACCGGCGATGTAGATACGGAACCCGGCCTCTGTTGTGCCGTCATCGAGGGTTCGAGTGGTGGCGATCACCCCAGCGTCGTTGAACATCGCTTGCCCGCAGTCGGTGTCGCAGCCAGAGAAGTTGATCTTGAATTTGCGCGGGAGTCGTTGCCCGAGGGGGTTGCGCACAAAGTGGCGATATGCGGCCTCGGCCCAAGGAGTGATGTCGAGATTCTCGTGTGGGCAGGCCCCAGCAAGATGGCAGCCCTGCACATTGCGGATTGTGTCGCCGCAGGCCTCGCGCGTGGTGAGGCCGACCGATGCCAAATGTTGCATCACGTCGGGTATCTGGTCGAGTTGTACGTAGTGGAACTGCAAGTTCTGACGGGTGGTGATATGGCCCCAACCACGGCTGTATCGCTCGACGAGGAAACCAATCATGTCGAGTTGGTCGGGCGTCATCGACCCGTATGGGACCTTCACCCGCACCATCTGGTTGGTGCCGCCTTGGCGCTGACCGTAGATGCCGTTGGTGAGTCGGAACACCCGGAACACGTCGTCGTCGATTTCACCGGCCAAGTGTCGGGCCAGCACCTCTCGAAACTTGTCGATGTCGGCTTGCATGTCGGGATCGACGGGTTGTGATCGGATCTGGGGAGGCTCGAGAATCGTCATCGTAATGAACTTTCGGAGTTGGAGACCAGGGCGTTGTGGACTGTGGATGGGAGGACGTTCTGAGCCGCTACCGGCCCCACAACGATCGTGGCCGGGTTGGCGACATCGAGATCGGGAAGGTCGGCAATTGTGGTGCGATCAACCACCTGCGCTCCTGTGGTGGCGGCATGTATCACTGCCACAGGCATCCCCGGTCGCATCCCCGCGAGAAGCAGACGTTCACTTATGAGGCTTCGACGCGCTGCCCCCATCAATATCACGAGCGTGGTGCCGGCATTGGCCAGTGCATCCCAGTCGAGCCACTGATCGGTCGACGGGTCCTGGTGGGCGGTGATCACGGTGAACCCGCTGCTCACCCCTCGCATTGTTACCGGCACTCCGGCGGCAGCAGGCGCCGCAATGGCTGAGGTGATGCCGGGCACTTCTTCCACTTCTATTCCGGCTTCGGCGAGGGCAACCGCTTCCTCACCTCCGCGCCCGAAGACAAAGGGATCACCGCCCTTCAGTCGCACGACGGTGTCGAACCTGCGGCCGCAGTCGATCAGCAGCCGATTGATCTTGTCTTGCGAGTCGGCGGGAGCACCCGGGCGCTTTCCCACATCGATGGCCTCGCACTCCTTGGGAATGAGATCCAACATTCGGGAGTCGATCAGCCGGTCGTGCACGACGACGTCGGCGGCGGCCAGCAGATTCGCAGCCCTGATGGTGAGCAGATCGGGATCGCCGGGCCCGGCGCCTACCAGGTGAACGGTCATCTCACAGTCTCCGTGGGCCGATCGGAGAGGCCGAGATGGTCTTGCAGTAACGCCGTCGCGTCGGCTGTCCGGCCCTCGCGTAGTAGGTCTATGAGCCCAGCGTCGAGAGCTGTTGACCACCCGGCTGACTCGCTGGAACCGAATCCGTTGCGAACCTGATCACGAAGATCGGCCAGCAGGTCGAGGGCCTCCTCGTATCCGGATGAGATCTCCTTTTGATAACGCCGTCGAAGCCAACTGGCCAGCGCGGGACTTCGCCCTGACGTGGAGATGGCGACGTTGAGATCCCCTTGCCTGGCGACAGCCGGGAGGGTGAAAGTGCAGTTGTCGGGATCGTCGGCCGAGTTGACCCATATGCCGGATCGATCGCCATCGATGGCGACCTGGCGATCGACGTCGGAGATTCCGGTGGCGGTGAATGCCAACCGGTAGGAGGCCACTTCGCCCCTCCTGTAGCGACGGGAGAACCACCGCAGGTGTGAGTTGTCGGATATCTCGGGCACGGCGGCGGGAGCCACCACGGTGACTTGCGCTCCAGCGCTGAGCAGACCGGCGATTTTGCGGGCTGCCACTGGGCCACCGCCCACGACCAGAACCGGTGCGTCTGCAAGATTGAGGTTGATTGGGTACGAGGCTGTCATCAGTGAATCCCACATTCGGTCTTGGCCGAGCCGGCCCACCGTCCGGCTCGTCTGATGTCGACTTGAGTTGATGCGGCATCGTCGACTTCACCGACCGGATCTGTGCATGGCCAGCAGCCGATTGATGGGTAACCCTGGAAGGCCAGCGGGTTGATCAACACGTCGTTGGCCGAGATGTACTCGTCGAGCCGATCAGACGGCCAAGCCGCCAACGGATTGATCTTCACCAATCCGCGCCTGTCCACTTCGATTATTGGCGTGTCGGCTCGCTCTGCACTGTCGTCTCGGCGCAGGCCCGACATCCACGCGTCGGCGTTTGAGCGGAGGTGGTGATCCAGGGGTATGACCTTGCGGCTGGCGCAGCAACTGTCGACCCCGAGCGCCCAGAGATCGGATGTGAGGTGGCTTGGTCGCAAGACCGTCAGGTTGAGCGAATAACGCGCCAGTGCCTTCTTCATCGTGTCGAGTGTCTCGGCGAAGTGAAATCCGGTATCGATGAAAACGACCTCGATGTCGGGGTCGACTCTCGTTGCGAAATCGATGAGAAGCGTGTCGGCGAATGAGGCAGTGAGACAGAGACGCGTGGGGAACTTGTCGACTGCCCACTCGATCACGTCGTGGGGACCGGCACCTTCTAATTGGCTGTTCCAAGTGGCGATTGTCATCTACGTCTTCCGTGACTTCGACGGTCAGGCTAATCCTGATCAAAGTGATCGGGATTAACATGAGATCGGAAGCTAACGACGACGCCGGCCCGGCGCAACCTAAAGATGACTATTTTGGTCGGGTATTAGTACGTACCTTTCCGCCCACCCCGTGCGTCGTGAAAGATTCGCCACATGATGAATGACACGGCCGCCACCAACAGCCCGAGGACGCTCAGCTGAGCCCAGCCGCCGCGGTCTCCCGGATGCTCGGGACGGGGCCCGGCGTCGGGTGAACCGACGCTGTGCCCGGCATCGTCTGGCACAGCGCCGGACAGATGGACGGCGTCTGCGCTTGCAACTTCGATCATGCCCACGTCCGTGGGCGACGCGACGAGCGCCGTGAGGGCGATCATTGTGACGGCAACAACTCGGAGCATCATCGAAGGATCTCACGGATGAATGGTGTCGAATTGATGGTTCCCACGGTGTCTGGCATCGATGTGACACTACCTTCGTGCACTTCGGTCAACTCGGGAACCAAGCTGCCGACGACGTAGCATCCCCGGGATGAATTCCAGCCCAACCACCGACGACCTGGTAGCCCAGATCCGAACACTGGCTGCTTCACTTCACCGTACGCAACCCGACGATGCAGCGCTGGAAGCCGCCATGGACCATCTGACCAAGGCCGGGGAATTGATCGGCAGTGGCGCTCCTCGGTTGCGCTGGTATGAGCAACTGGAGGCCGATTCGATCACGACTCGAAATCGAGACCTGTCTCCATTCAGCGGTCGTCTCAACGCAATAGCTCCGCCGATGACCTTCGAGACGGGTGAGAGCGATGCCGGTGGGCCGGCCCTGCTCGGTCGAGTCAGGATTGATCGTCTGAGAGAAGGACCACCTCATACGGTCCACGGAGGAGTCGTCGCGGGCCTATTCGATGAGATCCTCGGAGCCGGACAGAGGCTCACCGGTCGATTGGGTGGGGTCACTGGCCGACTCACTGTGCGATACCGGAAACCGACACCTTTGGATCAGGACCTCACGTTTCGTTCTTGGGTTCATGAGGATCGAAGCCGCCGACTGGTGATGCGGGGCGATTGCAAAGCCGCCGGCGTTCTCACCGCCGAGGCTCAGGCCGTATTCATACGGGTCGATTTCGAGGCCATGGAGAGATCGATGCGCGAGACCTGATGGCCGCCGAGGACCCCGCGCCGACGCCCAGCACCACGTCGGCCAACCCGCTCATGGAACTGCTATCAGCGGCGCGCCGGCGCCCGTTCGATCCCGACGACGATCGCCCGGTGATCGTGTTCTTGTGTACGGGCAACGCTGCGAGATCAGTCATGGCCGCGGCAATGTTGAAGGCGCGATTGGGCGAGAATTCACCATTCATCGTGTCCAGCGGAGGCACGCATGTGCTGCCCGGCCAGCCGATGAGCGTCCGCACCCGTCGCGCCCTCGAACGCCATGGCCTCACCGACCCCTGGCATCGAAGCCACCAGATCACCGAGACCGACGTGGAGAGGGCGAGCTTGATAGTGGCGATGGAACCAATGCACGTCTTGTGGATGAACCGACATCAACCAAGCGGCATCCCGATCACCGGCAGCCTCCCGCGCTTGGCCAAGGAATTGCCTTTGGTGGCGGGGACAGAATCAGAGTCTGCTGTCAGCCGCACAATGTTCGATGAGCGCGTGGCATCTTTGCACCTCGGTGATGGAGAGCCCGCGGCCTGGGCCGATTGGGAGATAATCGTCGATCCTGCCTCGGGGGAACAGGTCGAGTTCGACAAATGCAGCGATGTGATAAGCAAACTCGTCAGCGAACTGCATTCGGCGATCATCTGAGATTGGTCGATGCAGATTCGAGCCCATAGACGCCAAGCGACACTGCTGGTTCTGGCGGTGGGAATCGTTGGTATGACGTTTGGTGTTCTGGCCGATGCCGCCGGGCTTTCACTGTTCAAGGTTGCCGCCATGTCGGCGCTTGTCTTCACCGGGGCATCTCAGTTCGCGGCGGTGGGAGTCATCGCCGGAGGTGGTTCAGGGCCCGCGGCACTCGGCTCGGCGATGCTGCTTGCGGCCCGCAACGCTCTGTATGGTCCGGTTGTCGCCCGCGCCGTGCCGGACTCGGTTGGCGGACGGCTGGTTGCGTCGCACTTTGTGATCGACGAAACGACGGCCATGTCCTCGATGCAGGAAAGTACGGAGGACGCAACGGACGCATTCTGGTTCACCAGTATTGCCCTCTGGACTCTTTGGCTGCTCGGGTCGATTTCAGGTGCCGTGATCGGTTCGGTTCTCGGCGACCCTGAGACACTTGGTCTCGACGCCGCATTTCCGGCTTCGTTCGTGGCGATGATCGCTCCCCACCTGCGCACCGCACCGGCCCGCTTCGTGGCGTTGTGCGCAGCTGGGTTGGCACTGGCCACGATTCCGTTGACACCGGCCGGTGTGCCCCTGCTAGTGGCTGCCATAGCGGTGGTGCCGGGCGCCGAATTGGCCAGACGCAAATCGTTCAACGCCGGCGAGGGAGCGAGTGATTCATGAGCTGGACGGTGATCGCGCTCATGGTTGCCGGGTCCTACGGGTTGAAGACTCTTGGCGTTTTCTGGCTGGCAAGCGATGGAACGAACCGCGTGGGAAGGCGAGTGCAGCCGCTCACCGCGCTGATACCAGCCGCGCTCTTCTCGGCGATCATCGTGGTTCAGACCGTCGGCAGTGATCGGTCGATAAGCATCGATGCGCGCCTCGTCGGGCTGATCGTCGCGATCGTGGCCGTGAGCCGCAAGGCACCGTTCATCGTTGTGGTTCTTGCGGCGATGCTCGCCACTGCAGTTGTTCGTGCTGTGGCTGGTTGAGCCTCACAGGGCCGGTTGTCTGGCAGACTTCGAGTGATGTCGACCACCGAGTTGAGCGAGCCGCCCATTGAGAGCCCAGTCTCGAGATTCGTCGTCTCCGGGGGAGCGCCCCTGCAAGGCAGCATCCGAGTCGGTGGTGCCAAGAATTCTGCTCTTAAGTTGATGGCCGCAGCTCTGCTCGCCGAGGGCCGCTACCGGCTGTGCAACGTGCCCCGCATCACCGACGTGGCGCTGATGTCGGAGGTACTGCGAGCGACGGGTTGCGCCGTGCATTGGGAAGCCGCCGATCCCACACCCGAGTTGGTCATCGATGTCCCCTCGCGGATTGAGCCGGTGGCGCCATACGAATTGGTGGAGAAATTCCGAGCGTCCATTGTTGTTCTCGGCCCGCTGCTCGCCCGCTGTGGCGAGGCTCGGGTGGCGCTGCCGGGCGGCGACGATTTTGGGCCGCGTCCGATCGACATGCACATGCGTGGTCTTGGCCAGCTCGGCGCTGAGTTCGAAACTGTCCATGGTTACATCCAGGGCAGCGCCCCAAAACTCAAGGGATCGAGAATTCTCCTCGAGTTCCCCAGCGTCGGGGCCACCGAAAACGTACTCATGGCATCGGTGTTGGCCGAGGGCGTCACCGTCATCGACAACGCGGCGCGAGAGCCAGAGATCGCCGACCTGTGCGAGCTGCTCAACAAGATGGGCGCCGATATCACCGGCTCCGGTTCGGCCACTCTCACGATCGCGGGGGTGAGCGAACTGCATTCG
This sequence comes from uncultured Acidimicrobiales bacterium, assembly GCA_964533595.1. Lineage (GTDB taxonomy): Bacteria > Actinomycetota > Acidimicrobiia > Acidimicrobiales > Aldehydirespiratoraceae > SZUA-87. The sequence goes on along the minus strand of CAZHMP010000015.1, from coordinate 28,031 downwards.
GCCGACCATTGCGTGATCCCTGACCGGATCGAAGCGGCGACCTACCTAGCGGCTGTTGGAGTCAGCGGAGGTGAAATCACCATTAGGGGAGCGCGTCACGAACACATGGCGATGCTTTGCCAGAAGCTGGGCGACATGGGGATGAGAATCTCCCCTGACTCTGATGGATTGTGGGCGTTGGCACCGCAAACACTGCGTTCAGTCGACTGCCCGACGCTGCCCTACCCGGGACTGGCCACCGACTTCATGCCGTTTCTTGTCGCCATGCTGTCGACGTCATCCGGAGTTGGAATCGTCACCGAGAATCTCTTCGCCGGCCGGTTCCGGTATGTGGATGAGCTGCGGCGTATGGGCGCCGACATCACCACCGACACCCATCACGCCGTTGTACGTGGCGTGGAGCGGCTGTCGGGGGCCCCGGTGAAGGCTCACGACATCAGGGCCGGAGCAGCGCTTGTGGTGGCCGGTTTGGGGGCGGAAGGATCGACCACCGTCACCGATGCCCATCACATTGCCAGGGGTTACGAAGATCTGGCCGCCAAATTGTCTGGCATCGGAGCCGACGTCACTGCCGATTGATTCCCGATCCCGGCTTGCTCTCGTCGTTGAGCGACTGCGCCCGCCTGCGGGCCACGAGCAGGAGTCCCGCGATGCGGGTGCGGTCATCGGGCGGGATCGCGGCGTAGCCGAATCACCGCGGCACGTCCCCGCGGGGACGTTTTGTTGGGTGAGACATGCGGGTGCGAACTGCGATCTTGAACACCAGCGATGCCATCGGACACAAACCGGTCGCGCCACTAACTCTCGTCGTTGAGCGACTGCGCCCGCCTGCGGGCCACGAGCAGGAGGCCCGCGACGCGGGTGCGGTCATCGGGCGGGATCGCGGCGTAGCCGAATCACCGCGGCACGTCCCCGCGGGGACGTTTTGTTGGGTGAGACATGCGGGTGCGAACTGCGATCTTGAACACCAGCGATGCCATCGGACACAAACCGGTCGCGCCACTAACTCTCGTCGTTGAGCGACTGCGCCCGCCTGCGGGCCACGAGCAGGAGTCCGGCGAATATCGTGACCGGTACGGCCACGAGAATCACTTCATCCCAACCGCCCTGATGTGCGTAGACAACCGCCGTTAGGTATGCCAACCAGTTCATGGCCGAGATGTTAGGCCGGGAATGCGGCGCGCGGGGGCGTCGTCACCGTCGAACTCCAGGGTGCGTGCATCACGTGTCCCGCCTCCACCCAAACTCTCGAGGTCGACATCAACTCGGTGGGCATGAGCGAGAGCGCTGTCAGTCTCTGATATTGCAGGCGTTGTGAATCACGCCGAGGTGTGAGTATGCCTGCGGGTGATTCCCGAGCGCCCGCCGAGTCACGGGGTCGTATTCCTCGGCCATCAAACCGGTGGGTCCGCTGAGGCCGATCAGTTGATCGAATAGATCTCGAGCCCCGACTTTGTCACCGATGAGGATTTTCGAGTCGATCAGCCACGACGTCATGAGATTGAATCCGCCTTCATCACCGGGTAGTCCGTCATCATGTTTGTAGCGGTAGACCGTGGGACCATCGCGAAGCCATGTTTCAACGGCTGAGACCGTCGACTTGAAGCGGGGGTCATCGGGGTCGAGAAGCCCAGACAAGCCGATCATCAACACCGACGCGTCGAGGTCTGTGCCGTCGTAGGCCGCGGTGAATGCACCAACCTCATCCTTCCACCCGTTCGAAAGGATGTCGGAGGCGATGTCATCGCGGAGGATCTGCCATTCGGGGCGCTCGCGGCCGAACACCTTCTCGGCGACGTCGACGGCTCGGTCGACGGTGACCCAGCACATGATCTTCGAGTAGACGTGGTGGCGCGGGGCAGCCCGAATCTCCCAGATTCCCTGATCGGGTTCCATCCAGCGTTTGTCGACGGCTCCGACCAGAGCTTCCACGAGGCGCCAGTGTCGTGCTGACAGGGGAGCGTCGACATCGCCAAGCTGATGAATGAGTTCGATCACCGGACCAAATACATCGAGCTGAACCTGATGGTCGGCGGCGTTTCCGACACGTACCGGCCTCGACCCGGCGTATCCGGCCAATTCCTCGATCGTGGCCTCAGGCGGAAGCTTCTGCCCGTTGACTGTGTAGAGAGGCGACAAGCGCTCGGGGCCGGTGTCGCTCGTCTCGATCACCTGGAGCAGCCAGTCGAGAAGATCCATGGCTTCGTCGATGGACCCCAAGCGGACGAGTGCGCCGGCCGCGAGAGAGGCGTCGCGAATCCAGCAGTATCGGTAGTCCCAATTTCGAACCCCGCCGAGAAACTCGGGGAGGCTTGTGGTGGGAGCCGCCAGAATCGCGCCGGTCGGTCCGTGGCAGAGTGCCTTGATGGTGAGAGCGGAACGCTTGACCAGATCGCTGCCTGCGGGCGGCACATCGAGTTGATTTGCCCAATCCGACCAGTAGGCGGTGGTGGATCGTCTTCTGCTGGGTTCGTCGCTGCGGTCGGGTCGCAACGATGCCGTTCCGCAGCGGAGCTCGAGTGTGACCGGCCCATCGGCCAGGTCGATCTCGGCCCACGCTGTTTGATGGATGCCGACGTCTTCCACGTGCCACTCGACTCCCGGCGACCGCAGCACGACCAGGTCGGCCGAATTCACAACCTCGAGTCCGCCCTCACGAACTTCGAGTTGTGTTGGGAAACGGCCGAAGTCGAGCCGGGGTGCGAACTCGATGCGGGCAAAGCCATCGCCGTCGATCACCCGCATGAGATCGGTTCGCCCCGACATGCGGTCGGGGCGACCATCGGAACAGTCGAGGTAGTCGGTGACCGTCAATGAGGGCCAGGTGGTGTTCAAGATCAGCGTGTCGTCGAGGTATTTCTGGACGGGTTTGGATGAGGTACCGAGTGCCGCCACAGAGAAGTGCCCGGCGTTGGGTCCGCCGACGAGTTCAGCGAAGATCGCTGATGAGTCGACGCGTGGCACACACATCCACGACACTCGAGCATCGGGGGTGACCAGCGCCACGGTGCGTTGGTCGGACAGCATCGAATGTGCTTCGATCGGGGTGATTCCGGCACCGGCAAGCCAGTCGGATCGTCGGGAGCACAAGGCGGCCAGCAACACGGCAACCTCGTTCGGGGAGTTGACATGGAAGGGCGCGATCGATTCACCCGCACCAACTTTCACCCCGAGATCAGGGCCCTGGAGGGTGGCAAAAGCATCTTCGTCGGTCACGTCGTCGCCGAGGAACATCACTGCGTTCGCCCCGACTGATCCACGAACCGTCTTGAGCGCCTCGCCCTTGTCGGTGGGGACCAGAAGCAGTTCGCAGACCTTCTTGCCGTGGCGGACGGTGACATCGCCGACTTCGTGGGCCACGGCGGCCACTCCATCCAGGAGTGATGTCACCTGGTCGTCGTCGACTTTGCGGTAGTGAACGGCCACCGAGGTGGGCTTCACTTCCAATGTGACACCTTCCAGATCGTCGGAAATGGCCCGTAGACCCGCGATGAGTGCGTGTCGTTGTTCGATCAGCTCGGGCTCGAGGTCGAGGGCGAAATCGATGTCGAACTCGGTTCCGTGCGAACCGACCAGATGTATCTCGATCGGAAGACGCGACAGCGCCGCCAGATCACGCAGCGAGCGCCCCGAGATGACGGCCACGTGGGTGTGGGGGAGAGATGCCAGATTTCGAAGGGCCACTGCGGTCTCGCGTAGCGGAAGTGCCTTCATGGGGTCGTCGACGATCGGGGCGATGGTGCCGTCGTAGTCGCAGGCGACCAGGAGCGTCGGCGTGCGTGCCAAACTGTCGATGCGATCGTCGAGTTGCGAAGAACGTTCCACGACAAGAGAAGTTACATGCCCTTTGATGGTTCTCGGTGCGACCGCGCCAACCGTTGAGGGGGCAGACACGGATACGGTCCCTCCCGTGTCAGACGCAGACCACGGATCAGAGTTCACAAGTTGCTATCGGCACGAGCACCGTCGCGGTGCAGTGAAATGCCAACGCTGCGGTCGCCCCATTTGCACTGAGTGCATGAATCAAGCTTCGGTGGGGTTCCACTGCCCGGAGTGTCTGCACGGTGGCTCCCAGAAAATCATTCGGGGCCCTGTGGCCTTCGACCCAGTCGCCACCAAGGTGCTGATTGGTCTGAGCCTCGTGGGCATGCTCTTCTCGATCTACTCGGGTGGATCTCTGTTTCGGCTCGGCAGCGACGCGCTGCGTGACGGGTCGCTCTTCGCATTCAAGACCGATCTCCAGGGCGGACGACTCGTGGGACTCGGCGTGGACCAGGGCGAGTATTACCGTCTGATCACGTCGGCCTTTCTCCACGACGGACTCATGCACATCGGGTTCAACATGTTTGCTCTGTGGATTCTCGGTCCTCAACTCGAGCGACT
>CAZHMP010000015.1:18784-23548 GCA_964533595.1 uncultured Acidimicrobiales bacterium | reverse complement strand
CTTCTCTACATTTCCGTCGTCAAGGCCAGGCAACCGGAGTGGATGTCCTACGTAGGCGCGACGCTGCTGTCAGTCTTGCTGGTGACAGGATCAATTTGGGCCGCAGCTCAGTGGGCCAACCCGATTTTCTGATTGGTTCACCCTGGCGACAGGTAGGTGCTGACATGGATGTCGCCGGTCGGATCGAACGGCTCACCGCGCCAGCCACCGCTGCGACTTTCGAGCACGAATCCGGCATCTCTCATCAGATCGTCGAGCTGCTCGGGCGTGAGGTAACGCAACGCCCATGGACGCATCCGGACTCCCGCCGACGTGATTTCGATGTGGTGCCCAACTATGCGTTGTCCGGCTGGGTCGTGTTTCGACACGGTGAGCACGGCCGAATCGATGGCTATATCTCGCACGGAGGTACCGCCGTCGGAGAGCCCCTCCGTCGGTGGATTGAACGCTTCAATCACGAGCCGCCCACCTTTGCAGATCACGTCGGCCAGCCTCGTGGCACACCGTTGTTGGGCTTCGACGGTGGTCAAGTTGAAGAACGTGTTGAACGCCGCGAATGCCACGGCGAACCGGTCGGCGTCGAACGGAAGCTCGGCCATGTCGCCGAGCACCACGGGGACGGCACGCGAACGAGGCTTCGACAACAGTCGCTCGATCATCGACCGTGATGAATCGATGCCCACCACTCGTGCCCCGGCTTCGGCCAAGGGAAGTGCCAGTCGACCCGTTCCGACACCAAGCTCCAGCACCGTTCCGTCAGCGGCGAGACGTGCGATATGGGCGACCGTTGCATCGATATCGCTCACGTCTCGGTACCAAGCGTCGTATACGTCGGCAAAACTCTCGCCGTAGGTGTCTGGTCGGTAACCGTGCATCACCGTCATTGTGCCGCGGGAGCGATGTCGAGGTCAGGCGGTGAGCCATTCGTGTTCGAACACGTTTGGGTCGAGTGGCTTGGAGAAGTGGAAGCCCTGGCTCAGTGGGCAGCCAAGATCTCGGAGGATTTCGAGTTGTTCCGATGTTTCGATCCCTTCGGCCACCACGTTGAGTTCGAGGGCGTCGGCGACTTCGAGAATCGATTTGACGATGGCCCGCTCGGCGTGTGAGTTCTCGATCTCATCGACGAACATTTTGTCGATTTTGAGGGTGTCGACCGGCAGTTTCTGTAGGTAACCGAACGATGAGTATCCGGTGCCGAAGTCGTCGATCGAGAACTTCACGCCGTGACGCCGGATCGAGTCGATTCTTTTGCTCACGTCGATCATGTCGCGAAGGAACACTGCTTCGTTGATCTCGATGTTGAGCAGTTCGGCCGGCAGGCCGGATTGTTCGAGGGTGGCGTGTAGATCGGAAAGCGAGTTGCCGCGGCTGACGTGGACCGCGGAAATGTTCACCGCCAGTTCGATCACGGTTGCGAACCTGCGGTTCCAATCGGCGACTTGGGCCGACGCGAGGCTCAGGACTCGTCGGTCGATGTCGATGATCTGTCCGGTGTGCTCGGCGATTTCGATGAACGTTGCAGGTGCCAGCATGTCGTCGCCCATTCGGAGTCGTGCCAGGGCCTCCACTCCGTGGAGTCGGCCGGTTGCCGTGTCGACTATGGGCTGGTATTGCACGGCGATGCCGTCGCCGGCGAGTGCTTCGCCGATCCGCTTTTCGATTTCATGCTGGTCTCGGTCGGCCTGGCGGAGTTGTTCGTCGGCCACCACTATTTGTTGACGGGTCCGTTTGGCCTTGTACATGGCGTGGTCGGCTTCGCGCATCATGACGTCGGGGTCGGTGTCGCCGGGGTTGGCGAAGCTGACACCCATGCTCAGACCGATGTCGACCGTTACGTCTCTGACATTGAACGGTTGCCCGACCGAATCAACGATTCGCTCGGCAACCATGTCGGCCGCCTCGGATGTGACCGGATAGAGCACAGCCACGAACTCGTCGCCGCCAACTCGCCCCACGAAGTCGCCACGCCGGGCCGACGATTCGAGTCGCCTCGCCACCTCGCAGAGAGCATCATCACCGAAAGAGTGCCCGAACGTGTCGTTCACATACTTGAATCCGTCGAGGTCCATGTAGACAACGGCGATTGATTGATCGTCGCGGCGTTGCTGCATCACGCGATGGATGTGTTCGAGCACGGCCTTGCGATTGTGGAGCTTTGTCAACCCATCGTGGGTGGCCTCGAACACGAGATCGGCCGCTGATCGATCACGGGCGCTCGTTACGGAAAGGATTCTCTCGACGGCGAGAGCCAGATCGGGTGCGAGCGGAGAGGCGTCGACAACGGTTGGGGCAAGTCCGTCCGAGCCGACCGACCACGTGCTGCTGGTTGCGACCTCTACCATTTCGGCAACTTCCGACTCTATGTCTCTACGATGCGCCCCGGCGGCAATGAGTTCCATGGCGTTGGTCTGAGCCATGGCCAGCCTTTGGATTCGCTGCCGCTCATTGTCTTCCGTATCGAGCTGGGATCTGACGTCGAGATACGACAGCCGCATGTCACGGTTTCTCACGTAGTTGAGCGCCAACAACAACAGCAATGCCGCCGTTGGTCCCGCGAGATTCAGAAGACGAAGGGTGGTGGAAAGGTGATCTCCGGTCTCCCGATCCATCACTGACGCGTGCGTTGTGGCGCTGAACGAACTCACGGTGCTGGTCAACCTCTGCGCCAGATCAATGGCTTGCGCCGGCGTGATGGGTTCAAGTCCGTCGGCTTTGGCGAGCTTGCGACTGATCTCGTCAACCAACTCCGAGAGTCGCCTTGTTTGCTCATCGACAACAAGTTCAACGTCGCCGACTGCAAGCCGGTCGAGGCGATCTATGCGACTTCTGAGCTGAAGAATCAGGCCGTTGGTGTCGGAGTCTTGGGACTGATCAGCTCCCGCCGTCGCCAAGTTGAGGGTCAACGAGTGTGAGAGGTTCTCAATCTGGGAGACCTCGTGCAGGAGTTCAAGATCGGTGGCCTCGTCACGTGCGCCACGACGGTCGGCCGCGGAGATGGTCAAGATGGTGATGAGAATCCCAGCGAGTGACAGGGCGAAAAGCGCCATCAGCAAATGGTGAAGATTGCTGTGAGCGCGGCGAATCTCGGACTGGTATTTGCTCGCCTCCCGATCTGTCTTCATCAGATCGCACGTCGGCACTTCCGAGTCGGAACTGAGGGCCGGCACACCCGGTGGTCATAAACTACCCCGATGAAGCGTGATGAGATCTATCTCGATCATGCGGCGAGCGCGCCGCTGCGGCCAGTGGCGCGAGAGGCTTGGATCAAAGCATCGTCGCATCATCACGCCAACCCCACCGGAGCTCACAGGGCGGCTCGTGACGCTCGACGCGCCCTTGACGATGCCCGCGATGTGATCGCAGAAGCAGTCGGATGTCAACCATCCGAGGTGGTGTTCACGAGTGGGGGTTCGGAGGCCGACAACTTCGCGATTCGTGGCGCATTGCGTTCGCGCGGAGGTTTGGCCGTGTGCACCGCGGGAGAGCATCATGCTGTTCTGGAGCCGGTTGAGCATGCCGGCGGCATCACCTTCGGGTTGCGGCCGGACGGCACCCCCGATCTCGACAGTCTTTCAACGGTCCTTGATGGCGCACCCAGCGATGTTTCAATCGTGTCCGCGATGGCGGTCAACAACGAGACCGGAGCGATCACACCGCTGGACGACATTGCCAGTTTGGTCCGCCGCAGCGCGCCGGGTGCGTTGCTGCACACCGATGCCGTGCAAGCCGTTCAATGGCTCGACCTGTCAGAGATCGCAGCCAAATTCGACTTGGTTTCCATCACCGGCCACAAGATAGGTGGACCGGTCGGGACCGGGGCTCTGATCATGAGAGGCGGACTCGAGCTCGATCCGCTGATCCTCGGCGGAGGCCAGGAACGGGGCCGCCGCGCCGGCACACCGGATGTGGCCGGAGCAGTTGCTTTCGCCGCCGCGGTCGAGGAGACAGTGCGCGAGCGCGAGGCCGACGTTGTTCGCATCCGAGCTTTGCGTGATTCGCTTCTCGACGGTCTCGTCGCCGCCATGGGTGACCGTGTCGTGATCACGGCTGCACAGGCTGGTAGCCGTGAACATCTGGTTGCCGGGATTGCCCACATTTGTCTGCGCGACATCGAGGCGGAGGCGTTGTTGTTCTTGCTCGATTCTCAGGGTTTGCGGGCGTCGGCGGCCTCGTCGTGTTCGGCGGGAGCGCAGGAGCCATCTCATGTTCTGGCATCGATGGGAGTGTCGCGAGATCTCGCGGTGGGTTCGTTGCGGCTCTCGCTGGGGCCATCATCGAGCCAAGACGATATTGCGGCCGCGTTGGAGATAATCCCGGAAGCGGTCAACCGTTTGACCAAGTTCGGCGGGGGCTGACATGAGCGGATCGCCGGTGATGGTGGCGATGTCGGGCGGGGTCGACTCGTCGGTGGCAGCCGCGCTTCTGATCGACGCGGGTCACGAGGTGGTTGCCGTCACCATGAAGCTGTGGGGAGGCGAAAGCGACACGGGGTGTTGTGCCGTGAGCGATGTCGATGATGCTCGCAGAGTCGCGGATCGGCTCGGTATCGAACATCATGTTTTCAATTTCGGTGACGAGTTCGAACGCGATGTTGTGGCCCCCTACGCCGCCGACCACGCCGCCGGACGCACCCCCAACCCTTGCATCGAGTGCAACAGGCACTTGAAGTTTGATCGCCTTCTTCACCGGGCCGAGGCCCTCGGGTTCGAGACGATTGCCACTGGTCACCATGCCAGAGTGATCGATACGCCGGCCGGTCCGCGG